>NZ_AZRH01000020.1:0-38425 GCF_000512315.2 Morganella sp. EGD-HP17
ACGGATGTAATAATCCTAAAAAGGGCATCATTTGATGCCCTTTTTCTGCGTTGTTTTATGAAGAACCTATCTCATCACTAGTTGATCATCAACTACTGGTGAGATAGGCTCTCACGCAACGAATGGTGAGTATCTCGAAGAATACGAAACTCATGCTGGATTATGACGCCAAGTCAGATACAATTGCATCTGTCCCTAATTTTGGTCTGATTTGTTTTGCAACAGCGAGGCAGTCCGGCTGACTTTTTTATTTCATGGTTACAGGTTGGTTTATGAGTGCGAATAGCGAAGCTCAACAAAACGGCCGTGGTGCTGACATTGCCAAATGGTTAGTGGTCGCAGTTCTGCTGATCGCTGCTATCGGCGGTAACTACTACTTCCGCGAATTTAATCTCGCGCTGCGTGCGCTGGCAGTTGTTGTCGTCATCGCATTAGCCGGTGGTATTGCACTGTGGACAACGAAAGGCAAAGCGACACTGACTTTTGCCCGCGAAGCACGGGTTGAAATGCGTAAAGTGATCTGGCCTACACGTCAGGAAACACTGCATACAACACTGATCGTTGCGGCAGTCACAGCGGTTATGTCGTTAGTGTTATGGGGCCTTGATGGTATCCTTGTCCGTCTTGTTTCCTATATAACATCCTTCTGAGGTTCTAAAGATGTCGGATTCTCCTAAAAAACGTTGGTATGTCATCCAGGCTTTCTCCGGATTCGAGAGCCGGGTTGCGCAGTCTCTGCGTGAACATATCAAAATCAACGGGATGGAAGATTCATTTGGCGAAGTCATGGTGCCAACGGAAGAAGTCGTCGAGATCCGCAGCGGTCAGCGCCGCAAAAGTGAGCGCAAATTCTTCCCGGGCTATGTCCTGGTTCAGATGGCGATGAACGATGCATCCTGGCATCTGGTGCGTAACGTACCGCGTGTAATGGGATTCATCGGCGGAACATCCGATCGTCCTGCACCGATCAGCGATAAAGAAGTTGATGCGATTATGAACCGCCTGCAGCAGGTGGGTGATAAGCCGCGTCCGAAAACGCTGTTCGAGCCGGGCGAAATGGTCCGTGTTTCCGATGGTCCGTTTGCAGACTTTAACGGTGTTGTTGAAGAAGTCGACTACGAGAAGAGCCGCCTGAAGGTATCAGTCTCTATTTTTGGTCGTGCAACACCGGTCGAACTGGATTTCAGTCAGGTCGAAAAACCGTAACGGTTTTTTTTCCGGGCTTGCAAAGGGCGGGAAATTTATCTACAATTTCGCGCCTTTTGTTTTTCAGGGGTTCGCGTTTTCACGCGGGCCTGTATTCATAGGGGAGCCGGGATAACCGGCGCTATTACCCACATTGAGGATTTTTAAATGGCTAAGAAAGTACAAGCCTATATCAAACTGCAGGTTGCAGCTGGTATGGCAAACCCAAGTCCACCGGTTGGTCCAGCACTGGGTCAGCAGGGTGTGAACATCATGGAATTCTGTAAAGCGTTTAACGCCAAAACAGACAGCATGGAAAAAGGTTTACCAATCCCGGTTGTTATCACCGTTTATGCTGACCGTTCTTTCACTTTCATCACTAAAACTCCGCCAGCGGCAGTTTTACTGAAGAAAGCTGCAGGTCTGAAATCTGGTTCCGGCAAACCGAACAAAGAGAAAGTAGGTAAAATTACTTCTGCTCAGGTTCGTGAGATTGCTGAGACTAAAGCAGCGGATATGACTGGTGCCGATGTAGAAGCTATGATGCGTTCTATCGAAGGTACTGCTCGTTCCATGGGCCTGGTAGTGGAGGGTTAATCGATGGCTAAACTGACCAAGCGCATGCGCAATATCCGTGAAAAAGTTGATGCTACCAAACTGTACGACATCAATGAAGCCGTAGCCCTGCTGAAAGAATTAGCGACTGCTAAATTCGTTGAAAGCGTTGACGTTGCCGTTAACCTGGGTATCGATGCACGTAAATCTGACCAAAACGTTCGCGGTGCAACTGTACTGCCAAACGGTACCGGTCGTTCTGTCCGCGTAGCTGTGTTCGCACAGGGCGCTAACGCTGAAGCTGCTAAAGCTGCAGGTGCAGAACTGGTTGGTATGGAAGACCTGGCTGACAAAATCAAAGCCGGCGAAATGGACTTCGACGTTGTTATCGCATCTCCGGATGCAATGCGCGTTGTTGGCCAATTAGGTCAGATCTTAGGCCCGCGCGGCCTGATGCCAAACCCGAAAGTGGGTACTGTAACGCCTAACGTTGCTGAAGCTGTGAACAACGCTAAAGCGGGTCAGGTTCGTTACCGTAACGACAAAAACGGGATCATCCACACCACTATCGGTAAAGTAGATTTCGACACTGATAAACTGAAAGAAAACCTGGAAGCTCTGCTGGTTGCGCTGAAAAAAGCAAAACCATCTTCAGCGAAAGGCGTGTACATCAAGAAAATCAGCCTGTCTACCACCATGGGTGCGGGTGTTGCAATCGACCAGTCTGGTCTGACTGCTGCTGCTTAATATCTGCGGATAGTAAGCGCTTTACATTGGGGTCAGGTTTCTGTAGAATCTGACGCCCAATGTTTGCTGTATTTGATTTAGTGAAATTATCACAGAATCAGGCACAGCCAGAATTTCGGTTGGAGCCCGGCCTTTTCCGGGCCCCGTCCAAGACCGCAGGTGTAAGTGATTACTTAATTTTCCTGCGTAGACGGTGACAGAGCCACAAGAATTTTATTCGAGTATTCTGCTCACCGTGTTTTAGCGCTCTCCACCTTCCGGTGCTGAGTGAAGTGAGTTCCGGGGTTGTATTACCCGGCTAAACCAGGAGCAAGAAGCTAATGGCATTAAATCTTCAAGACAAACAAGCGATTGTTGCTGAAGTCAGCGAAGTTGCCAAAGGTGCGCTGTCTGCAGTTGTCGCGGATTCCCGTGGTGTGACTGTAGATAAAATGACCGGTCTGCGTAAAGCATGTCGTGAAGCTGGCGTTACTGTACGTGTAGTACGTAACACCCTGCTGCGTCGTGCTGTTGAAGGTACCTCTTCTGAGTGCCTGAAAGACGTATTCGTCGGTCCTACCTTGATTGCATTTTCTCATGAACATCCGGGCGCTGCTGCTCGTCTGTTCAAAGAATTCGCGAAAGCGAACCCTGCATTCGAGATTAAAGCCGCAGCCTTTGAAGGTGAGTTAATTGCAGCGAAAGATATCGATCGCTTAGCAACACTCCCGACTTACGAAGAAGCAATCGCGCGCCTGATGGCAACCATGAAAGAAGCCTCTGCAGGCAAACTGGTTCGCACTCTGGCAGCGTTACGCGATCAGAAAGAAGCAGCTTAATTGCCCTTTCTTTTCTTCGTTGCTTTTTAACGTATAAACTTATTCTGAATTTTAGGAACATATCGTATGTCTATCACTAAAGAACAAATCCTGGACGCAGTTGCTGAAATGTCTGTAATGGACGTTGTTGAACTGATCACCATGATGGAAGAAAAATTCGGCGTTTCTGCTGCTGCTGCTGTAGCAGTTGCTGCGGGTCCTGCTGAAGCTGCTGAAGAGAAAACTGAGTTCGACGTTATTCTGAAAGCTGCAGGCGCTAACAAAGTTGCAGTAATCAAAGCTGTTCGCGGCGCAACTGGTCTGGGCCTGAAAGAAGCTAAAGACTTAGTTGAAAGCGCACCTGCTGCACTGAAAGAAGGTGTGAGCAAAGATGAAGCTGAAACTCTGAAAAAATCTCTGGAAGAAGCTGGCGCGGAAGTTGAAGTTAAATAAGCCACTTTTTGCAGTAGCAGCCTGAAAATGGCTGATGGCTGGTGACTTATTGGTCACCAGCCTTTTTGCGCTAATGCGCATGCGTGTGTTTCCGGGGTAACAGTTGTGTTATCTGACACCCGCAAACTCTCCGAATACTTTTTGCTATTGACGACTTAATATACTGTGTTTATGACTGCGATTCGCTCGGGTAGCTCGGTAGTCAGCAGCGCAATGAAATGATTTAAGAGTAATAGCAATGGGTATTAACAGAAAATGTTCAATTTTCTGTCCAAATTAGATAGTTGTAGCGACTGTCCGTCCGATACGGGCAGGCCGGGTCACTGATCAAGCGAGCTGAGGAACCCTATGGTTTACTCCTATACCGAGAAGAAACGTATTCGTAAGGATTTTGGTAAACGTCCGCAAGTGCTGGATGTACCTTATCTCCTTTCTATCCAGCTGGATTCATTCCAGAAATTCATTGAACTCGATCCGGACGGTCAGAACGGCCTGGAAGCCGCGTTCCGTTCCGTTTTCCCGATTCAGAGCTACAGTGGCAATGCTGAACTGCAATATGTCAGCTTCCGTCTGGGTGAGCCGGTATTTGACGTTAAAGAATGTCAGATCCGCGGCGTAACCTTTTCCGCACCACTGCGCGTAAAACTGCGTCTGGTTGTTTACGAGCGTGAAGCACCGGAAGGCACAGTTAAAGATATTAAAGAACAGGAAGTTTACATGGGCGAGATTCCGCTCATGACCGAAAACGGAACGTTCGTTATCAACGGTACTGAGCGTGTTATCGTTTCTCAGTTACACCGCAGCCCGGGCGTGTTCTTTGACAGTGACAAAGGTAAAACACACTCTTCCGGTAAAGTGCTGTATAACGCACGTATCATTCCTTACCGTGGTTCATGGCTGGATTTCGAGTTCGATCCGAAAGACAACTTATTTGTCCGTATTGACCGCCGCCGTAAATTACCGGCTTCGATCATTCTGCGTGCGATGAATTTCAGCACCGAAGACATTCTGAACCTGTTCTTCGAAAAAACCACCTTTGAAATCCGCAATAATAAACTGACCATGACCCTCATTCCTGAGCGTCTGCGTGGTGAAACTGCGTCCTTCGATATCGAAGCGAACGGTAAAGTTTATATTGAGAAAGGCCGTCGTATCACTGCCCGTCATATCCGCCAGCTGGAAAAAGACGAAGTCAGCCAGATTGAAGTTCCTGTTGAATATATCGCAGGCAAAGTGGTTGCGCGTGATTACATCGATGAAGCGACCGGCGAATTAATCTGTGCGGCGAACATGGAAATGTCACTGGATCTGCTGGCGCGTCTGAGCCAGTCCGGTCACAAAACCATTGAAACCCTGTTCACCAACGACCTGGATCACGGCGCCTACATGTCAGAAACCCTGCGTGTGGATCCGACCAACGATCGTTTAAGCGCACTGGTAGAAATCTACCGCATGATGCGTCCTGGTGAGCCGCCAACCCGCGAAGCTGCTGAAAACCTGTTCGAGAACCTGTTCTTCTCTGAAGATCGTTATGATCTGTCTGCGGTCGGCCGCATGAAGTTCAACCGTTCACTGGGTCGTGATGACTCTGACGGTACCGGGATCCTGAGCCAGCAGGACATTACTGATGTCATGAAGAAACTGATCGACATCCGTAACGGCCGCGGTGAAGTGGACGATATCGACCACTTAGGTAACCGTCGTATCCGTTCTGTCGGTGAAATGGCAGAGAACCAGTTCCGTGTGGGTCTGGTCCGTGTTGAGCGTGCAGTGAAAGAGCGTCTGTCTCTGGGTGATCTGGATAACCTGATGCCTCAGGATATGATCAACGCCAAGCCGATTTCTGCTGCGGTTAAAGAGTTCTTTGGTTCCAGCCAGCTGTCCCAGTTTATGGACCAGAACAACCCGCTGTCAGAAATTACGCACAAACGCCGTATCTCAGCATTAGGCCCGGGTGGTCTGACCCGTGAACGTGCCGGCTTCGAAGTCCGAGACGTTCACCCGACTCACTACGGTCGCGTATGTCCTATCGAGACCCCTGAAGGTCCGAACATCGGTCTGATCAACTCCTTATCTGTTTATGCACAGACTAACGAATATGGTTTCCTGGAAACCCCGTACCGTTTAGTGCGTGACGATGTTGTTACTGATGAAATTCATTATCTGTCTGCAATCGAAGAAGGTAACTTCATCATTGCACAGGCAAACACCGTATTAGATGACGACGGCCACTTCGTTGATGAACTGATCACCTGCCGTAACAAAGGTGAATCCAGCTTATTCAGCCGTGATCAGGTTCAGTACATGGACGTTTCCACCCAGCAGGTGGTTTCTGTCGGTGCATCCCTGATCCCGTTCCTGGAACACGATGACGCCAACCGTGCATTGATGGGTGCGAACATGCAACGTCAGGCGGTTCCGACTCTGCGCGCTGACAAACCGCTGGTTGGTACCGGTATGGAACGTGCGGTAGCCGTTGACTCCGGTGTTACAGCCGTAGCCAAACGCGGCGGTACTGTTCAGTACGTTGACGCATCACGTATCGTTATCAAGGTAAATGAAGATGAAATGTATGCCGGCGAAGCGGGCATCGACATCTACAGCCTGACCAAATATACCCGTTCTAACCAGAACACCTGTATCAACCAGACTCCTTGCGTATCGCTGGGTGAGCCGGTTGAGCGCGGTGACGTGCTGGCTGATGGTCCGTCAACTGACCTCGGCGAACTGGCACTGGGTCAGAACATGCGTGTGGCATTTATGCCATGGAACGGTTACAACTTCGAAGACTCCATCCTCGTGTCCGAGCGTGTTGTTCAGGAAGACCGTTTCACCACTATCCACATCCAGGAACTGGCTTGTGTGTCCCGTGACACCAAACTGGGGCCTGAAGAGATCACTGCGGACATCCCTAACGTGGGTGAAGCGGCTCTCTCCAAACTGGATGAATCCGGTATCGTGTATATCGGTGCGGAAGTGAAAGGCGGCGACATTCTGGTCGGTAAAGTGACACCGAAAGGTGAAACACAGTTAACCCCGGAAGAGAAACTGCTGCGTGCTATCTTCGGTGAAAAAGCGTCAGACGTGAAAGATTCATCTCTGCGCGTACCGAATGGTGTTTCCGGTACTGTTATCGACGTCCAGGTCTTTACCCGCGATGGCGTGGAAAAAGACAAGCGTGCTCTCGAAATCGAAGAGATGCAGCTGCGTGACGCGAAGAAAGACCTGACCGAAGAGCTCCAGATTCTGGAAGCCGGTCTGTTCAGCCGTATCCGTTCCGTTCTGATCAACGGCGGTATGGAAGCTGACAAACTGGACAAACTGCCGCGCGAGCGCTGGTTAGAACTGGCTCTGACTGATGAAGAGAAACAGAATCAGTTAGAACAGCTGGCAGAACAGTATGACGAACTGAAATCTGAGTTCGCCAAGAAACTGGAAGCGAAACGCCGCAAAATCACCCAGGGCGATGATCTGGCACCGGGCGTGCTGAAAATCGTTAAAGTGTATCTGGCTGTTAAACGTCAGATCCAGCCTGGTGATAAAATGGCGGGTCGTCACGGTAACAAAGGGGTTATCTCAAAAATTAACCCTATCGAAGATATGCCATACGATGAAAAAGGTAACCCTGTTGACATCGTACTGAACCCGCTGGGCGTACCATCGCGTATGAACATCGGTCAGATTCTGGAAACCCACCTGGGTATGGCTGCGAAAGGCATCGGTGACAAAATCAACCAGATGATCAAAGAGCAGCAGGAAGTCGCGAAATTACGTGAATTCATCCAGAAAGCCTATGACCTGGGTAACGACCCGCGTCAGAAAGTGGATCTGAACACCTTCAGTGATGAAGAAGTTCTGCGTCTGGCGGACAACCTGAAAAAAGGTATGCCGACAGCAACACCAGTATTCGATGGTGCAAAAGAGCAGGAAATCAAAGCATTACTGACCCTGGGTGGCTTACCGACTTCCGGTCAGATCACACTGTTTGATGGTCGTACCGGCGAGCAGTTCGAGCGTCAGGTTACCGTCGGCTATATGTACATGCTGAAACTGAACCACTTGGTTGATGACAAGATGCATGCGCGTTCTACCGGTTCTTACAGCCTGGTTACCCAGCAGCCGCTGGGTGGTAAGGCACAGTTCGGTGGTCAGCGCTTCGGGGAGATGGAAGTGTGGGCACTGGAAGCATACGGTGCCGCTTACACCCTCCAGGAGATGCTGACTGTGAAATCGGATGACGTTAACGGTCGTACGAAGATGTATAAAAACATCGTCGACGGCAGTCATCAGATGGAGCCGGGAATGCCGGAATCTTTCAACGTATTGCTGAAAGAAATCCGTTCCCTCGGTATCAATATCGAGCTGGAAGACGAGTAATTACCGTTGTGGCTGCCCGTGGTACACGGGCAGCACCAGTAAATCTGGTTTAAGGGACAAACAGACGACCGTTTGTCTCACAGGTCTAACTCCGACAGGAGCCATTTCGTGAAAGACTTATTAAAGTTTCTGAAAGCGCAAACCAAGACCGAAGAGTTTGATGCGATCAAAATTGGTCTGGCCTCACCTGACATGATTCGTTCATGGTCATTTGGTGAAGTGAAAAAGCCGGAAACCATTAACTACCGTACGTTCAAACCTGAGCGTGACGGGCTTTTCTGTGCGCGTATCTTCGGGCCGGTAAAAGATTACGAATGTTTGTGCGGTAAGTACAAACGTCTGAAACACCGTGGTGTGATTTGTGAGAAGTGTGGTGTTGAAGTGACTCAGACTAAAGTGCGCCGTGAGCGCATGGGTCACATCGAACTGGCATCACCGACCGCACACATCTGGTTCCTGAAATCACTGCCGTCCCGTATCGGCCTGCTGCTGGATATGCCGCTGCGTGATATCGAACGTGTTCTGTACTTTGAATCTTATGTTGTTGTTGAAGGCGGGATGACCAGCCTTGAGCGCAGCCAGATTCTGACAGAAGAACAGTATCTCGACGCTCTGGAAGAGTTCGGTGATGAATTCGACGCGAAAATGGGTGCGGAAGCCATCCAGGCATTGCTGAAAGCAATGGATCTGGAACAGGAAGTCGAAAACCTGCGCGAAGAACTGAATGAAACCAATTCAGAAACCAAACGTAAGAAACTGACCAAGCGCATCAAGCTGCTGGAAGCCTTCATTCAGTCCGGTAACAAACCTGAGTGGATGATCCTGACAGTGCTGCCGGTATTACCACCGGATCTGCGTCCGTTAGTTCCGCTCGACGGCGGTCGCTTTGCGACTTCAGATCTGAACGATCTGTACCGTCGTGTGATCAACCGTAACAACCGTCTGAAACGCCTGCTGGATCTGGCTGCACCTGACATCATCGTACGTAACGAAAAACGTATGCTGCAGGAAGCCGTGGATGCGCTGCTGGATAACGGCCGTCGTGGTCGTGCAATTACCGGCTCTAACAAGCGTCCGCTGAAATCTCTGGCAGACATGATCAAAGGTAAACAGGGTCGTTTCCGTCAGAACCTGCTCGGTAAGCGTGTTGACTATTCCGGTCGTTCTGTAATCACCGTAGGTCCATACCTGCGTCTGCATCAGTGCGGTCTGCCTAAGAAAATGGCACTGGAACTGTTCAAACCGTTCATCTACGGCAAGCTGGAACTGCGTGGTCTCGCAACCACCATTAAAGCAGCCAAGAAAATGGTTGAGCGCGAAGAAGCGGTCGTATGGGATATCCTGGATGAAGTTATCCGTGAGCACCCGGTTCTCCTGAACCGTGCACCGACACTTCACCGTCTGGGTATTCAGGCGTTTGAACCAATCCTTATCGAAGGTAAAGCTATCCAGCTGCACCCGCTCGTTTGTGCGGCATATAACGCCGACTTCGATGGTGACCAGATGGCGGTTCACGTTCCTCTGACCCTGGAAGCTCAGCTCGAAGCCCGTGCCCTGATGATGTCCACCAACAACATCCTGTCACCGGCAAGCGGCGATCCGATTATCGTACCTTCTCAGGACGTTGTTCTGGGCCTGTACTACATGACCCGTGACTGTGTTAACGCCAAAGGCGAAGGCATGGTACTGAACGGTTCAACTGAAGCTGAGCGTGTATACCGCGCCGGTCATGCGTCTCTGCATGCCCGTGTGAAAGTCCGTATCACTGAAGAAGTGAAAGACGGCGAAGGTAATATCACCAAGCGTACCAGCATGATTGATACCACTGTCGGCCGTGCCATCTTATGGCGTATCGTTCCGCGTGGTCTGCCTTACTCACTGGTTAACCAGCCGCTGGGTAAAAAAGCAATCTCCAAAATGCTGAACACCTGTTACCGTATTCTGGGTCTGAAGCCGACCGTTATCTTTGCTGACCAGATCATGTACACCGGTTTTGCCTACGCTGCCCGTTCAGGTGCATCCGTTGGTATCGATGACATGGTTATTCCGGAGAAAAAAGCCGGGATCATCGCGGAAGCCGAAGCGGAAGTGGCAGAAATCCAGGAGCAGTTCCAGTCTGGTCTGGTTACCGCCGGCGAACGTTATAACAAAGTTATCGATATCTGGGCCGCGGCCAACGAACGTGTTGCCAAGGCGATGATGGAAAACCTGTCTGTTGAAACCGTGGTTAACCGCGACGGCGAAGAAGAACAGCAGGTTTCTTTCAACAGTATCTTTATGATGGCCGACTCCGGTGCGCGTGGTTCTGCTGCACAGATTCGTCAGCTGGCCGGTATGCGTGGTCTGATGGCGAAACCGGATGGTTCCATCATCGAAACGCCAATCACCGCGAACTTCCGTGAAGGTCTTGACGTACTCCAGTACTTCATCTCAACCCACGGTGCACGTAAAGGTCTGGCGGATACCGCACTGAAAACAGCAAACTCCGGTTACCTGACCCGTCGTCTGGTTGACGTGGCGCAAGACCTCGTCATCACTGAAGATGACTGTGGTACGCACGAAGGTATCGTCATGACCCCGGTTATCGAGGGTGGTGATGTTAAAGAACCTCTGCGCGACCGCGTATTAGGCCGTGTGGCTGCTGAAGATATTCTGAAGCCGGGTACTGCGGATATTCTTATCCCGCGTAACACCCTGCTGCACGAAAAACAGTGTGACCTGTTAGAAGAAAACTCAGTCGACAGCGTGAAAGTCCGCTCTGTGGTTAGTTGCGAAACTGACTTCGGTGTTTGTGCGAAATGCTACGGCCGTGACCTGGCGCGTGGTCACATCATCAACGCCGGTGAGGCGGTGGGTGTTATCGCGGCACAGTCAATCGGTGAACCGGGTACACAGCTGACGATGCGTACGTTCCACATCGGTGGTGCGGCATCCCGTGCTGCTGCGGAATCCAGCATTCAGGTCCGTAACAAGGGTACACTGAAACTGTTCAACGCGAAGTTCATCATGAACTCTGCGGGCAAACTGGTTATCACGTCCCGTAACACAGAGCTGCGTCTGATCGACGAATTCGGCCGTACCAAAGAGAGCTACAAAGTACCTTACGGTGCCCAGCTCTCCAAAGGTGACGGTGAAGCCGTCAACGGCGGTGAAACTGTCGCTAACTGGGATCCGCATACCATGCCGGTTGTCAGTGAAGTGTCCGGTATCATCCGCTTTACCGACATGCACGACGGCCAGACCATTACCCGTCAGACTGATGAATTAACCGGTCTGTCCTCACTGGTTGTTCTGGATTCTGCAGAACGTACCACCAGTGCGAAAGAAATGCGTCCGGCACTGAAAATTGTCGATGCACAGGGTAACGATGTTCTGATCCCGAACACTGATATGCCTGCAGCGTACTTCTTACCGGGTAAAGCGATTGTTCAGCTGGATGACGGCGTGGCAATCACCGCCGGTGACACGCTGGCACGTATCCCGCAGGAATCTGTCGGTACCAAGGATATTACCGGTGGTCTGCCGCGCGTTGCGGATCTGTTCGAAGCGCGTCGTCCGAAAGAGCCTGCGATCCTGGCTGAAATCAGCGGTATCATCTCGTTCGGTAAAGAGACCAAAGGTAAGCGTCGTCTGGTGATCACACCAATCGACGGCAGCGATCCTTACGAAGAGATGATTCCGAAATGGCGTCAGCTCAACGTGTTCGAAGGTGAAATGGTTGAACGTGGTGACGTCGTATCTGATGGTCCGGAATCACCGCACGATATCCTGCGTCTGCGCGGCGTGAATGCCGTTGCACGTTATATCGCGAACGAAGTCCAGGAAGTTTACCGCTTACAGGGCGTTAAGATTAACGATAAACACATCGAAGTTATCGTTCGTCAGATGCTGCGTAAAGTCACCATCACCTCTGCGGGAAGCTCTGAGTTCCTCGAAGGTGAGCAGGTTGAATATGCACGCGTGAAAGTGGCAAACCGTCTGCTGGAGCAGGAAGGCAAAATCCCTGCAACCTTCGAACGTGATCTGCTGGGTATCACCAAAGCGTCTCTGGCAACAGAGTCCTTTATCTCTGCGGCATCGTTCCAGGAGACCACACGCGTTCTGACCGAAGCGGCCGTTGCGGGTAAACGCGACGAACTGCGCGGTCTGAAAGAGAACGTCATTGTGGGTCGCCTGATCCCGGCCGGTACCGGTTTCGCGTACCACCAGGATCGTATCCGCCGCCGTCACCTGGCAGAAACTGCCGAGGCAGCACCACAGCAGGTCAGCGCTGATGAAGCAACAGCTAACTTAGCTGAGCTTCTGAACGCCGGCTTCGGTGGCAGCAAAGAGTAAGTGATACAGCAATGTAACTGACTGAACAGCCCTCCTTTTTTAAGGAGGGCTTTTTTGTGCAGTACAGCAGGTAAACGGGCATATTATGCGCAACGTATTGTTTATTTTTATGATTTTATTTTCTGTCGCCGGTGTCAGCCGGGCGGCGGAAGTGCCTTCTGATTCTCAGGAATGGTTACTGAAAGATGAACCGCCGGTTTTGATTCAGGTAAAAGAACCGCAGGTGATTTTTGCTCCGGTGGCCGGTGTGATGCAGGGGGTTGCGGAACTGAACCCGTCACACGGTTTTTATATTTATCCGATGAAGGGCGAATTCCGTGAATTACAGTTTGGTAATGATCGCGGTTTTATCGGCAGCGAACAGCTGTCAGATAAAAAACCTAAAGTCGTGCCGCCGCTGGATACACTGAATGAACTCAATAATCCGATTTATGATTATCTGATAACCATCAGCAACACCAATGTGTTTGGCTCGCCGGATGAATCTAAATCCCCTGTTGCCACCCTGTTTGGTGATCTGCGTTATCCGGTGCTGGCCAAAATGGTCAGGGAAAACCGGGAAGGTGAAAAAATTGTCTGGCTGACTATCCGCCTGGCGGACAGACTGGCGTACATCCGCCTGTCAGATGTGGAACTGGACAAAGGGATTCCGATCCTGACGTATCATCATATCCTGAAAGACAGTGAAAACAGGAATTTCCGTCATACCTCGACCACCACATCCGTTGAAGCCTTTAAGGCGCAGATGGATTATCTGAAGAAGGCCGGTTACCGGACGATTTCCCTTGATGATGTGGCCGGTTATCTGGCGAAGGAAAATAACCTGCCGGGTAAAGTGGTGGCGCTGACGTTCGACGATGGCCTGAAATCGGTTTACCGCTATGCATATCCGATCCTGAAGCAGAATGATCAGAAAGCCACACTGTTTGTGATTTCCTCGCGGGTGAAATCAAAACCGCAGAAATGGGCACCGGACGGATTGCAGTTTATGTGCTGGCCGGAGCTGATGCAGTCACGGGATGTGTTTGATATTCAGTCACATACGCATTTTTTACATCGGCTGGATAACCGCAAAAACCCGATTATTTTCAGCCGTAAGGAACACACGATCCTGCTGGACTACCAGCGTTCGCAGCGCGTTCTGGCGAAACTGAACCCCGAACAGCATTATCTGGCATATCCTTTCGGGGCATATAATCAGGATGCGATGGATGCCGCACAGCAGGCCGGTATGACGATGGCCGTCACCACCATTCAGGGGAAAGTCCGCCTCGGCGATAATCCATATGCGCTGAAACGCCTGTATGCACTGCGTACCGACCCGATTGAGAAATTTGCCACCATGATTGGCAACAGTGGTCCGGAAGTGGTGAATAAGGATATTGTTGTCGACAGATAATCCCGTTTTTATATAACAACTCACGGCCTGATAATAACGATTATCAGGCCATTTTTTTGTGTGTACATTATGAAATCAGAAATTGCAGTTCATAAGGGGCGGATTCATAACTGACCAGGTTATCTTCAAATTCATTGGCGATAACCATCCGTGGTTTTTCTTTTCCGTGGAAATAACGTTTCACCATTTCAGCATCGATATTCTCACTGAGATAATGACAGATACAGCAAAGATAAAACCCGGCCGGTAAACACACCAGATTCGGAGAATCAAAATCCGGTTTCTCTTTCAGGTAAATCAGGTATTTCGACGGGTAGAAGGTTTGCTCAATAATGTTTTTATAATCCAGCACATAGGCGTATTGCCGCAGATAATCGAGGGACTGATTTTCCGGTCTGGCTTTCATTTCAGCCAGCCGCAGTTCCATTTTTGAAATCGGGCGATCTGCCGGATAACAGGGAACAAACAGACACCAGCGTTCCGGTAATTCGGTGGTATAAAAAGCCCCGTTGCGCGGTTTATTATCAGTGAAGGTAAAGTAATCCAGATACCAGTCCAGCGTTTCAATGGTCTTTTTTAATTCTGCCATCTGCTGTAATTTACGTGATTTTTCCTGGATTAAATATTCGGTCAATTTATTTTTATCGCCACTTTCCATAATAGTTTTAATATCACTCAGGCTCATATTCATTTTCTGAAGATATTTAATTCTGTCGATATAATGAAATTGTTCAAATGTATAATAACGGTATCCGTTTTCATTATCCGTATAACCTGGTTTGAGAATGGATTTTTTATCATAAAAACGCAGTGTCTGCGTTGAAACGCCTAATAGCGCGGCAGTTTCCCCGATAGTAAAATATTTCTTCATGATTGCTGCCTGTAAAATAATTACTTTTATTTAAATTATCAGATTTAAAATTAACATACTATTTCCCGGGGAAATAATTTTGTGATTATCTTCTCATAACCTGAATTACGGATTTAACCTTATTCCAGCTATAAGGTTTAGGGTGTGCGCATTGTTATTTATTGTTAAAAAAGCAGGATAAAAAATGAAAGAACGCACACAGCTATTGTATTCAGGGGAAATGAATTTACCGGGTCATATTCATCCGGATGCGCCCGCTATTTTTCCGGCTACCGCCTATGCCATGCAGGATACGCAGCACTATTTTGCGGTCAGCAGCGGCAATGGTGAGTATCAGTATAACCGTACCGCAAACCCGAACCGGGACAGCTTATCTGCCGCGATTTCACTGATGGAAGACGGAGAAGTCTCTGCCGTTATGGCCTCCGGGATGGCAGCAATCTCAGCAACACTGCTGAGCCTGCTCAGACAGGGCGACCATCTTGTCGTGAATGAGGCTATTTACGGCGAAACCATCGAACTGATTGATTTAATTCTGGTTCCGCTGGGGGTAACAGTAACCTATGCGGATTTTCTGTCACCGGAGTCGGTACAGTCCGCCATCCGGCCGGAAACGGTGATGCTGTATACTGAAATTATCAGTAACCCGCTGATTAAAGTGGTCGATATCGATGCCATTGCCGGTATCAGCCGGGCGAATGATTGCCTGCTGGTGGTGGATAATACCTTTTCAACCCCGTTTGTCATAAAGCCCTTACAGCACGGCGCGGATATCGTGATCCACAGCCTGACCAAATTTTTCGGGGGCCACAGTGATTTAACCGCCGGCTCGGTAACCTGCTCACAGGCACTGATGCAGAAAATTGAGCTGAAAGCCCGCCTGCTGGGAGGATGCAGTGATCCTTATACGGCCTGGCTCTGTCTGCGCAGCATCCGGACAATGGAAATGCGGGTATCGCGCCAGATGGAAAATGCACAGCGTATTGCGGAAGCACTCAGCGGTGACCCGCGTGTGGCTCAGGTGAATTATCCGGGCCTGGCGTCACATCCTCAGCATGATTTAGCGAAATCCCTGTTTCTGCAGGGCTGCGGCCCGATGCTCAGTTTCCGTGTCGCTGATGACCAGACAAAAGTCGATGCTTTTATCCGCCGTTTAAATCTTATTACCTATCTGGGCACGCTGGGCGGGTTCCGCACCTCTCTGGCGCATCCGGCAACCGCATTCCGCACTGAATTTACACCGCAGCAACTGATTGATTTCGGTATGCATGAGGGGCTTATCCGTATTTCTGCCGGATGCGAAGCTGCCGAAGATTTAATTGCTGATATTACTCAGGCACTTGATGTGTTTAATTAAACCGGATACTCACTATGGACACGATTCTTAATATTATTAATCAGTTTTCAGATTTTATCTGGACTTATCCGATGCCGGTTTTATTAGTCAGTCTTGGTATCTGGCTGACCATTAAATTCCGGTTTAAATACCAGCTGAATTTCCGTTTTAATATTAAAAATACCTACGGCGGGTTGTTTAAGAAAAAAAATGCCGGTGAACAAATTCAGGGGGCGGGCTCAGTATCCAGTTTTGCCGCCGCCTGTACCGCGCTGGCGAATACCGTGGGTATCGGCAGTATCGGCGGGGTGGCAACCGCGATTACGATGGGCGGGCCGGGCGCGATATTCTGGCTTTGGTTTTCTGCTTTTTTCGGAATTGCGACCAAAGCCTGTGAAATTATTCTCGGCCAGCGTTACCGCGTCAAATATGAAAAATCGATGGATGAGTATGTCTGTGACCGCTCATTTGTGATGGAACATGCTCTGGGCTGGAAAAAAGGTGCGGTTGCATTGTCGGTATGCTGTTTTATGCTCGGGCCGTGGACTTGTCTGGTACAGAGTGAATCCGCGACGTCCTCTATCGAAGAAGCGTTTAATGTCGACAGTTACCTGACATTGCTGGTGATGGTTATTTTTATTGCCAGTGTCATTATCGGCGGATTAAAAGGTATTTCCTCCAAAATGGAAAGTGTGGTGCCGAAACTGGCGATCACCTATCTGACCGTTGCCGTTATTCTGCTGGTGATGAATTATGATCAGATCCTGCCTGCATTTGCGCTGATTTTTAAATCGGCCTTTTCACCGGCTGCCGGTGTCGGCGGATTTGCCGGAGCAACTGTGATGGAAGCCATCCGTTTCGGGATCGCCAGGGGGATTTATTCCAATGACGCCGGAACCGGCTACGGTATTGTGGCACATGCGGCAGCAACAACCGATCACCCGATCCGCCAGTCCAGCTGGGGTTTCGGCGAGGTTTTCCTGACCATTATTATCTGTACTGTTACCGCGCTGGCTATTCTGACCACTAACGTGTGGGTGGATTACGCCGGTATTACCTCATCACGCCTGACCACGCTGGCATTTAAAGTGACATACGGTGATGCGGGCAGCTGGTTTATGGCGATATTTATCACCCTGCTGGCCTGTACCACGACCATCGGCATGTATTTTACCTGTGAGAAAGCGGTGAACTTTTTCTTCGGGGACACCAGAGCCAATAAAATCGCGAAGAATCTGTACCGGGTTTATTACCTGGCGCCGATTGTGTTATTCACTAACCTTCAGGCCGATATTTTATGGGCGCTGACCGATATTCTGAGTGCGGTTTATGTGCTGATCACTATGACATTAATACTGAGCCGGCGGAAAGAGATTTTCCGGTTATTTAATGATTTCTGGGATCGCTATATTCCGGCGAAAAATGCCGGACAGGATGTGCCGCCGGTGACTTACTGTAAGCGGATAGAATAAAAAAATCAGGCCGGTATTCACCGGCCTTTCTTTCCTTATCTTCCCAGATATTTGTCCCAGTCCTTCCAGACCGGCTGAAGACCGGCGGCGAGCAGGGCATCCGCGACCTGCTGCGGCGAGCGGTTGTCATGCGGGCTGAACTGCTCCAGTTCCGGATCATCCTCTTCGGCATAGCCGCCGGGCTGAGTGCGGGAACCGGCGCTGACCTGGTTTATCGCCACCGGCACCATATGATCACGGAAATACGGTGATTCGCGGGTGGAGAGTGACAGCTCAATATCCGGTGCGAACAGGCGGAATGCACAGATAAGCTGCACCAGCTCCGCTTCATTCATCAGGGATTCCGGCTCAATACCGCCTGCACACGGGCGCAGGCGCGGGAAAGAGATGGAATAACGGGTTTTCCAGTAGCGCTGGCGCAGATAGTGCAGATGTTCCGCGACCATGTAGCAGTCTGTCCGCCACTGACCGGACAGGCCGATCAGCGCGCCGAGCCCGATCTTGCTGATCCCGGCCTGACCAAGGCGATCCGGGGTTTGCAGCCGCCAGTGAAAATCCTGTTTTTTCCCTTTCAGATGGTGCCGCTGATAGGTGCTCTCATGGTAGGTTTCCTGATACACCATCACGCCGTCCAGCCCCAGCGTGCGCAGTTCGGCGTATTCCTCTGTCGCCATCGGCTGCACTTCCATCATCATGGTACTGAAATAATCACGGATCAGCGGGAAGGTTTCGCGGAAGTAGTCCATTCCCACTTTGCGCTGATGTTCGCCGGTGACCAGCAGCAGGCTGTCAAAGCCGAGGGCTTTTATTGCCTTACATTCGCTATGGATTTCTGCCGGTGTCAGGGTCTTGCGCTTAATGTGGTTGCTCATGGAGAAGCCACAGTAAGTACAGTCGTTGGCACACAGGTTAGAGAGATAGAGCGGGACATACATCCCGACGACATGGCCGAAACGCTGCCGGGTCAGTGTCTGTGCTTTCTGCGCCATGATTTCGAGATACGGCCGGGCCGCCGGGGAGATCAGTGCCATAAAATCCGTGGTGGTCAGCGTGTCTGCACTCAGTGCCCGTTCGACATCCCGCGTGGTTTTGCTGTTGAGCTGTAAGGTGAGATCATCCCAGTCCAGCTGCTGCCAGCGGTCACTGAAGGTTTTTTCACTCATCACAATGCTCCGAGGAATGAGGTCAGCGGGCTGGATGCCGATGCCTGCAACTGCTTCGGCGCCAGCTCTGCCTCCCGCGCCAGCAGCCCGGCCTCAATGGCCAGACGGAACGCTTTTGCCATGGTGACCGGTGAGCGGGCAACGGCCATCGCGGTATTAACCAGCACGGCATCTGCACCCAGTTCTATCGCCTCGAGGGCGTGACTTGGTGCGCCGATCCCGGCATCAATCACTACCGGAACCGTTGCCTGTTCAATAATAATGCGCAGCATATCGCGGGTCTGTAATCCCTGATTGGAGCCGATAGGTGCACCCAGCGGCATAACGGCGGCGCATCCGGCCTCCTGCAACCGGCGGCATAGTACCGGGTCCGCACTGCAGTAAGGCAGGACAACAAACCCCTCTTTCACCAGTATTTCTGCCGCAGCCAGGGTTTCAACCGGGTCCGGCAGCAGATAACGGGCATCGGGGTGGATCTCCAGTTTGATCCAGTTGGTGCCGAGCGCCTCCCGCGCCAGTTGTGCGGCAAACACCGCTTCCCGGGCATTGTTTGCACCGGAAGTATTCGGCAGCAGTTTAATACCGAGTTCACGGAGCGGGGCAAGGATATCATCGTGTCCCTGAGAAAGGTCGATACGCTTCATCGCCATGGTGACTAACTGGCTGCCGGAGGCGGCAATCGCCTCCTGCATCACCCGGCTGCTGGTATATTTCCCGGTGCCGGTAAATAAATGGGATGTAAATATGGTATCTGCAATCGTCAGCATCATTAACCTCCTGCGATAGCCTGAAAAAGTAAAATCTGATCGCCGTCGCGGACAACGTGTTCTGACCAGCAGCCACGGACAACAATGGCCTGGTTTACCGCGACAGCAATACCCGCCACGGGACGGCCGAGAAATGCCAGCAGTTCACTGACGGTAATGGGAGAATCAATATCCATCACCTCGTCATTCACCGTTATGCGCATGCGGCTGCCTCCTGACACACCGGGCACTCTGCCGCCCGCCGGAGCTGTAATGTGCTCCAGCTTTGCTGTCTGCCGTCGAAAAGGCGTAATTTTCCGTTCAGCGGGGAAGACAATCCGGCCAGCAGTTTGATCGCTTCCAGCGCCTGGAGCGTGCCGATCACCCCGACAACCGGGCCGAGCACACCAGCGGTGCGGCAGTTGCGTTCCGGAATGACATCATCCGGATAGAGGCAGCAGTAACAGCCATGCTCAAACGGCGGCTGCAGTACCAGAAGCTGTCCGCTGAAACCAACCGCACTGCCGCTGACCAGGGTTTTTTGCTGCGTGATACAGGCGGCGTTGATGGCATGGCGGGTGGCCATGTTGTCGGTACAATCGAGGACAATATCTGCTGTTTGTACAATGTGTTGCAGCGTTTCCCGGGTCTGACGTTCGGTGATCACATTGAGTGTCAGGGCCGGGTTCAGCGCCCGCAGACGTGCTGCCGCAGTGCGGGCTTTATTGTCCGGCACATCGGCTTCGGTATATAAAATCTGGCGCTGGAGGTTGGATAGATGTACCTCATCATCATCAATCAGGGTCAGCTCACCGACACCGGCGGCGGCCAGATACAGCGCCGCCGGTGAACCCAGTCCGCCGAGGCCGGTGATCACCGCATGAGACTGTTTGAGTTTCAGCTGACCTTCCGGGCCGATATCCTCCAGCAGCAGCTGGCGGCTGTAGCGCATAAAATCATGATCATTCAGCATGGTTAACCTCCTGATATTCAGCGGCTTCCCCGGTCAGTGTCATCAGCTGCCGGGTAGCAGCCTGCCAGTCAGCGGCTTTGGTGATGGCGCTGACCACCGCAATACTGCCGACGCCGGTGGCGGCCACGGCAGGGGCGCGTTCAAGGGAAATACCGCCGATGGCGACCAGCGGGAAATCCGGCGTGGCCGCGACCTGGCGGGCTAAGTTTTCCAGTCCCTGCGGGGAAGAGGGCATGATTTTGGTTTGTGTCGGGAAAATATGCCCCAGCGCGATATAGGACGGACGCAGCGCTTTGGCACGCAGCAACTCGTTGTCATCGTGGGTGGAAATCCCGAGGCGCAGTCCGGCCTGCTGAATTGCCCGCAAGTCAGCAATATCCAGATCTTCCTGGCCGAGATGCACACCATACGCACCGTGCTTTATGGCAGAACGCCAGTAGTCATTGATAAACAGCCGCGCCTGATATTTTTCCCCCAGCGCAACAGCGGTGCGGATCTGCTCATCCACCTGTGCATCGGTTTTGTCTTTGATGCGCAGCTGGATTGTCCGCACACCGGATGCCAGCAGCCGCTCAATCCACATCAGTGAGTCCACCACCGGATACAGCCCTAATTTGTGTTCCGTCCGGGCAAACGGCGCGTCAGGCAGATTCATCGATACGCTCCTCTGCGCTGTGATACAGCTCGCTGCCTTTGGCGCGGAAGGCGTCAGACATCTCTTCCATCCCGGCGGCGTAGTCGCGGACTTCCTGTGAGATTTTCATTGAGCAGAATTTCGGCCCGCACATTGAACAGAAATGCGCGACTTTGCCGGATGCCTGCGGCAGGGTTTCATCGTGGTAAGTCCGGGCGGTTTCCGGGTCCAGCGCCAGATTGAACTGATCTTCCCAGCGAAATTCAAAACGTGCTTTTGACATCGCGTTATCGCGGATTTGGGCTCCCGGATGTCCTTTGGCGAGATCGGCGGCGTGTGCGGCGATTTTATAGGTGATAAGTCCTTGTTTAACATCTTCTTTATTCGGTAATCCGAGATGCTCTTTCGGTGTCACATAACAGAGCATGGCACAGCCGAACCAGCCGATCAGTGCCGCACCGATGCCGGATGTGAAATGGTCATAGCCCGGTGCGATATCGGTGGTCAGCGGCCCCAGGGTGTAGAACGGCGCTTCATGGCAGTGCTCCAGTTCTTCGGTCATGTTTTTGCGGATCATCTGCATCGGCACATGGCCCGGGCCTTCAATCATCACCTGCACATCATATTCCCACGCGATTTTGGTCAGCTCGCCGAGAGTATGCAGTTCAGCGAACTGGGCTTCGTCGTTGGCATCCTGAATAGAGCCCGGACGCAGACCATCACCGAGCGACAGCGCCACATCATACGCCGCGCAGATTTCACAGATGTCACGGAAGTGCTGATAGAGGAAGTTTTCCTGATGATGGGACAGACACCATTTCGCCATAATCGAGCCGCCGCGTGACACAATGCCGGTCAGGCGTTTTGCCGTCATCGGCACATAACGCAGCAGGACACCGGCGTGAATGGTGAAGTAATCCACCCCTTGTTCCGCCTGCTCCAGCAGGGTATCGCGGAACATCTCCCAGGTCAGATCCTCGGCCACACCGTTCACTTTCTCGAGTGCCTGATACACCGGCACAGTACCGATAGGCACCGGGCTGTTACGCAGGATCCACTCGCGGGTTTCGTGGATATAGCGGCCGGTGGAGAGATCCATCACCGTATCCGCGCCCCAGCGGGTGGACCAGACCAGTTTCTCCACTTCTTCCTCAATGGAGGAGGTGACAGAGGAGTTGCCGATATTGGCATTCACTTTTACCAGGAAATTGCGGCCGATAATCATCGGCTCGGATTCCGGGTGGTTGATATTGGACGGGATAATGGCGCGTCCGGCAGCGACTTCATCGCGGACAAACTCCGGGGTGATGTTATCCGGCAGATTGGCACCGAAATGCTGTCCCGGATGCTGTTGCAGCAGAACTTCGCCCCGGATGCGTTCACGCCCCATATTTTCGCGGATGGCGATAAACTCCATCTCCGGGGTGACAATCCCTTTCCGGGCATAATGCAGTTGTGTCACGCATTTTCCGGTTTTGGCTTTCAGCGGTGCCGGGCGGTTTGGATAGCGCAGATGGTCAAGGCCGTTATCAGCCAGCCGGTCACGGGTAAAATCAGAACTTAGTTGTGTCACCGCTTCGGTATCACCCCGCTCTGCAACCCATTGCTCACGCAGACGGGCAAGACCGGTACGGACATCCAGTTTCACCTGCGGGTCGCCGTACGGCCCGGCGGTATCATAAACCGGCACCGGCTCATTCTCTTCATACTGCGGATTGGCTTTATCACCGCCGATCAGGGTCGGGGACAGGGCAATTTCCCGCATCGGCACCCGGATATCCGGGCGCGAGCCGGTGAGATAAATACGGGAGGAGTTCGGGAAATTTACCCCTTTCAGGGTGCTGATATATTCCTCTGCCGCGTCGCGCTGCTCACGGCGGGTACGGGCTTTGGACGGGGCGGCGGTTTCCGCGCCCGGGGAGAGATCAGTGGTATCAATACGTTGTTCACGGGACATAGCAAATTCCTTACAGTGAAACCGGCAACGCCGGAAGAAAAAGTGAGAAATTGCTTGTCTGGAGGTGCGTCAGGAGTAATGCGTGATAACCGGCTGCTGATAAAACCCGCATTGCGGCGGCTGAAAACAGCGGTTAAAAAAGGAAAGATTACTCTTGTTCCCTTCGCGGGTACTAACCCGATCAGGTTCCGCGGATCCCGAATTAACGGTCTCAGCCCGATTTATCACAGAGATAAATACTGGGCACTCCGACAAGAAAGATTTCAGTATAAGAAGCTGCCCGGAAACTACAACCTTTTTATAACATCATTTATTCACCCGAAGCGTTCCCGATCATCCTCCCTGATATTCAGTGGTTACACCGCGGCGGCTGACTATAAAAAAAATTAAATTAAAACTGATAATTTCCGGTCAGTTGCCGATGTTTTCTGTCGGCGTGCCTTATTACGGCATATTAAGAAAAAACATTTGGTTATTTATTGGCCTTATTGACTGCTTTCTGCATCAGGAAAAAAAATGAATCTTAAAAATACGACGATTCGTGTCAGGTTATCTGTCACATTTGGTGTTCTGATCGCCATTCTGGCGCTGGTTTCCGGAATGGCAGTGATGAACCTGTATAAAGACAAAGAGATGTTCACGAATTACGTTAACGGGACATATGCACTTCAGGTTCAGGCCTATGAAGTCCGCCATGCGACGGAAGAGCGGGCTATCATGCTGCGGGATATGATCAATGCGACTGATAAGAAAGATAAAACAGAAGAACTGAACCGTTTTAAAGAAGAGGACGGGAAAGTCAGTAAAAGAACGCAGACATTGCTGGATATGGTCAATGAGTTCGGTATGGATCCGCAGGGGCGGGCGTTGCTTGATAAGATGATAGCGGATGAAAAACACTATGCCGCCGTGACCCGGGAAGTGCTTGAACTCGATCAGCAGGGACGTCATGAGGAAGCGATTGCGAAAATGATGGATGCTGAGTATGCGGCATCGGATGCCTATATCCTGTCATTCCGTGCCAGCCGCGATCACGGTACTGAAACCGGTAATCAGCTTATTCAGGAATTTAATACGAATTATGAGCGTCAGAGCAACATTATTCTGGTGTTTGCACTGCTGGCGTTAACGCTGGCGATTGTTTCCGGGATGATGATTATCCGCAATCTGACACGCTCTCTGGGCGCCGAACCCGCCCAACTGAAAGAAGTGGCTGAACGGGTGGCCTCCGGTGATCTGTCGCCGTCCGATGAAATTCATCCGGTTCCGGACGGGAGTGTGCTGAGTACCCTGAAAGCGATGCAGAGGAATCTGGCCGGTATCGTCGGCACAGTGCGTAATAACAGTGACAGCATTGTGACCGGCACAATGCAGATAACCAGCGGTAATGCTGATCTGAGCCAGCGTACTGAATCCCAGGCCAGCAGTCTGCAGCAGACCGCAGCATCAATGGAACAGTTGTCTGCTACAGTGAAAAGCAGTGCGGAGATTGCGGCAAAAGCGAATATGATGGCTGCGGAAGCATCCGAAACCGCCCGTCACGGTGGTGAGAAAGTGGATCTGGTTATTCATGCCATGCAGGATATCTCAAACTCTTCCCGCACAATCACTGACATTATCGGTGTGATTGATTCCATCGCATTCCAGACCAATATCCTTGCACTGAACGCGGCGGTGGAAGCCGCACGCGCCGGTGAACACGGACGCGGTTTTGCTGTGGTATCCGGCGAAGTCCGGACACTGGCGCAGCGGAGTGCACAGGCTGCCGGTGAAATAAAAAATCTGATTAATACCAGTGTTGAGCAGGTGGATGCCGGCAGTAAACTGGTGGCAGAAGCCGGTGAGTCGATGCAGGTGATTGTCACTCAGACACAGGGTGTCAGCCAGATGATTGACGAGCTGACACTGGCGGCAAATGAGCAGTCTCAGGGCATTTCGCAGGTCGGGATTGCTGTACAGCAGATTGATGAAGTCACACAGCAGAATGCTGCGCTGGTGGTTGAAAATGCGGCGGCTGCGGAAAGCCTGCATCAGCAGGCGGGGCAGCTCATGCAGGTTATGACACAGTTCAGACTGGGGAGCAGCGCCGCCTGATCCGGCTGATATCCGCTGCCGTACCTCCGGCAGCGGGTATCATATTTATCAGTGACGGGCAGGAGGATCAGCTGTTTACTGGGTTTAATGACCACGTCAGCTGCATCCACCCCTGCTTTTCTGCTTCTGCCTTCAATACCGGGTCAGCGTTGACCGTCAGCACATCCGTGGCGTAGCGGCACAGGGGTAAATCGTTGGCGGAATCGGTATAAAAAATCGTACGTTCCGGTAAAAACTGACGAATATCCAGAAAGTTAGCCAGTTTTTCCACTTTCCCTTCCCGGAAGGTGGTGATCCCCTGCAATGCACCGGTGTAGTGATCATCCCGGACTTCCAGTTCGATACCAAACGCCAGATTCACACCCAGCATCTTCGCCACCGGTTTGACAATAAAATCGGCGGTGGCAGAAATGATGATCACCGGCACGCCGTGTTCTTTATAAAACGCGAGGGTTTTGACCGCATCCGGGTAGACCAGCGGGCGCACTTTGCTTTCGGTAAAATCAGCTACCCATTCATCAATCTGTGCAACGGTGGCATTGCCTAAGGCCTTAAGGCTGAAGGCCATATACGCGGCCATATCCAGCTTACCGGCGCTGTAATCCGCCATCATCTGCTTATCTGCGGCAAGAAAGGCCGGATCAGTGATAATGCCTTTTTCCCACAGGTAGTCTGTCCATAACAGGCTGCTGTCTGCAGCGATTAAGGTGTGATCGAGGTCGAAAACCGCTAATGTTGACATGACGTTCCTTTAATTAACTGACGGGGCAAGGGCGCGGATTTCATTTTTATTGAACATCAGCTCCAGCTGAGTGCCCTGTTCAAACAGCCGCTCTGAGGAGCGGTTCAGCAGATCCACGGTCAGTGCGCCCAGCCCGGTATCCACCTGATAACGGATAATATTGCCCAGTAACTGACTGTCACGGATTGTACCTGAAACCGGGTGAGAAATGTGTTCCCCGTACTGTCTTCCGGCCTCACGCACATAAATGGATTCCGGGCGGATCGCCACAATGCCGCTGAGATTCAGGCCGAGCAGGCTGTTGGCGTTGTGCGCGCTGACCAGATTGTAATGCCCCATAAAACGTGCGACAAACTCATTGGCGGGCTGGGTGTAGAGGTTTTCGGCGGTATCGCTCTGCACGATTTCACCCTTGTTCATCAGGAAGATACGGTCAGACATCAGCATGGCTTCTTCCTGGTCGTGGGTGACAAAAATGGTGGTCAGATTCAGCTCGCGCTGGATCTGACGGATTTGCTGGCGCAGATGTTTGCGGATCTGCGCATCCAGCGCGGAGAGCGGTTCATCCAGCAGCAGAATGCGCGGTTTCATCACCAGTGCCCGTGCCAGTGCCACACGCTGCCGCTGGCCGCCGGAAAGCTGATGCGGCAGATGCTGTTCTTTTCCTTTCAGACCCACCAGCTCAATCACCTCTGCAACGGATTTGCGCTGTTCATTTTCCGGGACTTTCTGCATCTTCAGACCGAAAGCAATGTTGCGTTCAGTGGTCATATTCGGAAACAGCGCATAGCTCTGAAACACCATGCCGATTTCCCGCTGCTGTGGCGGAGATGAAGTAATATCCTGTTTATTCACATAAATTCTGCCGTCATTGACCGGTTCCAGCCCGGCGAGACAACGCAGCAAGGTAGATTTACCGCAGCCGCTCGGGCCGAGCAGGGTAATAAATTCCCCTTTGCTGACAGAAAAATTCAGACCGGAAAAGACCGGAGTGGCAGCAAAGGATTTTGTCAGGTTTTCAGCAATTACATAGCTCATCAGTGATTCCTCAGCGGCTTAAGCGTGTCGCGATCAGGGTCAGGATCAGGGTGAAAATAAAGTAGCTCGCCACCAGTGCGGAGGTGAAGTGCCCGCTGGTCTGGCGCATGTTATAGAGATAGATTTGCAGGGTTTCGTAACGGGTGCCGACCAGGATATTGGCAAATACAAACTCGCCGAACAGGAAGGAGAAGGCGATCAGCAGCGACACCAGCAACCCTTTGCGGATATTTGGCACCACCACCAGCAGAAACGCCTTAAAAGTACCTGCGCCGAGCAGATGAGCGGCATCCAGTAAATCTTTCAGCGGCACGCCGTTCAGGCTGTTGGCCAGCGCCCGGTACATAAACGGCAGGGTGATGGTGAAATAGGTACCGATCAGAATCCACGGGGTACCGGCAATCGGCAGCGGCCCGTCAGCGAACAGCTGCAGTAATCCGACGGAAGAGACCACCGGCGGCACGGCAAACGGCAGAATAATCAGGATCTCCATCAGCCCTTTCAGCCGCAGGAAGTAATAAAACACGGCAAACACCAGCGGCAGGATCACCAGGGTGCTGATGGCAAGGGTGACAAAACAGATAAACAGCGAACGGCCGAACGCGGCAAGAAAACGCGGATCCTGCCACAGTTTCAGATACCACTGTAATGTCAGGCCGTCCGGCAGCACCGTGGCACCCCAGCGGGTGGAGAAGGAATACAGCAGGGTCGCGATAATCGGTAACAGCAGCAGGATCACAATCAGGCTGAGCATGATTTTGTGATAACGCGCCATGGACGGCGGATTGAGTGTGAGATCAGCACTTGGCATGGTAACTCCGTTTCAGCAGCCAGTGATAGACAACAGTGATGAATCCGAGGATAACCATCAGCAGGACAGAGAGTGCCGCCGCCATATTCGGCTCCAGGAACAGGTCGCCGGACACCAGGCTGGCGATACGGATGGTCACCATATTGTAGTTCCCGGTGGTCAGCGCATAAGTGGAGGCATAAGCCCCGGCGGCATTGGCGAACAGAATGATAAAGGTGCCGAGCAGCGCCGGCGAAAGCACCGGCAGCGCGACATAGCGCCAGTAGGCCGGGCGGCCGGCCCCCATGGTTTTGGCGGCATCCTCCCACTCCGGTTTCAGGGCATCAAACGCCGGATAGAGCAGCAGGATCCCCAGCGGGATCTGAAAATAGAGATAAATCAGCATCAGCCCGGCAGCGCTGTAGAGATTGAAATCCTCAATCACTCCCCAGGCTTTCAGTTGCAGGGTGATGGCGCCGTTGACGCCGAGAATGATAATGAAAGCAAACGCCAGCGGCACACCGCTGAAGTTGCCGGTCATATTGGTAAAGGCAATCAGCCAGCGGCGCGGACGCGGCGGGACGTGCTGTAAGGAGGCGGCAAACAGTGCGGCGAGGATCAGCCCGCCGACCGCCGATACCCCGGAAATCCACAGGGTATTTTCAAAGGACTGAATATAAAAAGGGCTGCTGAAGATTTCGGTAAAGTTACCGAATGACCACGCATCTTCATACACGAAGCTGTTGATAATCACCCATAACATCGGCGCAAGCTGGAAAAGCACGAACAGCAGCGCGGCAGGGAGCAGTAACAGCATCGGTTTCAGCGGCAGACGGCGTGACAGGGGGCGGGTATGTTGCTTACTTTTCATCGCGGTCAGCTCCGGCAGAATATCAGCCATGTTGCGTCTCCCGCAGCAGGCGCGGTACAGCGGCTTTGTTGTGTCCGCTCAGGCCGAGCAACCGGCAGATGGTGCCGCACAGCTGTGTCTGCTGCACCGGAAGATCGGCCTCATGAGAGAAGGCGCCACCGGCAACAAACAGCGGGACAGTGCGCTCTTCATCCAGAATCCCGCCGTGTGAGCGGTCATTATTCATA
Organism: Morganella sp. EGD-HP17; assembly: GCF_000512315.2. Lineage (NCBI taxonomy): Bacteria > Pseudomonadati > Pseudomonadota > Gammaproteobacteria > Enterobacterales > Morganellaceae > Morganella > Morganella sp. EGD-HP17. The sequence goes on from NZ_AZRH01000020.1 coordinate 28,763, forward strand.
CCGTGATCACTGGTCACCAGTACCTGATAACCCGCTTCAAGCCAGGCAGGCAGATACGCGGAGAGCAGGCCGTCTGCACGGCGGGCGCTGTTGCGGTATTGCTGTGAATCCCCGCCGGATTTATGACCGGCATCGTCAATATTCATCGGGTGAATAAGCAGGAAATCGGGATGGTATTGACGGCGTAAATATTCCGCATCGAGGAATAAATGGTCATCCGGATAGTGATCCGCCTGATAAAAACAGCCGTGTTGTATCGCAAGCGAATCATCGTGGGTGAAACGGTCACGGACGGCATCAAACGGGGCGCGGTTATACAGCTCACTGACCCAGTGATAAGCGGCGGCAGCGGTGGTTTTTCCGGCTTTTTGTGCGAGGGAGAAAATACTGTCGTTGTGTGACAGGCGCACCACCTGATTGTGCACCACGCCGCTGTCAACCGGGCGCACGCCGGTCAGAATACATTCATACAGCGGGCGGGAGAGCGAGGGCAGTTCACAGCTCAGGCGGTACAGTGTGGCGTCCCCGGATTCAGCTAACCCCTGCATAAAGCCCATGCAGTCATGGGCTGTGCGGTAGTTTAAGCCATCCAGAACAACCAGGATAACTGGGTTATTCATTGTCATTCCGTTAATTCATGTTGATGATAACGTTCTGCTGCCACAGTTTCGGCAACTGGCGGGAGGTTTTTTCCCAGCCGTCAAAATCGGTAATCGGTTTGGCTTTGCTGTACTGGGATTCCGGCAGCAGTTTGGCTTTGATATCGTCCGGCAGGGTCAGGTGTGCCGCGCGGATAGGGCGGGCATATCCTTCGGCCAGGTTGAGCTGTCCTTTATCACTGAAAATAAACTCACGGGCCAGTTTGGCAGCGTTCGGGTTCTTCGCGTATTTATTAATAATAGTGGTGTAACCGGAGGTGACAGAGCCGTCAGACGGGATCACCACGGTAAAGCGTTTGGCATCAATCTGGTCGCGGTAGTTAAGGGCGTTGAAATCCCACATTACCGCCACTTCCACTTCCCCTTTTTCCAGGTTGGCCACGCTCGGGTCATTCAGGGATAAACGTTTCTGTTTGGCGAGATCGGCAAACAACTCAATCGCCGGCTGAATATTGGTTTCATTACCGCCGAGGGCAAAGGCCGCAGACAGCACGCCGCTGTTAGCCTGTGCCGCGATACCGACATCACCGATTGTCACGCGGTAGTTACCGCTGCGCAGATCAGCCCAGCTTTTCGGCTGTTCTTTGACAAGGTCATTATTGATGATGAATGCAATGGTGCCGGTATAGGCCAGCGCCCAGTTACCGTCTTTATCTTTTGCCCAGTCCGGGATCTGATCCCAGGTGGTGGGTTTATAAGGCTGCACCACATCTTTCTGAACGGCGACAGGGCCGAAGGCGGCACCGACATCCCCGATATCTGCGGTGGCATTACTTTTTTCAGCGGCGAATTTGGCAATTTCCTGAGCAGAGCTCATATCGGTATCCTGATGGCGGATGCCGTAGAGTTTTTCAAGATCAGCCCAGGTGCCTTTCCAGTTGGCCCAGGTATCCGGCATCCCGACACTGTAAACCACCCCCTCTTTTTTGGCGGCGGCAATCAGTTCTTCAGGAATAGTGTTTTGCCCGGCAGAGAACGCAGAGAAAGAGGCGGAAACAGCAACGGCGGTCAGCAATATTTTGGCAGCAGGAAAACGTGTCATAAAACCCTCGTCAGTTAACTGATTCAGTATCAGTGGTGAGGCTAGGGTATGACGCGTTTGTGACAGGCAACTGACACCCGTGTGACACTTTTCTGACAGCCGGGTGACAGGGAAATGCATGCCCCGTTATGCTGAGTATTCTCCCCGCAAACGGAGTATGATTTAATCCATTATTATTTCATTAACATGATGTCTCTATTATGCAGCAGATTTTAACGGGCAATGAAACCGGCTACTGGGTTATCAGCGCGGATAACCGCGTCTGGTTGCCGGAAGGACAACTGCCGGAGGGCAGTGCGGCACAATGGATGCTGACCGGGAAACCGGCGGTGCGTATCGGGGAGTGGCAGGGGCTGCCGGTCTGGCTGATCCGCGAAAAAATGCGTTCCGATATGTGTTCGCCGCGCATTATTGCCGTAGAGAATGATGACCTCTTCAAAATGGCCGGACGCGGCGTGCAGCTGGCGGAATTCTACCGCTCGCACCGTTATTGCGGCTACTGCGGTGCGGCGATGAAATACAGTGAAAGTGAGTGGGCGTGTCTGTGTGACAGCTGCCGCGAACGTTACTATCCGCAGATAGCGCCGTGTATTATTGTCGGCATCCGCCGTCATGACTCTATTCTGCTGGCACAGCACCGCCGCCACAAAAGCGCGCCGTTGTTTACCGTACTCGCCGGGTTTGTCGAAGTCGGCGAAACCCTGGAAGAAGCCGTTGCCCGTGAGGTGATGGAAGAGAGCCGGATTGAGATTCAGAATATCCGTTATGTCTCCTCGCAGCCGTGGCCGTTCCCGCACTCGCTGATGATGGGATTCCTGGCGGATTATGCGGATGGTGAAATTCATCACGATCCGTCAGAGCTGCTCAGTGCAGACTGGTACCGCTATGATAATCTGCCGGTTATTCCGCCGCCGGATACCATTGCCCGCCGTCTGATTGAAGATACAGTCGTACTGTGCCGTCAGGATGACGAAGACGCGTAACACCGCCCTGACCCCGGGCGGCAGGCGTGCTACAATGGGTTTTATTCAGGACGTCAATACGTTACGCGGCCAACAACTTTTTGGAGTCTGTCATGAGTGAACTGAAAAACGACCGCTATCTGCGGGCATTACTGCGTCAGCCGGTGGATGTCACCCCCGTGTGGATGATGCGCCAGGCCGGGCGTTATCTGCCTGAATATAAAGCCACCCGCGAACAGGCGGGGGATTTTATGGCGCTGTGCAAAAACACCGAACTGGCCTGTGAAGTAACTCTGCAGCCGCTGCGTCGTTTTCCGCTGGATGCGGCAATTCTCTTTTCCGATATTCTCACCATTCCTGATGCGATGGGTCTCGGGCTCTATTTTGAAACCGGTGAAGGGCCGCGCTTTGTGCATCCGATCCAGAATGCCCGTGATGTTGAAAAACTGCCGGTGCCGGATCCGGAACAGGAACTCGGTTATGTCATGAATGCCGTGCGCGCCATCCGCAAAGCCCTGAACGGCGATGTGCCGCTGATTGGTTTCTCCGGCAGCCCGTGGACACTGGCAACTTATATGGTGGAAGGCGGCAGCAGCAAAGCCTTTACCAAAATCAAAAAGATGATGTATGCCGAACCGCAGACCCTGCACCTGCTGCTGGATAAACTGGCGGACAGCGTGATCCTCTATCTCAATGCGCAGATTAAAGCCGGTGCGCAGTCCGTGATGATCTTTGATACCTGGGGCGGCGTGCTGACCGGGCGTGATTACCGTGAGTTTTCACTCAATTACATGCACAAGATTGTCGATGGTCTGATCCGCGAAAATGACGGTCGCCGTGTACCGGTCACTCTGTTCACCAAAGGCGGCGGACAGTGGCTGGAAGCGATGGCAGAAACCGGCTGTGATGCACTGGGGCTCGACTGGACCACAGATATCGCGGATGCCCGCCGCCGGGTCGGCAGCAAAGTGGCGTTACAGGGCAATATGGATCCGTCCATGCTCTATGCATCACCTGCCCGTATCGAAGCGGAAGTGGCATCTATCCTCGCCGGTTTTGGTCAGGGCGAAGGGCATGTGTTCAACCTCGGACACGGCATCCACCAGGATGTTCCGCCTGAGCATGCCGGTGCATTCGTTGAATCTGTTCACCGCCTGTCAGCTAAATATCATCAGGGTTGATCACTGACAGACCACGGAGGTCACCATGACAGCCATCGATACCCGCGCCCTGAAAGCCCGGCAGACGGAACTGGCACAACGGGTCAGTCTGCAGGATGTACCGCTTAATCCCCGCTATATTGCGGGGGTGGATATCGGCTTTGAGGACGGGGGGGACGTCACCCGGGCTGCCGTGGTGATCCTCACCTGGCCTGAACTGGAGGTGGCGGAGTATCAGACCGCCCGTATTCCCACACAACTGCCCTATATTCCGGGGCTGCTCTCCTTCCGTGAAATCCCTGCCGCACTTGCCGCGTGGGAGAAACTGACCTTAAAACCGGACCTGGTGCTGGTGGATGGCCAGGGGCGCGCTCATCCGCGCCGTCTCGGCGTTGCCGGTCATCTCGGGGTTCTGCTGGATTTACCCGCTATTGGTGTGGCCAAAAGCCGGTTATGCGGCACGTTTGAACCGCTGGCGGAAGAGGCCGGTGCACAGTCGCTGCTGACAGACAAAGGTGAGCCGCTCGGCTGGGTCTGGCGCAGCAAAAACCGCTGCAATCCGCTGTTCATTTCACCCGGTCATCATATGAGTATTGACACCGCACTGACCTGGGTAAAAGCCCTGACGCGCGGCTATCGCCTGCCTGAACCGACCCGCTGGGCTGATGGCATTGCCTCAAATCGAACATTTTTTGTCCGGTTGAAACAGAAATTTCCCGATTTTCCACGTAAAGATGTGGATATCACGGATTTTCAGGTAAACTGCGGCTCACATCAGAGTAACGAGTAAAGCGGAATGTTAAAGAACCCGATCCACTTACGGCTGGAAAAACTGGAAAGCTGGCAGCATCTCACCTTCACGGCTTGTCTGTGCGAGAGAATGTACCCGAATTATGCCGTTTTTTGTCAGCAGACCGGGTTTACCGATCCGTCGCTTTACCGGCGTATTCTGGATCTCATCTGGGAAGTCCTGACTGTCAAAGACGCAAAAGTGAACTTTGATAACCAGCTGGAAAAGCTGGAAGACATTATCCCTGATGGAGACGACTATGATATCTACGGTGTGTATCCGGCGATTGATGCCTGCGCGGCACTCAGTGAGCTTATCCATACCCGCCTGAGCGGAGAAACACTGGAGCACGCTATTGCGGTCAGTGAGATTTCAGTCGGCACTGTCGCGGTACTGGAAATGACACAAGCCGGACGCGAAATGTCCGACGACGAATTAAATGAATTGCCTGCTGTTGAAGAAGAGTGGGACATTCAGTGGGAAATTTACCGCTTATTGGCCGCCTGCGAAGAGCGCGATATTGAGTTGATAAAAGGCTTGAAATCCGATCTCCGGGATGCGGGGATCAGCAATATTGGCGTTAGTTTAGGCGATTAAATCAAAAAACGTGATTTAAGCCTATAAATGCCGGTGTTAAAGGCTTCACAATTGCCCCGTCTCTGGTCTACAGTGGGGGGCGAAAAGAAGTGGCTATCGGGGCGCGTGTATCAGGGCTGTCAAAAGGCACATCCGACGCACTCGATGCTTTGCAAACGATAAACACACTGTAAGGATATTTTATGAATAAGACTCAATTGATTGATGCTATCGCAGAAAAAGCAGAGCTGTCTAAAGCACAAGCTAAAGCAGCGCTGGAATCAACTCTGGCGGCCATCACTGACTCTCTGAAAGAAGGCGATGCTGTACAATTAGTTGGCTTCGGTACTTTTAAAGTTAACCATCGTGCAGAGCGTACTGGCCGTAACCCGCAGACCGGTAAAGAAATCAAAATTGCAGCAGCAAACGTGCCTGCTTTCACTGCCGGTAAAGCACTGAAAGATTCAGTAAAATAATTGCGTTGCAAAAACAGATTGATAGAGGGGGATTTCGTCCCCTTTTGTTGATCAGACAGGGGCTGCTTGCACTGGGCTTTGGCTCATTGCTCAGCGCCTGCTCTGTTCAGCCTGACTTTCCTCCCTTCAGCGCGTCCGGTTATATCGCGGACGACGGCGCTGTCAGAATGTGGCGTCTCAACGCTGACAACCAACCCCGTGTCCTGATGAGTGTTTTCAGTCCCTACCGCAGCGGACAACAGACCGTCGTCACCGTTTATGAATACCGCAGAGGCCAGCTCTGGCAGATCCGTGCAGAATATCTGGGCGATAACGGTTTTTCTGAACAGATACGGCTGGATCACGAGGGCAATACCATCTTTATGCAGCGTGATAAAGACGGGCATAAATCCCCGCTGACCGCAGACGAAATCACCCGGATGACCTTTGTGGCGGACAGACAGCTGACACTTAACAGCGCACTGGTGATCGGTGATATCCGGCTGAAACAGGGGCAGTGGCGTGACAGCTATGTCACGGATTGTCAGGGTAATAAATCCTACATTGAGTTTGATGCGGAAACAGAACAGTTCCTGGCGAAGCGTCAGCGCAGCAGCGCATCACCTATCTACATTGCATGGCTGGATTCACCGGAAGGACGGGAAATTCTGCTGGCGGCAAATGATAACTTCTGTAAATGGGAACCTACGGAAGATTCACTGTAAATCTCCCGCAGGGTATTAACGTGGTTTACTTATTCAGACGGGCAATAGCACGGTAGCCGATATCACTGCGGCAAAATGCATCATCCCAGTGAATATGTTTCAGTGCGGCATAAGCCTGTTTCTGCGCCTGAGCAATATCCTCACCCAGTGCCGTCACACACAACACCCGGCCGCCGTCAGTCACAACCGCACCTTCTTTCAGTGCTGTTCCGGCCTGGAAAACTTTGCAGTCTGCTTCCTGAACATCCAGTCCGCTGATCACATCACCTTTACGGTAATCACCCGGATAACCACCGGCTGCCATCACCACACCAAGCGCCGGACGCGGATCCCACTGCGAGGTTTTTCCCGCCAGTTTTCCCTGTGCACCGGCAAGGCAGAGCTCAACCAGGTCTGACTGTAACCGCATCATAATCGGCTGGGTTTCCGGGTCACCAAAGCGACAGTTAAATTCAATCACTTTAGGCTCGCCGTGTTCATCAATCATCAGCCCGGCGTATAAAAAGCCCTGATAGGTGTGACCTTCCGCCGCCATACCTTCAACGGTCGGATAAATCACTTTTTCCATCACCCGCTGATGAACGGCATCGGTCACCACCGGTGCCGGGGAGTATGCACCCATACCGCCGGTATTCGGCCCGGTGTCATTGTCACCGACCCGTTTGTGATCCTGGCTGGTCGCCATCGGCACCACATTTTTACCGTCCACCATGACAATAAAACTGGCTTCCTCGCCGGTCAGGAACTCTTCAATCACAATGCGGTGCCCGGCATCGCCGAAAGCATTACCGGCCAGCATGTCATGTACCGCGTCCTGTGCTTCTTTCAGGGTCATGGCGACGATCACGCCTTTACCGGCCGCCAGGCCATCAGCTTTGATCACCACCGGTGCACCGGTTTTGTCCAGATAAGCCAGTGCCGGTTCAACCTCAGTAAAGTTCTGATAGTCCGCCGTCGGGATATGGTGACGCGCCAGAAAATCTTTGGTGAATGCTTTGGAGCCTTCCAGCTGCGCGGCACCTTTGGCCGGGCCGAAGATAGTCAGACCGGCTGCATTGAATGCATCAACCACGCCCATCACCAGTGGTGCTTCCGGGCCGACAATGGTCAGGCCGATATTATTGGCGCGGGCAAAGGCCACCAGGCCGTCAATATCTGTCGCACTGATATCCACATTGGTCAGGTTTGGTTCCTGTGCGGTACCGGCATTACCGGGCGCGACATAAACATTGGCTGCCAGCGGGGATTGTGCGGCTTTCCAGGCCAGCGCGTGTTCGCGTCCGCCATTACCGATAATCAGGATATTCATAAGTCAGCTCCGGGTATTAATGACGGAAATGGCGCATGCCGGTGAAAATCATCGCGATATTGTGTTCATCTGCCGCCGCAATGACTTCATCATCACGGATAGAGCCACCCGGCTGGATCACGCAGGTAATACCAACGGCAGCTGCCGCATCAATACCATCACGGAACGGGAAGAACGCATCGGATGCCATGGCGCATCCCGCCACTTCCAGCCCTTCATCACCGGCTTTGATGCCGGCAATTTTCGCGGAGTAAACGCGGCTCATCTGACCGGCACCCACGCCGATGGTCATATTATTCTTTGCATAAACAATGGCATTGGACTTAACAAACTTCGCCACTTTCCAGCAGAATAGGGCATCTTTCAGTTCCTGCTCTGTCGGCTGGCGTTTGCTGACCACTTTCAGGTCGTTATCACCGACCATCCCGAGATCGCAATCCTGCACCAGCAGGCCGCCGTTCACCCGTTTGAAATCAAGGGCGGCAACCGGATGCTGCCACTGACCGCAGGTCAGCACGCGGACATTCTGTTTTGCTGTAAGAACCGGCAGCGCATCTTCCGCGACGGACGGAGCAATAATCACTTCCACAAACTGACGTTCAATAATTTCAGCTGCCGTTTTGGCATCCAGTTCGCGGTTAAAGGCGATAATACCGCCGAATGCGGAGGTCGGGTCAGTTCTGAAGGCATTGTCATAGGCGGTCAGTAAGGTATCGGCAACGGCCACACCGCACGGGTTGGCGTGCTTGACGATCACACAGGCCGGTTTATCAAACTGCTTCACACATTCGAGGGCGGCATCAGTATCAGCAATATTATTATAAGAGAGAGCTTTGCCCTGTAACTGCACAGCAGTACTGATGGAGGCTTCCTGAATATTCTCTTCTATATAGAAGGCGGCATTCTGATGGCTGTTTTCGCCGTAGCGCATATCCTGCTTTTTAATGAAGTTGAGATTCAGGGTACGCGGGAACTGACCGGAAGGCTGAGTGGTATCGCCGAAGTACGGTTTTACTTTCTGACCGAAGTAGTTAGCGATCATGCTGTCATAAGCCGCTGTATGCTCAAAGGCTTTGATGGCGAGATCAAAACGGGTATCGAAACTCAGGCTGTTTTGTCCGGCATCCATCTCGGCAATGATATTGCTGTAGTCACTGCTTTTTACCACAATCGCCACATCTTTATGGTTCTTCGCGGCGGAGCGCACCATGGTCGGCCCGCCGATATCGATATTTTCAACCGCGTCTTCCAATGTGCAGCCGGGTTTTGCCACGGTCTCCGCAAACGGATAAAGATTCACAACCACCATATCAATAGCGGAAATCTGATGCTTCGCCATAATCTCATCATCGGTGCCGCGGCGGCCGAGGATCCCGCCGTGTACTTTCGGATGCAGGGTTTTGACACGTCCGTCCATCATTTCCGGAAAACCGGTGTAATCGGAGACTTCAGTCACCGGCAGACCGGCGTCAGCCAGCAGGCGGGCAGTACCGCCGGTTGATAACAATTCAACACCACGGGCGGAAAGAGCCTGAGCAAATTCAGTGATGCCGGTTTTGTCAGAGACACTGAGCAGGGCACGACGGATAGGGCGAGGCTGTTGCATGAGTTTGGATCCCTTGAATTCAACGAATAAATGACAATAGGTTGCAGGTGAAATCGGTGTATCTCATAAGATTTCAAAACCCGGAGTAAAAAGCAACGGTACACGAATGCAGCAGATTGTAACGCAAACGTTTGCGTGATGCTTGTGAATTTTGTGATTTTTTACCATCTGTGGATAACCTTGTGTGTAACCCGGTATAAACAGGGGTTTTGCTGGGGAATGCAGCAAACAGTCAAAAAATCGAAAATTAACACTTGTCTTCTGAAAGCGACTCCCTATAATGCACCTCCACTGACACGGAACAACGCGCTAACACGCGGTCCGGCAGGAAAAAAGAGAACGGCAGATAAGAAATTATCGCTTGACTCGAAGGGGCTGA
>NZ_AZRH01000021.1:0-32090 GCF_000512315.2 Morganella sp. EGD-HP17
TTGATTTGTGTTTACAATATTCACGTCGTATAAGGCATCCTCAAGGATTTGGACTATCTCTGAGTTCATAGACCTGCCGTTAGCCTCAGCCCTCTTTGCTATATCGTCTCTCATCCCAGCAGGGAGCCTAACATTAAACCGATCCATTTCGTGGCTTGGGTATTTCTTACTCATATGCCTACCTCCCCAAAAATAATAAATTGATAATAGCACCAACTTGACATACTCATAAATGGTGGTAAATTGGTTCTAGCACCAACTTGGTGCTATCAATCAAGTAACTATTATGAGGATTCTACATGAGTAACGAATTACACACTCAAACTAAAAGCTCTCCATTTAGCCTGCGTCTGCCAGATAGCATCAAAAAGGAGTTGGAGAAGAAAGCCAATTTGGATTTTATTTCTTTAAATTCAGCGATTGTTATGCGCTTAGCTAAATGCTTACGAGAAGAGAATGCATCAAGTGAAGTTCAATGAAAAAAGACGAAGCCCCATTGGTTGCAGCCTCCGGAGCTTCTGATAACGTCAAGTCATTCATAGGAAATAACGTCATGAATACTTTAACAACGGCCAGTCAAAATGTCACTATGTCAAGCCGTGAGATCGCAAAACTCACCGGAAAACGACATGACCACGTGTGCCGCGATATCCGCACCATTCTTGTTGCGCTGATTGGCGGCAAAGATGCTGATTATATCCGTAACCCAGATTTGGGTTATCTTACAAATCATCATGTTACGTGCAACCAGTATGACGATAAAAGCCCTAATGCATGGGAATACAATATTACCCGTCGCTACACTGAGATCCTGATTACTGGTTACGATATCAAGCGCCGTACCGCTGTTATCGACCGCCTGTACGAATTGGAGTCAGAGAGACGCAACGCAGCCCCTGCCCTGCCTGGTGCGAAAGAGTTAGCGTTGATGGTCATTCAGGCAGAGGAAGAAAAAGAGCGCCTCTTGCTGGAAAACCAAGGGTTGGAATCGCAGGTTGAAGAAATGAAGCCCGACGTTGAAGCCCTGACCCGCATTGCCAAATCCCAGGGCTCAATGTGTGTAACCGATGCCGCTAAACAGTTGCAGGTTAAGCCGAAGTCTCTTTTTGACATCATGAGCCAGTGCAAATGGATTTACCGACGCCTCGGTACTCCGTGGATTGGTTATCAGGACAAAATCCAGCAGGGGCTTATTGAGCACAAAGTAACAGTGATCACTAAACCGGACGGCGAAGATAAGTCTATCCCACAGGTTCGCGTCACTCCGAAAGGACTTTCTAAACTGGCAAAACTGTTAACTCAGGGGGCGGCGGCATGAGCGGATCAATTTCAACAATTAATGTGCCTTTCCACGGTGACAATTTGTATCTGGTGAATTATGACGGCCAGCCATTTGTTGCAATGCGTCCATTCATTGAGGGGATGGGGTTAGATTGGGCGTCTCAATATACAAAGATAAAACAACGATTTAAGACCTGCGTTGTGAATATCACAATGCAGCTTCCGTGCGATAATCAGCGCCGTAGCGTGGTCTGCTTAGCACTTAAAAAGCTGACAGGATGGCTTCATACGATCAATATCAACAAGGTCAGGGCAGAGATACGAGATAAAGTTGCGGCTTACCAAGATAGAAGCGACGATGTTCTGTATGAGTACTGGACTACCGGCGAGGTGAAGAAAAAGCCAAACTTCCGGCAGTCCACAGCGAAAGAACTCATCCCGTTACGCCAGACGGCCGAGCGCCTTATTGCTCACGGTGTCGGCAATATCTACCCAGACATCTGGAAGCACGTTCATGCTGAGTTCGGTGTGCAGCACATTAACGAATTGCTGCCGGAGCAAATCCCGCTGGCGATATCGTATCTGGATGCGCTCGAAGGCGAGTACATTCCGAAGCAGGAGAAAGCCGAATCAAAAAGCAGGCTGGATGAGCATTTATTGCTGCGTAATCTGACCACTGCCTACCACCACGTTAAAAAGATACGTGAGGTATGGAATAACATTGTCGCCCCTGCTGTATTCAAACTTAATCCCACTGTTGAGGCTGAGATATCAGGGCGCCTTGCTGACATGAGCGGAGCTACATTCAGTAGTTTGTCTCACATGCAGATCAAATCAGAAGTTAAATTGCTAAACTAAATAACCAAAGGCCAAGGATGGCCTTACTTATTCATTATGTAAATTTCTTTTTTTAGATTAAAATCCACCACTCGAATACTTTAAGCAAAGCAGGAACATGAAATACACTCTATTACTACTGACACCCTTGCTTCTCACCGGATGCCAGGGGAAAAATTATTGGGAATTAACTCCGGCAGAAAAGGCAGAAGTCAGAGCCATGCATGATAAGAGCGCTAATGTCTCCAGAAAATGCAACCGGATAAAAAACCAATCTGAACGCACAGACTGCTTTCTCGACAGAAACGACGATGACTTTAACCGAATGTACTAAATTATAATCTCTGGCGGGATAGTATCGGACGTAAGGCAGATCCAACAAAAAACCCGCCGGAGCGGGTTATTTCAAGAATCATGGTTGTTGCTCAGATTCATCCATTATTAATTTTGGGTGAACCTGGTCGACTAAATCGTAAAATTGCTCTGGGGTTTTTGATATTTTTAGCAATGTAACAATTGATGCTAAGTGCTCCCTTAGTTTCGGATGCCCTATATCATTTGTTAACCATTGATGCAATTTAGCCTTTTTCTCTGATCTTGATGCGGTTTTCTTCAGTTCTGGCAGCAGATCTGGGGCCAAGCGACTATATACTACATTATTCGTGACGTTCCCCATAAAGCCCGGTCTCCACGATTTGTTTCCACTAGCTGGAGGATACTCAAGGCCATATATTTTAAATAGACCCTCATAATAATCGGGAGGGAATGTACTCACCCATGGTTGCAATTCCTTCGCCACAAAAGATTCTAATATTTTTGCTAACGCATCTCTTTCTCGGTCTCGTTGGTAACCAGTAGCTTCATCTATGAGCGCCACAATACCAACACGAGCGAACCCCCTGACCAACAATTCACACTGCTTGGCAAAGTGCTTTTGCTGCACAGCAAGTATTCCCTGTGAGTTCGCCTCCAATACAGCGTCACAAATATCAGCCAATATCACAGCTTCAAAACCATAAATTGAGCGCCCACCACCCTTTACCCTAAACTCTATTGGGCTAGTGCAGCGTGCGGATAACTCATTGGTAATTATACCTTTTGATTCTAAATTCTTTATAAAAGTAACAATTCGCTGCTCGCCGCGCACACCGCCGCTTTTTGACATTCCTATCCCAGCCTGTAACCCCCCCTGAGATAAAACTCGCCTGCCATCATCTAGCACGTAACATGGTATCTCTATGTCACCTATCTTTAATGATGCGCCACTATCTCCATACGCCGCCACAGGCAAGGAGGCGTAGTGTTTTTTCATTTCAGCTGCTTTTTTTGCCGACTCTTTTCTTTCTGCCGCTGTCATTTTTGCCGCTCTAGCCTTGCCGCCAGCGGCCTTCCCTGTAACCTTTTCTTTTTTGCTATCAGTCATAACGCATTCTCGTGTTGTGAGTTTACGTGCAACACTATCACATGTACGTTATAACGTGCAATGTTTATTCATGTACGTTGTGAGCACCAAATAAAGACAAAAAATAAGCCCCTTCCGGGGCTTCATCACGCCGTCTTCCTGCTCACCAACCGGCGCTTGCCCTTAATCAAGTCATCGTTACGGGCATCATCGGCCTTGGTGATAGCCTCATACTCATCTTTCGTGAAGCCTTTCTCATCCGGATATTTCACTTTCAGCATCATCACGAACTCGGTCATTGTGAGTTTTTCCGCTTCGCTACGGGTGATGTTGAAATGCACACGGGCGGCACTGATGTAATCGACGGCGAGGAACTCGTCGGAGTATTCGTCTTTACCTTCGTTGCGCTGGAGTTTGCGCACCTTAGCTTTACCGATAATGCCGTGGGTCATTAGCTCGCGCGCCAGCAGGATGATATCGCGATAATGCATAGCGCCGCGCCGGTACACCATGCCGGATTTGCCAACCCGCCATTCACCGATAACCTCAGAACAGTCATCGTTACAACATGCCTGCATCACGTCCATTGCTGTCGATAAAATGCTGCGGCCGTACACCGGCTTATTCAATAGTGTAATCAGCCATTCAGGAACCGCTCCGTAAGCGTCCACAGCAGATGCAATAATTTGTTGTACCTCTGCGCCATTTAATCGCGTAAACGCACTCACAATCTCTTTAGGCTCACCGATTCGCGTCATGGCATCCAGCGACGGGCGGAACAGGTAATCATTTTCGGCAGTGGATATCACCATCTCGCCGTATTCTAAACGCGGTGTCATATATCCTCCTGAACATTATCAAGGGCACCCGGAGATACCCTTTGTAATATTTAGGCCGCAGTGACTGTAACGACACATTTCGCCGTCTTGCTGCCATCTTCCGATGTGACAGTGATATTCGCTGTACCGGCGGCGACACCGGTGACAGTGACAACATTCAGCAGCTTACTGACGGTAGCGAAGTTAGGCTTATCGCTGACCACTTCGTAATTTTTGTTTGTCGCATCAACCGGATTAAATCCGACCGTGAATGTTGCAGTTTCACCGGCTTTCACTGTCAACGTTGCAGGGTTGGCGGCGATGCTCTGCACCACGATTTCTTCCTGTAACCACTCAAAGCTGTCAGCGTCTGCTACTTTCAGCTCACCGGAGTACGTGGCGATCTCTTTGGTCGGGAATTCCATCGACCATGATGTGAAGTTCATGTAACCCTGAATCACATCACTACCGTCGCCTTTCATGTCGAGCTGCACCCAATATGACGGCTGACGGCTGGCCTTGACTTCAGCAAGTATTTCTTTGGCGATATCAAAAGCAGAGGTGGAGCCATCAGCCCCTTTGCGCTTCAGCTCACCATCAAACTTAATAGTTAAATCCAGACCGGTCACAATGGCTTCGGTCAGCCCTTTCGTGTCGTCTGCTTTGGAAGTAACCGTTTCGGTACCGTAATCAAGACCTTTGCTGGTCAGTGCGCCGAGACGCAGAAACGCGGACTGTTCAGGAACCGTACCAGGGCAACCGGGCGCGATGCGGAGAATCCCCGCATTACCCATCACCAGGCCTTTATCATCAGGGCATTGTGCCATGTTGTAACCTCTTTATTTGCAAATAAAAAAGGCCGCATAAGCGACCTGTTTGAAATGTGTTAGTTCAGGATGTACAGCGGAAAGACAACTGCATGATGAACCGGCCTTCTTCTGTCGGTACCGGCTTAGGCATGCCACCAAGGTTGTAAACTGAGTTGAGCTCACAATCATCAGGAAACTCGGCTACGAAACTGAGAATTTCTTTCGCCCTGGTTAACACCGGCTCCGGATCGTTTTGTGCGGATACCAGAATCAGCATTACATTGTCGTCAGCGCCAAGGTCAGCAAATCTACCGCTGCCGCCGTCAGGCTGAATAACAGCATATTGCTGTGTGCGTGACTCCGGCTCTTCCGTCCATGTCAGGTACTGAACAGTGAAATCATCCAGCAGGCCGACGCGGTTCAGATAGCGCTCAAACGCTTCGTGTATCATATGCGCATCTCCTGATGCATGGCCGCTTCAATCTCATCGCGACTCTCTTCAAATCCCAGCGTGAGGAACTCTTTTCGCGCAGTGGCACGCCGGAATGACTGCTTAACTTTCGGATCGTGGACAAATACCGCATAGTTGGCAGAATACCCGACACGACCGGTAACGCGGGTGCCGTTCACTGTGATTTCACGGAACTGAGAGTTGATAAGTGTTGATGTGTCGATAGGCGTGAACAGCGTGGCCTGAGCGCCACCAATCAGCATTGCTGCCTGTATTGCGCGTGTAACTTTGCGCCCTGTGATATTGCCGACCAGTGCATTGATATTGGCGCTGACCTCTGCGATACCTCTGATTTTCGCTGCCATATCACACCGCCGTTATCAGGGTGTAGTCATCCGCTATATGCTCGAATACGTCCTCATCACGCTTGATGAATTTGATTTCGTCAGCACCGGCAGATACCGGATCACCTGAGTGCTTGCCGATAGCAATAAAGTCACCTTTCTTCGCATCAGCATACTCAGTCCAGAATACCAGTTTGATAGTGATTTCAGAGCCGATATCAATCTTTCCGCCCTTAAGCTCACTACCATAGCCACACAGGAAATGAACCGGCTCCGAGAATGTTGGCTTACCGTATTTATCTTTACCGGCAGACCGCCACAACGTAGCCCATGAGGTATACGCCCAATTAGCAACTGAACTCATTGATACCCCCCGACCACACCAAAGAAGCCTACCGTTTTACTCGACAGCGGCAAATCAGAAAGACACCCGGCACTGTCCCATGCGCGGATCTGGTTCAACAGATAATCAGTACCGGCAGAGTCATATGCGAAGGAACGGGACGCCCCGTTAGGAGCGCTCTGTGATGATATCTTTCGTGCGCCAGACAATGATGCCAGCCGAACAACGGTGTAAATCAGCAGCAGCTTCTGCGTGGTTTCGTCGTAATTGGCTTCGAGACATCCGGACTTTGCATTAACCTGACTCAGTAGCAGCGACAGCACAGAATCAGGCAATGTAAACCCGAGTTCCGCAATCATCGGCTTTACGTCATCAAGAGTTACCTGCATTATTTTTTACCGTTCTGTTTTGCCTTTGGCTGTTCAGAATCATCGTTACCAGGCGATGCCACATCAATATCACCAGATGCGAGAATTTCAACAAGACCGGCCTTTTCCCATTCTTTCGCGCTTTCATCTGACATTGTCAGCTGGCTACCGGCTTCCACAGGCTGGAAACCGGCACCGGCGAAGAAGTTATTTGAAACGACTTTTACCAGTGCCATAAATCCCCCTTATGCGCTTTTCGCGTGGACAACTGAGAAGTGACCGCTGATGTCCTGTTTAACCATCAGACCAGCAGCGCCCCATGTGCGCCATACGTAATCTGAGTTATAGAACTGGCGCGGGTCTGCGACAGTACCAAACGCCTGACCGACAATCGGAGCGATAACACCGGCACCCAGTGGAATGATCAGCATTTCATTGCCTTTCAGCTCGTAATCTTCTTTGATGTCTTTGATGCCGGTAATTTTCTTCACTTCGTCCAGAATGGTGCGGGTCTGGTTAACGTCGAAATACACGCTTTCCCAATTCGACAGGATTTCACCTGACACATACCAGGTCTGCTCACCGTATTGCAGGTTTTGCAGTTTCAGCACATCACGCAGTTTAATGATTTCGGTGCGGATTTTCTTGCCGTCCTGCTCAGTGGCAAAGTTCACCGTCAGTGTCACCTGGGCTACGCGCTCATCAGCACGAAGACCTTTCCATGACTTACCGTCAAACTTGATGAAATTACCTTCGGAATCACGGAACCCGTTCCAGATAAAGTCAACATATTTACGGCGGACAGTATCAACAGAATCAGACTGTGCATCGGACAGAGATGCCAGCGCGGAACCTTTCGCGAAAATCGGGTCACGGAAGCCGAACTTAAAGCCGGTATCGTGAATCGGAACCATAGTACCGTCAAAGGTGAACACACCGGCATCCAGCAATGCACCAATCTGGCCGGACATTGACGTATGGGCCACGCCACCGCTGCCTTTGCGGGCATATTCATACACTGATTCTTCCAGACGCACTGAGCGGGAAAGCCCCATCAGGTCATTCAGCAGGGTAAACTCGGTATTCGGCTGAAACTCGGACAGAACAGTCTGGTCGTATGCTTTATACAGGCGGCGGATGTCATCAACTGCGTTAGCGGCATCGACTCTGATTGCGCCGTTACCGCGTGAATTGGCACGGATAATGAACTCAGCAACAGCCTGTGCTGATGCGTCACGGGCAATCTGCAGTTCGCCAAACTGCGCAGCATTTGCTTCAAGGTTGCCGGTTTCGGTCGCTTTTTTAGTTGAAAAATAAAACATTCAGTTCTCCTTACTTGAACACAACGCGAACCAGCTCGCCCGCCTTAGCGGTCAGTGCTGAATCTTCTTCGACATAGGCGAATACAATTTCACCTTCAGCAGCGGTGGCCGCTGTGATCTGGCCGTTGGCAACAATCACCGGCTGGCCTTTTTTGTACGTACCGGCAGCAGCGCGGACGTTCAGGAATAATCCCTGCAATGGCTGGATTGCCACCACCCAATCACCGGCCTTCAGGTCGTCATCTACACCTTTGCAGCGCAGATAATCCATGTTTGCCACGTACAGGATCGCCGACTCTTTACCATCTACTGAGGCTTTGAACTTGCCGCCATCGAAAAAGCCTACCGTGCCGGGCTTAGTGTCTGCTAACGCCTCGCCTTCACGATTTAACAGCGGGTTAGGGAAAATACCGCCCGCATGAATCACACGTTTTGTTTTGTTCGCCATTTCGTTTTACTCCGGCATTTCTGATACTGAGGTGGAAGAGTTATGCTGAGAATGGAACGAACCATTCAGCCCCTGAACCGGTGCGCACTGCGCATACAGCTCTTTCAGCGGGTCGCCGTCCAGCGCATTCACAGCTGTTTCTGTGAAGCCGAATTTGGCCTTAACTGCTTCACGCATGGCTGATTTTTCTTTGTCAGCGTTTGCGTTTAACTGGCTTTTAAGTGCGCTGATTTCATCAGTGAGCGGCTTGAGTGCGGCATTCACTTCTGCGGTGACATCATCTGTGTTAGTGGTCTTGTCTTTGGCCTCTTTCTCCGCTTTCTCACGCGCCGCTTTCTCTTCCGGCGTTTCTTCGCCGTTGGATTCATTGGCGATCATCTGGTTGTACGCATCCATCAGCTCAGCATCGGATTTTCCGTCTGTGTCGATGCCTTTTGCCTTCAGCGCATTTGTGATGAGTTGTTTCATCGGGTCGTTTTCCTTATTGGTTTTTACTTCGTACTCTGTTGGCTTGCGCACAACTTCAATGGGCTCACCGACAAGATCAGCTTCGCCGTTGTCGTCAATGAGGTATTTTTGCTGGTAGGTTTTACCGGATTTGTAGTAGATGAATTTGTCAGGCCAAACTGTTTCCGGATAAGGCCAGTCGTCACCTGATGATTGCTCTCTCATGGCATCTCGCAGTGCTTTGTGGATATCCTCGAAAGAGAAATTTGAGCCGTTGGTGAAGAAGAATTTTACCTGGCTGATAATGTCCGCTTTCGTACAGTTTGCTGCATCAACCAGGTTGACATTTTCGATACCGCATTTCTGCCCGTCAGCGTTAACGAACATCCCGACACCGTCATCAGGTGTGGCAGCGCCAGGCTCACTCGCCGGAAGAATGGCGATATGGTCAAAGTGCATGTTTCGGGCTATCCATGTATACGGCTTACCCTTCGACTTGCCTTTGTTCTGCTCGCGCTGTAGTAGCAGTCCGGTGGAAACGTGGATCGGGTCCGTGCTGTTACCGGCAATGATGTCATCCACGCGGGCAAGGAATTCTTTGCCTTTTTCGGTGGCATCCGCGAAACGGCGGTTGACCTTCACATCCATGATGACCTTTTCGCCATCTTTGCGGACATTCTCAGCCCATGCGCCGATGTGAAATTGGTTTACTGCTCTCGGCGTGTCAGCCGATACGTAATCTGTGCCGATTTTGGGATGTCCGTACGGGCACTGCCGCCCCTCCATCGACTGAAAGCTTTTGTTAATTTCGCTGGCCGGATATAGCCCCCCGTTCATCACAACGTCATCAACGACAGGCACAACGCCGCGAATGACGATATGCTCGTCACCGTCGATAGTTTCAGTTGAGATATTGGAGGAGTTGATAGCCAGCGATTTAACATGAATACCCGAAAGCTTCATGTGGTGGCCTCTTTGGTTATGAATCTTCGTCTGTTGACCAGGCTTTCCGCTCTGCTGTCAGCCGGTCAGTAATACCTTTGTTGTAAATCGTCCCGTCGTCATTCAGTAATACCGGCTGTGTCGCGCAGTAGCAGTTAAACCGGTTTCCGCCGTCGGCATAGAACGCTTCGACTTCTTCGACAGTGAATACCTTGCCGTGTCGCGCCGCATGCCAACTGCGCGTAGTCGGTTTCAGTGCAGATAACCACAACAGACCGGTACGTAACCCGAGCCGCTCACTCGCCCATGTGGTTTCGTTCCAGTTTGCACGGCGTAACGCACCTACCTGTTCCGTCTGAGCTATGCGCTTTGCGTTGCTCATTGAGACATCCAGCCGCTGACTAACGATTCTGGCTGTTTCTCTCGGGTTGACACCTCTGGCTATCGATGTGCCGATGATGTTAGACAGGTCAGCGCGGGCGGCATCAGAAATGCCTTTCCAGTCGCTGAACGTTGAGATAAACGCGGCGGATATTTGGTTCTGATACGCAGGCTGCGACATCAGGTAAGTGAGCGTGGTCTGTGATGCGTACACTTCTGACTGTAACGACAGATTGGTATACGCATTCAGTGTGCCCCGATCGTACTCTGCCGCAACATGGCTGAACGCCCACAGATTTTCATTTCCGCCCTCAAGCAGATACTCATCCAGAATAGATTGCAGCCGTTCAAGGAACCGTGCGTACTCATCAGGCCGCTCAGCGATGTCATACGAATAAACACCGGCGTTAACCCTGATAAGCGAATCTGGTTCATTCTGTGCGTTTTTAGCGAGGATGTAGCTGTAGAGTGAGTTCTGATTTCGTTCTCTGCCGCTGAATGACAGGTCGAACAGTTGGCGGAGTGCCTTTTTCAGTCCGTGATACCGGTTTTCGATATCGCGGTACATTTTTCTGACTGGCTTTCCTAACTGTGTCGGGTCCGCCTTATTTCTCGGTATTATCGGCGACCCTGTTATCTGTTTCTTTATCATCAGTTAACGGATCTCCTTTAGGGCCGGTTTCCGGTGGCTCTGTATTCTCAAACTCTGCCAGGGTTGGATATTCACCCAGCGCCCTGATTTCGTTCTCCTGGAATACTGAATGACCGAATGCCTGTTGCGTTTTAACGGCGATATCGGCGGCTTTGTTCATCGAGTCGATTTTCTCAGCCTTACTCGGTGCCAGTAAATCAGACCAACTGACGGTAATTTCCTCTCTTGGCTCGATGACGCCAAGCGTCCAGAATCGTGATACCACGGACTCAATCACCGATTTCAGAAATCCTGTGCGCCGTGACATGCACGTTCTCGCCCAGTCTTTCATATCCTCTGTTGACGCCCGTTCACCGGTAATCTGACCAATCAATACCTTAACCGGCATATTGATTGAGGCAGCGAATTCAGCCAGTGCGGTACGCCATGTCGGTTCAGGGTCAGCCGGTGCAACGGAAAGTACGCTTGCCGTGCCTTCCTGCATCATCACTGATGCGTCAATGCTCTCGTTTAGTCTGCGAACCTGCTCATCAAGCGCATCAGCAAGGCCGTCCATGTTTGTGCCTAGCGCTTCAGCTAGGCGCTGAAAGTCGGTTTCTTTACTGAACGCATAGTTGAGCTGGCGACTGGCGTTTTTCAGGAATCCTTCAGCGCTGCCGCCTGATACCTTTTCCGCATCAAGGAGTTTGTTGTAGCCTTTCCGCAGTAACGGGGTCCCTGATGTTAATTTTCCGTCCGCCGCCCCTTCAGCAAGAATGATTACGCGATCAGGGTGAATATCAATAACCCTCCCTGGGGAGCTATCCGATTCCTTGCCGACATGCAATTCTGTGAATGAGTACAGCTCCGGATAGCCGTAATCCTCACTGAGCTGGTCTTCATTCCAGCGCTTCACATCAAGCTGCTCTTCCCATGCGGGGATCATGCGGATAATGGCCTTGTTTTTCAGGCGGGAAACCACAGCTCTATCGACCGGTTCATCCCATTTGCGACCATCACGCAACTGAATAATCAGACCAGAATACCGGCCAACCAGATTGCGCTTGTCTGCCTCTTTGATCTGCTCCCAGTGTGATTTAAGAAGCTTGTTCAGTTTGTTATCCCAATCAGTAGAACCGTCCTGGTCTGCTTCTTCGTCACCTTCGAATATTTCAGGAACATCAATCCAGCAGCCGGAGATATACCGGTCTACTGCCGCACCACCCAAAGCGTTACGGTCATAGGCGTTGTAAAAGTCATTAAACGTCAGCACTTCCGGATAACCGAACTCGCGCCAGATGCGCGGGCGCTTTGTGTTGCCGGTTACGATGCCGCCGGTTGCATATGTCATTCTGGCTCTTGCTACCGCGCTGATAGCGTTATTCATCGCCAATGACAGCCTGCCTCTGTTTACTTCCATTGTTGCCCTCATTAACGTTTACGAACCAGCATGCCGGAGTGAGATTTCTTATTACGGCGACTGACCGCAAAATAACGGAATCCGTCAGCATCGTGTGATGTGTAGTCGTGAAGTGGTTTATCTTTCCAGCACCCGCGTTTGTCATCCCATTCTTTCCTGTACGCCTCAAGGTGGGTGATGCCTTCGCCACATTTGTTCTCATCGAACACGCAGAGCGGCAGTATTTCACGCACTGCCTCAATGCCTTCGTCAACAGATAGTTTCGGCACTACTTCGAAGCGTATTGAATAAATTTGCCCGTCAATTTCGTACCCCTCCCGCGCCAGTTCCCGGCGTGATTTCGCGTCAGAGCCAAATTCGCGGTTATCGATATCATGCGGACCGTTGTGGCTGGCATAGTCATAGCCTTTGTCTTTCAGCACTTTCATGTAGTGCCGCAGACCTTCGCCGCTGTTTGAGTAGTGATCAATAATGTGGAATTCTTCACCGACTTCACGCACAAACCAGATTGACGTTGAGTCACCCACACCGATATCCCAGTACGTATGCACCGGCAGATGTGAGTTATCCGGGATTTCGCCAATGAGTTTATTTTCGTACAGCCAGCGGAATTGCTTGGCGTAATATGCACCATCGACAGACTGCTGAAATGCCTCTGACGGTATCGACGGGTATTCCCGCTTCATATCGTCGCCGAGTGTTTTTTCTTTGGCGTAGTACCATGCTTTCTGCCGGTCGGTGAGCGTGATTCCGTACTTGCCTGACAGCTCATCGAAATAGTCAGTCAGGCGCTGCGGTAACTGCTCAACAGGGTCGATTGCGTACTGCGGATTCTTCCACCAGGAGAAGAAGAAAAACTTCCAGTCCAGCGGAGATAATGATTTACCCTGCATCAGTGCTTTTTCTGCCAACTGGCAGTAATCGAAGAAATAACCGGCGCGGCCTTCTGCGGTGCTCTCAATCGTAGTAAAGCATTCAGTCGATACCGCCTCAAACGCCCCTGTGACAATCTCACGGGCTTTCTCTGGCTGCTTGGCGCATATCTTCCCGAACTCTGATACGTGCAGGTAACGCAGCGTACCGCCACGAAACGACACGGACACAGTCACTGAGCCGCCTTTGCTGAATACCAGTTCACCGGCGGAGTCATTACTTGCAGGATTTGCCGCTTTGATTTCGTCCGGCAGGCGCTCGTAGGCGTACTTAATCTTCTCCCGGAACAGGCGTTTTGCATCCGGTAGTGTATGCGCTATCAGTGCACACTTAGCCGATTCAAATATGGCCGCATCAAGCTGGATAATGCAGACCTCAGTCGTGAATCCAAGCTGACGGGCTTTCAGAATGATATTGCGGTTGTGGATGCCTTCAAAATACTCCACTTGTTCAGGCGTCATTTTAAAGCGAACTGGCCGACCTTCTTTATCGGTGATCCAGTACAGATTATTCAGACGCCATTGCTTATTACGCAGTAACGCTAAATGCTCTGGCTTCATGTTATTTGCTCGATAGTTCGTCCATCAGGTCGGATAGCTGGCTGGCTGTTTTATTTGGCTGCATGTCATCAAGCCCATACGCCTGACGCTCAAGACCGATAAGGTTCTTCAGTGTTTCGCTCAGCGCTTTGGCTGATTTGACCCGCTCAGGCAGAGAGATTGCCGCATGGTAAAGCTCATTCAGCTTGTCTCGCCCGTTGTCATCAGGCTCAATCATCAGCTCACCGAGTTTCTCCAGTGCGGCCACATCGGCACACTCTGCGCTCAGTTCATCAAACAGCACGTTAGCCAATTCACGCGCCCGCCGGATATCGCCGCGATGCTCCATGCGAACGTTGGTTATTACCTCTGCGGTGGCTTCGATAAGTACGCGTTCCGATAGCGCCGTTTCACTGCGTACCTGCCTGCGTACCTCCTGCTTGCGTACCATGTCATCAGACCTAGCTTTTATCTTCGCATTCAGATCACGTGACCAATCGTCACGCTTTGCTCTCTTTCTTATCGCCCCTTCGGATATGTCATGCTGTGAGGCAATTTCACGGAGTGACATCACGCCAGCTCTGTAAGCCGACTCGATGGCCTCCCAGTCTGGTCTTTTAGCCATTCCTACTCCTTGCTCTTTTCATCTACCACCGGAATGTATCTGATGTCGCTGATTTCATCCGGTGCGATATATGTCCATGAACCGTCCAGACCGGCAATACCAATCAGCCCGTTAGTAATACGCGGCTCTTTCGTTGTCATCAATCCGTGATATGTAGTGCCGTCCTTTTTGGTTGCTGTGACTTCGTATTTTTCAGTCATGTTAGCCTCAGTTGATTGATGTTCACCATTTCTTCCACCGCGGCAGGTGTCGCCGCATATGAGGGTGTCTTTATCCCGGTGTTACCGATTATTCTGGATGTCCACACGCTCGCTGTGAGGAGTGGCACAGGTCGTGGCTAATGTGGCAGAGGAGATCGGCGGCTCGGTTTTAATTAAGTGCTCTCATGAATATCTTTGCGATAGTTTTTATCTGCCGGACGTTACCGCGGCCTGAAACAGAAATTCCGCGAACGCAACCAACGCGTTTGGCCTCTGCCAGCAGGCTCCCGCACTCCACCGTCACAACAGCGGATTCATCGC
Organism: Morganella sp. EGD-HP17; assembly: GCF_000512315.2. Taxonomy (NCBI): domain Bacteria; kingdom Pseudomonadati; phylum Pseudomonadota; class Gammaproteobacteria; order Enterobacterales; family Morganellaceae; genus Morganella; species Morganella sp. EGD-HP17. The sequence goes on from NZ_AZRH01000021.1 coordinate 14,863, forward strand.
AGCCTTTGGCGTCAATTTTGAAATGTTTCATTTTCTCACCCATAAAAAAGACCGCCCAGCGGTCTATTCTGCATCAGTAAAAATTAACTTCGGCTGAGTCAGTGCAAGGATCTGCTCATACTCAATGGAGAGAGCCTTTTTCTCTTTCTTGCGACTATGCATCATCTGACTACCCAGCCGCCCTTTCAGCTCAGACTTAGCAGCCTTTAGTGCATGCCGGTGCTGCGCTTCTTCGCCCAGGTCTTTCCATCTGGTGATCTGCTCAGTCATCCAGTTGAACGCCTGGATAAATTTTATCTTAATAAGCATCGCTGCTTTGCCGGTGAAACTCATTACCAGAAGCATGTAACCGTCTTTCGATAACTTATACATTGGCTGGATATCGCCATTTTTATCAATGTAATCAGTGGGCTCAAAATTGAGCTCAGCAAATTCATCAGGGCAATCGCTGATTGTTTGCTTTATTTTTCTCAGTACGTTCTTGTGAGTTTTACCAAAATAATCGGCAATCTTTTTGCTGGTAGTGAATACCTGCCCATCAGATGCCATTACCATTTTCTGGAAATTAAACTCAGGTAGCACGATTGAAGTAGTCATGGTGTAAATCCTTATAGAAAAGCGAACCTGTTCACCAGAAATAACCGCCCCACAGAAACACCATTAACGGGATTTCTCAGGCTCGACTTTCTGTAAGGTTCTGTGAGTATTTTGATTGCGCGGTGAATGCGCCGGTGAAATGCGTAGAGTCGCAACCTTCGCCACGTTACCTACGTTGCTGGGTCACTTGCGGCTCACCCGCCAGCCAGATATGGACCACCTCACTTATTTGCGAAGAATCCATTAAAAAGCCCCGCTATTTAGCGAGGCCAGTTGCCGTTTCGTTCTGCGATTTCATCAATCAATCGCTCAAATTTCTTTGTTTCGGCTATGTATGCTCTCATTGCGAATGACCCAACGAAGAAGCCAGCAACGAAAGCAGCCAGAATTACGATATAAATCATCTCAGGCACTCCGTTCTGATGTAGTCCTGCAGATACAGGGTCTGCTTTTCGTTCTCAGCCATCATTTCTCTGAGACGCCAATAATCTTGTTCAGTTGCTTCACTAAGTCGTGAGGCGGCTTCATTGCTTCCGCTTTCGGTGGTATCGGTTCCGCTCTTGGGGCATTCAGCGCGGACGTACACCCGTTTGTTGCCAGACTTAACAGCATCACGCAGGCTATCAATTTCAGTTTTGGCATTGGTTAACTCCTGCGTGTACATGGTGTCCAGTTCGTGAAGTGACTGAATGCGGGATTTGTAGTCTTTGTTGATGGCGACCTGCTCAGCAAACTGAGAGGAAAGCAGCTGATAGTTATCTTTCAGACCACCATACAGATGCAGGATAAGCAGCAGGCCAATGACCAGCACCACACAGATACCAGCCAGTGCTTTTGTCAGCCAGTCCATATCATGACTCTTTCACTGATAGCGCAGCGTTACCAGCCGGCAGCGGGGGATTATCCACCGGAACACCTGACGGCCACCGGTAACCGGTAACACGGTCGGTACCGAATGCCTTGATATTTACCGCGTCTGACTGATTACCGCCCAGCACCATCAGTTGACCTGATTCTGTTTTACCGACCACGAAGCCAACATGACCGCCGCCGGCACGGGAGAATGTGACAATGCAACCATATGCTGGCTCTTTCAGCATGTCACCAAACGCCAGATATGAGCGGGAAGAATCAGAACGGGTCGAACGAATACCGGCACGTTCCAGGCAGGCATTAACAAATCCTGCGCACCACGGCACTTTGCGCGCAGTGCCAACCAGTCCGCGCAGTTTGCTGTCAATCCACATCTGGTCTACAGCTGCGGAACCTGCCGCTGTGTGTTCTGATACGCCGATTTCTTTCCGGGCTTCAGTAATCCATTTTGGCTCAGTCATCACTCACCTTCCGTAAAAGTCGCTTCTCAAGGGTTTTAATCAGTTCAGCGCCAGACCAGCCAGCAAGACCAGCGATACCGCCTGCCAGCTCAGGCACCCACTGGTAATAACTGGAGGCCAGATACACCATCGCACCGGCAAAGATGGAGACAATCACCTGAAGGAAGAAAAATCCCCAGCTTATTTTTTCTCCGTTAAGCACCTTGTAGGCGCAGCTTGCGGCAGTGCCGAGAAGAGTCATGATGCTAATGAGCATTCCCACAAGCCAGTTGTAGTTTCCGGGGTCTTTATAGGGCATTTTACGCATACCTCCCCCTTAGCTTGGGGCTGGTTAGATAATAGGGTGCCGCGCACAGTATCTCTGCGCTGATTACGTTTGTTTGTTCAGGATTCTGTGGCGGCGTATTGGTGCCCCGAGACCGGATTCGAACCGGCAACCCATCGGTTATGAGCCGAGCGCTCTACCGTTGAGCTACTGGGGCGTATATGAAAAAAGGCCGCACATGGCGACCTTTGGAATGTGAACTATCCGGAAACTCCGGAGAGTTGAACCTGTAAGTAACTCTTACAAGTTGCAGATATGAAAAAGCCCCACCGAAGTGAGGCTCTGTTTTATCAAAGATAACTATGGGGTGACCCGTCGCAATCCTTAATCCTAAGCAAATTATATCGACCTCTCAGCCGATGCGGTTCGAGTCCCAGCCTGCGGCGAAGTGACGAACTAGGCGGTATCGATAACAGGAGCCGCCTCTTTTACCCTGTTACCTGCTCTTTGCTTTACTGGCCGAGCATATCACAAATATACATGTCCATAACTTTTTTTCAAGTTATTTTTGATATATTTCCTGACAACTCTCCTTTTATAACGCGCTCTCTGGCTATTTCATCCTGCATAACCATATAGACTCTTGCATTAAATAAACTAATGCACCATCTAACCCGGTCTGTGCATTGTTTTATCGTTAGCCATGGAGCTATTTTTTCCTGCATATAATTTGCGAGATTTTGCATTGTTTCTCTGTGAAGATAGTAATCAGTAGCGATTACATATACGGGATTGGTTTTATCGAAGGCTTTCAATATTGATTTTTCGACAAAGTCAGCTTCATCTACATCGTTGGCGCGCTGAAACATGCTGCTGAGTGATTGTTTTGGAAATAATATTGACTGCGCTTTCTTCAGTAATTCCTCTCCCTTATATCCAAGTTTTCGAAGAGAGTTGAAGGCATCGGTAAACCTGTCCAGATTTTCCATAGACCAGCCCGTTAAAAATCGCCATACCCCATCACTCCCACCATAACCAGGACTGTCACTACCGCGCATTTCGTCAGCCCACACAGTAATGATGGCTCTGACCCACCTGTCTTGTGCCGGAGTTAATTGACGCGCCTTCCCGAGGTGAGATTTTCTGGGTGAATTAGCAGCAGCCGTATAAGAAACACTATCTCTCATTGATCTTTCCCCTGGTTGCCTTTCATCTTGGATTTGGTCATCAGCACACCGTTGTAGATAACGTGCATTTCACACCGGGCATCACGGTGAAACTTCCTGACTGTATGCCGGTTTATTCCCAGTTCGCTCGCCAGTGCGGTCATGTTTCCGTGGTGCTTAATCAGCATTTCCGGTATCGATGTGATTTCAGGTCGCATTCTTCAGCTCCTTCAGTTTCCTCAGGCATTTGACCACATGGTTATTTTGGTACTTCGGGGTGTATTGCCCGCCGGGTGATGTCGATTTATGCGTTACCTTTTCTCCGTAAATAGCATCATAGGGAGAAGCGCCGCTTTTTATTCTTCTGGTGATAGTTGAATGCGATACGGCAACACCAGGCATCCTGCTCCACTCAGTAGCAGTGAGAGTTAACCCATTGCATGTAATTGCCACCCGCCCGTTTCTCTGGTGCTCAACTTGGCGACTCCTGGTTCGCATGACATTGCACCCGTTACATAGAAACCTGAGATTTTCCGGTGAGTTATCACTGATATTTTCGTTTATGTGATCGACATGAACGGTAACCCAGTTCGCTGATTTTCCACACCTTTCGCAACTCATTGGGTTATCGCCATGTAACTGGTACATAACTACGCGGTGTTCATATGCATATCCATTCTTCATTGCCAGTGGGTGTTCTGGCAGATATAGCATCTGATACCCCTTCGCATTATGGGTTCTGAACGATCGACCTTTCTTTTCGTAGCTTCCGGTTCTCATCATCCTGAAATAATGCATTTGGCAAACCATCTGCGACTTATACATGGCCTGGCGGTCACAACCGGCAACTTTGCACTTACACATTGAAGTCTCCTTTTTTCTTCAGTTCCTTCACTTTGGCTCTGTACTCATCGCGGATTCGGATATAATCCTCCCGCTTCCAGTGCGGTATCTCATGCGGACCGCGCAACCAGTCAACTAACTCCTGTCCAAACTTCTCAACCAACCGCAGCTCGTACTGCTGCGTGACGGTGGCATTTTTGCGTGAGAATTTACCGGCCCCGGCATTACATGATTTGCATTGCTTATATGCGTTGCGTTCATCAAATCTGAGCTCAGGATGCGACCCAACAGACAGGAAGTGACCACAATCCCACTGCCCACCATGTAAATCAGGCGGATTGGCTTCACCGCAACTGATGCATGGCTCATCACGGTCTCTGAGTCGGATAAATTGGTTAAACGCTGTTTGGGCTTGCTGCCGAAAATAAGAGGTGGGTTTTACTGCTAACTTGCGGATTTTGAGTTTGTCTTTTGCTTCACGTTCTTTTTGCTGCATCTCCTTTTTTAATTTGGCCTCGGCCTTTTCCCTTTCCCTGCTTCGTCGCTTTATTGCCAACTCAGCGCCGTGTTCCGGGCAGCACCACCATTCGTTACTGAATTTCGGGTGAAACCATGCCCGGCATATCAGGCACTTTCGCCGCGGCTGCTTTGCCATAATCACCACCAGTATTCATAGATGCCGAGTGCAATAACAAATATCACCCAGCTCAGAGTGAACGGATTGCTCAGATATCCCAGGATGCGCTTAATCATCACCATCTCCCTTTATCTTCTCCACAACTTCCAGATGCGGACATTCGTTGGCGCACTGGTCGCACACATAAACTTCATCGTCGGCCAGTTCTTTACTGCACAGTTGGCATTCCACAGCGCACCTCCCGCAGCATTGCGTCAATTCTGGTTATTTCTGACCGGCCAAAATCCGGAGTGATGTACGCCTTACTGACCACCTTCCCGCAAAATTCAATGCGCTTTGGCGGCTCTTCAGGAATAACAACCTCCTGGATGACCGGCGCTTCAGGTTTGCGTCTTGATTCGTTTCGATGCTGATACAGGCGGGTTACAGCGTGAGGTGATACTGCAAACAGTGGTGCTGGATGACCTTGCTTACTGCGGATGCTTCCGACCTTCACAAGGCACCCCATGTTCACCATTGCCTTGGTGTATGGCCACATGTTTTCTTTTGACGAGCCGCAGCGCAGCGCTATCTCAGTGTTGGTGAGTTGGTCGATATCTCTGCATCGCCTGATGATGTCCACATATGTGCTGAATTGATACTCTGTCATCGCCACATCCTGTTAACCATTGCTCGTGGTGTCGGTTTCAGATATTTGACTACCGGCAGATACACGGTAACGTCGAAATACTGAGGGTTGATATTCAGTGACTTCACCGGGTTATATCCTTTACGCCTGTAGTGAGCACAGAGGTTATCGGCTTCGTCATTGGTGAGAAGCTGGTGTATGTGAGGTTTTTTCATGCGTCCTGCTCCGTTTTGAGTTTCATATATTCCGAATTCTCGGGTATCGTCACAAAACAACCGATGCCTGTAGCCCAGCGTTCAACCTGCCCCATGAAGTGGAACATTTCCCCGGTGTCTAACTTTGATGTTTTTCTCATAGTCCTTACGCGCTCTGTATGCTGCGTGGTGGCGTCTATCATTTCAGTGACCTCGTAGCCAAGGAATGTATGCTTAAGCATTTCCTTGACTGTCTCAGGCGTGAATTTAGAGCCGTTGTCACACAGATACTTGCTTATCTCACCGCACCACTGATGAAAGAGGCGGTTTTGTGGCAGTGAGCGGGTAGATTTCCAGGGCTTGATGATTACTCGGTGGGGTTTGTTTGTTGCGAGTGCTTCTTTGAGGTGTTGCCAGGCTGCATCTTTGGTTGTTTCGTGGAAGAGAAATTCTGCTTCCATTTAGCCTCCTATCCTCTGCTTGGCTATTTTGTAGTACTGCAGTTCTCGCTCAATGCCAATAAACCGTCGACCGCTATTTTTACTGGCGATTGCCGCTGTCCCGCTCCCCATTGTGAAATCCAATACGGTTTCCCCTTGGTTGCTGTATGTCTCAATAAGATATTGAACAAAAGAAACCGGTTTTTGCGTCGGATGCAGGCCTCCGTTTTTTTGCTTATCGCTTGGGAATTTTTGCACATCCCTTGGGTATCTTGATGTTGAATCATAAGAAACCATCTTTGTTGCAGCGCCGTAAACCTCTGTCTTTGGTTCGCCACGGGATGACGTTTTTCTTTCATGACCATGCGTCATTTGTGGGTTGTACACCGGAGGCTTTCTGTAAAATACTTGGATATTTTCATGCGCCCTTAATGGTTGTCTCTTCGCATTCAGAAACCCTGTAGCGTGGGTTTTCTCCCATATCCATTCCGTTTTCCAATCTCTGATATTGCTTGCAACCAATACGCTGGTGAATGGCTGCGCTGAAAACAGGACTATTGCAGCCTCTGGTTTTGCCACCCGGTACAGCTCTTCCCACATTCGCTGCAGGTTTAATACGGAGTCCCATTTGCATTGTGTTGTGCCATATGGGATGTCAGCGCAAACCATATCGATAGTGCCGCTTTCGATTGTTGGCAGAACGTCAAAACAGCACCCATGGTAAAGTTGGATATCCATCCCCTACTCCTTCTCACATTGTGGTGCTCTGTGGTTCCAGGCAGAGATTGCTTCTTTGGTATCTGTATAGCCAAATTTGTTTGATGGACAAATAGTGTTAGAGCAGAGAACCAAATGACCCAAATCATCGTCATGGTAATATTCGCCGCGACCTCCGCAAAACGGGCATGGCTTAAGCTTCTGTGTTTTCTCTGTCATTTCAGTAGTTCCTCAGGTACGACAACCTCGTCGCCAAAATGCACACCAACAACAGCACGGCAAATTGCATATGATGGCGAGTTGCACATGTTTGTTGTGTACTCATCACCGCCGTTATAATAAACATTGGCATACCAGCGATCTGAATCTTCCGTTCCTTCCTCTCCGTCATGCGCTTCGGGAACCAGTGCAATCTGATAGTCAATTAACAACGCATGACACTGATTCCACTCGATTGATGGACTGTATATGATTTGGCTGTAATCACTACCAACAGTAATTAATCCATTGGATGTTTTCGGCGCATATCCCACAGCCAGTGCCACTGCATAATCCAGCGCAAGGCCTGAAAGCTCATTCGTTTTTACTGTTTTCATCACTCCTCCGGTGGTTGTGTCTGGTACGGCAGTCTGCTGTGAACTCCGGCATTCCATGCACGGTATCTGACTTCAATCTCGCTCAACTTGTACCCATAGGTACCGAAAAAGTCTTTTCTCCGTTTGTTCATGATGAACTCAGGCGTATAGCCAAGTTCCCCCGCACACCACTTTTCAAAATCCGTTGGTTCCATAATCAACGCTCCTCTGTGAACCGAACTAAACACTCGCGGTTAGAAATGCGCAGGTAAGCCTTTCCCCTTGGAAAGCACCGGGATAATTTTCGATCAAGGTGGGGTGTCTTGCTTTTCACTGGCTTGTCGCTGTGAAACAACTTGATTTCTCTTGGCTGTTGCTTATCTAACAACAGATTGAAATTGTTAAAGTTAGCGTTGAATTCTTCGTAATCGTAATCTTTGTGAAATAAAATACCCATAATTAAAAGTCCTTCTGTCTTGGGTTATGCCGTCACACGTCAGCGCCTTTGAATCTGCGCTGTGCTGGCTGGTTACTTTGCTGACAAATATTTGCTGCCATAGCCTGGTCAGTGTCGAGAAAGTGCCCGTCTTTGAATAGCTGATACACGGTCCCTAATTTACCGAACCGGTTTTTTGTGACGATGATTTCAGCGTAATTAGCAGCAGGCGAGTTTTCGTTATACACACCGTCCCGGTACAGCATGATGATGGCATCCGCATCCTGCTCAACGCTTCCTGAATCGCGAAGGTCCGCATTCGTCGGGCGTTTGTTTGGGCGTTTTTCCACATCACGGGATAGCTGGCTGAGAGAGATAACCGGGGTCCGCAGGTCCTTAGCCATTGCTTTCAGGCTTGCTGAAATGTGACCAATAGCCAGGTCATTACGCTCTGCCTTTGGCTTTTCAATCAGGCCGAGGTAGTCGACAAGGATGAGAGATAAATTCGGATTGGCCCATTTATGTCGACCTGATATAGCACGGATTTGCTCGACCGTTAATTTACTGGCATCGACAACCCACACATCGAGATCCACTATGCGGCCCATGCCGACTGTAACCTTTGTCCAGTCTTCCTGGTCCATCTTCGCCGGATTGCGCAGGGATGAAACCGGCATGCTTGCGGCCCCCGCAATCTGACGCTCGATAATCTGCTGAGAGTCCATTTCCATTGAGAAAATCAAAACGCCTTTTTTCTGGCTGGTCCCGCGAATGGTCTGTGAAGCAACGCCCTTGGTTATTCTCAGTGCAAGCTCTGTCTTACCCATGCCGGGCCGTGCCGCAACAATAACCAGGTCAACAGGGTTTATCCCGCCGGTAATATCATCAAGGTCCGGGATACCGGTTTTCAGCGTGTCAGACTCATCGCCATTCTGGACCCGCTTTTCAAGCATCTGCGCGTAGTCTTCGGCTATTTCCTTCAGGTGAACGGGCCGGATTTCATCCTGCGGGGCCCGGATTTCAGATGCCTTTGCCAGAAACTGGTCCATTGCCTCAGTCGCCGCGTCTACGGTCCCGTGTTCGATTTGTCCGCGCACAGAGTCCATCAGCTCAATCATCTTTCGGCGGCAGTGAAGGTCCACAACCATCTTCGCGTAGCCTTTCAGGTTGGCGGCGCTCGGACAGTTTTTCGCGGCCTCCATCACGTTGCTGAACTGATCACCCATTTCCTCGGCAACCATCAGAACGTCAATCAGCCCACGGGCCTTCGCCTGCTTCCTGATAACCTCATAGGTCCTGCGGCAAAATCCGGACCCGAAGAATTCAGGCTCCATCGTTGCGAGAACATCACTGGCATCCTGTGTTAACCCGCTAATCAGCAGACCGCCGATAACACTCGATTCAACTTCAAAATTAATCACGACTACCTCCCTGTGAGACTTGGTTTTCCTTCGCGGACCGCGGTTAGTGTGTCCTCTTTCAGCAGATACTCGATGTCCGCTGTCCATCCGCGATCACCTTCCCCGAAATAAAATGGCTTAGCCATCCTGACGAAAGCCCGTACATAGGCTCGCCAGCCGTCGACGTTTGGAGTTGCCAGTTTCGGAATTATTTTCTTCAGGTTGCGTTTTCGCTTCTCAGTGAGATCGATGGCGTGAGGCAGGCGATCACCGACTTCCTCGTTGTAGGCAATGAGATATTCGTCGTAATTGATTTTCACTGCCCGGCGCTTTTTAGGTTTAACCAACCCTTCCGCTTCACCCCCGACGGGGGTATGGGGGTTAGTTTCTTTCTTTTCTTTTGTAATAGTTTCTTTTGTGTGACTCTGTTTTGGTGACAACGCTGTCACCGTTTTGGTGACACTTTTTGTCACTGTTTTGGTGACATTGTCACCAGAGTAGTGACACCCTGTGATTTCCCACTCACTAACGTTCTTGTTTGGCCCGATTCTCGGTCCATCCATAACGACTACACGCATTGCTATCAGCTCGTTTTTCGCCTTGTTAACTTTCTGCCGGGGCAGGTTGGTCAGCTCACTTAACTGGCTATCAGCAATGCGGTCCGACTTCTTGCCGAAGCCGTAAGTTTTCCGGCAAATAGCGTGTGCTACCTTGGCCTGATTTTTTGTTAAGTCAGCGCCTATCAGGGCCTCATACAGAGCATTTGCAAGTCTGGTGTACCCATCATCAAGATCTGCCACCGTTGGCCTCTCTTGCCGTCGTGCGGCTCCAAAGTCAGCGTATGCAACGTTACTGTTCATGCCGTTTACCTCCGGTGATTTCCTGTCGGTGTTCAAGGCGTAATTTCGCATCATCAAATGCCGCCCTGAGTGCTTTTGCTCCCTGCTCCGTTACGGCTCTCGCCTCACGTTCCCGCATGATGTTTTTGTGCACAGCGCTGTAATTAAACCGTTGTTTCATGTATAATTACTCCGTCGTTATCTGTATCAAAAAAGGGGAAACCGTATATTCCCCTTTCCTAAATCACTGGTTATTGATACAGTGTGATTGTTAAGTGCTTTTCTTAATGCGCCTCTGCTGCTCCAACAGCTGGGGCGTTTTCTTTTGTTCTCATCAGAGAGAGCTCGCCGATCTGCTTCCACAGAAACCGGTACTCTTCCTCGCTGATTTTCTTCTCGCCTGGCAAAACAAAATCTGTGATACCGGCTGCGGCCAATGTCTCGCATATCTCCGGTAACTTTTCTGTTCTGCGTAAGACTGTTGAATCGTGTACACCTAGCAGTTTTGCAACCACTGTCTGTGTGGTGCTTCTCAGTGCCTGATGAGCTGTTGCCATCAGATGATTTGACACAAACCGGTTAAACGATTTGCGTGGATTTGCATTTTCCATAATTCATAATGTCCTTATTGAGATACAGTTATTCGCTCACTTCCTGTGAGGGGTTGCTGTGTTGAAAAAAATGTAATTTGGTGGGTTCTGCCTCTTCGGTACATTGTCTCCTTGGAGATACGCCGCCCGCCCGACAATATGCTGTGCCGTTCAGCTACTGATTTTTGTGTGGATGTTATGCAGCAAGCTCCGGCCAATTTTTTTCCCAGTCTTCTGGGTACAGATGCTGGCGCTTAACTTCTGCATTGCTGTTTTTTTCAATAAGCACACAAAGCTCTGTGCCAAGCTTCGTGCCTTTTGAAATTGCTTTTCTCAGGTACCCGATTGTCGTACCGCAACGTTTTGCGAATGACTCCTGTTCTGATACCGAAAGCGCATTTAGGAAAATCCGTAATTGTTCCATGCGTTGTCCTTGTTTACCTATGCGTGGAACAAATATACCCATAGGTATACATTTAATCAATACCCATAGGCAATTTACCGTTAGGTAATTTTGTCGGATGATTTAGCCATGAACGCTGAAAACGATTTATTTGAAAAAAGAAGACAGAAGCTATCTGAGCTTGTTTCCCAATACGGGACGCAAGAGGAATTTGCTCGGGCTATAGGAAAGGACAAATCTTACGTATCCAGAATGCTCTATCCGCCCGAAAAGAAAGGGTATAAGCGCATAGGGGACAAAATGGTTCTTGCTATTCAAACTGCTTTAGGCCTGCCTCATGGCTGGATGGATGGGATTGCAGGCACGGATATTCCTGCGCCGTCTCCAAGTGCATCCTACAAAGTGGAAATCCTCGATGTTGAAGCCAGCGCTGGCCCGGGCGTTATGGTTTTAGATGATTTTATTGAAACCATCACGGCAATTGAGTATTCCGCGGAAGAAGCCAAGAGGCTGTTTGGCGGAAGGCCAGCTGATACCGTTAAGATGATCACTGTGAAAGGTGACTCCATGGCGGACACCTTCGAACCACGCGATCAGATATTCGTTGATATGAATGTTAACCATTTTGACGGTGATGGAATCTATGTTTTCATACTGGACAATCAGCTCTATATCAAACGTCTGCAAATGCAGCACAAGCGCCTTGCTGTGATATCAGATAACCCAAAATATGAAACATGGCACTTGCATGAAGAGTCTATTGATGGCGTCTTCATACAAGCTAAGGTACTTGTAAGCCAGTCTATTAAGTATAAATTCCACGGATAGCATTGGCTTGAGAATTCTCTTTATTATTTGGGGATAAAATGAAAATAGTAACCATTTTTCTTGCAGCCTTTCTGTTTTCGTCATCTGCGATGTCGGCAACTTCTCACGATTATTTTAATGATGTTAAAGCGAAGGCAGAAAAAGGCGATCCGGAAGCCCAATATAATCTATCTATTTCTTATCGCGTTGGTCAAGGCGTCCGACAAGACATGAAAAAATCAATGCAGTGGTTGGAAATTTCTGCCAAGAATGGGTATGTGAAAGCTCAAAACTGGCTTGGGTTTTCTTATTTACACGGCAAGGATGTCCCGCAAAATTATGACAAGGCTCTCAAATGGCTAACTACAGCTGGTAAGCAAGGTGATGAAGGCTCGTTGTTTATTTTGGCCGGCATGTACGAAGAAGGGAACGGTGTAAAAAAAGATATATCCAGAGCCAAGGAATATTATGGGGTAGCTTGTGACAATGGTAGCCAGATCGGCTGCAACGCCTACAAAGAGCTAAACCAGCAGGGATACTAACAGTGGCCTGACGACACGTTTTAGGGTGTGTAAATAAAAGGATTAAGTAATGAGTGATGATAAAATAATAAAATTCAATGATTTCGCAAAATTTCTTAACTTGCAATCTGGAAGTCATGTATGTCCAATATGTGGTGGTGATGAGTGGGATCTGCATACTCCAGAACACGCAGTGATAACATCCCCAGACGGGAAAACAAAAAAGAATATTGTCCCAACGATTCCTGGATCCACCAGAATAGACAGTAATGACGAACCACAAAATCAATTATTCCAAACGCCAGTTTTGAATTTACTTGTTATGACATGCAATAAATGTGGTTATGTTAATTTATTCAATTACCAAAAAGTGAAAGACGCCTTAGCTGCTGAATCAAATGATAATTCCAATCAGGGGACTACCGATGAGCCAGCAGGAAAATAAATATACCAGGAAGGTTGATTACCCACTGCCTCGATCTGGTGCATACATCCCAGCTGGGACTATTGACCATAGCATGCGAACTCCTGCATACTATCCTACAGATATTGTATTTGTCTCCGAGCGACCAATGCCCGGACAACATAAACCAAAAAATGAGGAGGGTGAGTTTTCTATGAAAAAAATTATAACTACATACCTTCCATTTCTTGGATTGGCTCTGACTATATTGATAGCCTTTGGCGGTTTTGCTTGGAAGGTGTCCGATAAGATAAATGAGTCAAACAATGAATTAAGAAAAGAACTACAGTCCTCTATCTCTGCCAATAGGCAAGAAATAACAGTATTGATAAACTCCATTGACAGTAGAAATAATGATCGATTCAACAGAGTCGACACGCAATTCGATAAAGTCGAATCACGTATAGATAAAATTGAATCCAAAATCGATGATAATTTCAAAGAAACGAACAGAAATATCAACGATATCAAAGAGTTGATATCTAAAAGCAAGTAATAAAATAACCACCCAGCCCTCCCCGCGAGGGCTTTTTTGTGCCTATCTCTCAACCATCTTTATCGCATCATTCAATAACGCCTTGATTTCCTTCGTCGGCGCTTCTTTCTTGTGCTGCCGGAGTTCGTCGAGCAAATCATCCCGGAAGATGATGTCGCCACGGCTATTCAGTGTGTACATCACCACCTTGCCGACAGTCCCCATTACCTTCTCATAGTGCTCTCGCTGTTCTGCTTCGGTCATAAATCCCCCTGCTTTTTCGACATAATGGCGATTTATTAACCGCATCATTGTGATCTGCGTCCAATCGTGACGATTTTTTGAAAATAAATTGGGTGTGAAATCAATCAGGTAAACTTTTTTGCGTCATTTTGTTTACCTGTGGGTATTTACATTCAAATTACCCGCAGGTATATTTATATCCATCGAAGGGCAACCGCAGTATGAAAACACCTTCATTGTTCTTTAACAATCTGGATTTTACATCAGGCGCTGAGCGGAGAGATTCGCACAACTCAGTTCCCCGACAATCCCCAGCCTTCAAGGGGGTGTGGCATTCTCGGGCAAGCGGCGGACAGTATCTGATGTTTATTTCTTACTTTAGCGTCCTGCTTGCTAGGGCGCTACGTTAAGCAATAACGCCAAATTACTTAACTGAATGAGGGCAAGAGGATGAGCATTAACCGCGACGCAGTAGAGGACCTGATCGAACAGTATGATGACGCCATCAGCGACAGAAACATCCCACTAGCACGTTTACTGAAAGCTGAACTGAATGATGCCGTTGAAGCAGCGCACGCCGAAGCAATGGAGGCGATATGACAACTACTCAACTATATGCACAAGAGTGCAAACAGTCTCAGCGTAAATATATGGCAATGGCAAAAGCTGACCGGTCATTTCCGGAGGCGAGAAAGTTGGCGGTAGATATGGCACTGCTAAATCGCAAACACGCCCGTGAATGGTCAGGATTGCCTGTGTGAACTCAGATATTAATTATAGCCCATTCGGTGAGTGGGCTATGGTGAGTTAATAACAGGAGATGGATATGAAATTTGAAGAGTTACCAGTAAATGCACAAACTGCGGCGTTTGAAGCATTCAGAGAAATAGCAGGCAGAGAATTATTATTGACATCAGGCGAACCCAATGAAGAACAAAAAGCCAGACTTAATAATCTGGCTGAAAGCATAGCTTTGGGGTTTGTTAAGCTTTACGAAAGCTAGTTTTGATTTATTTTTTCAAACCTATCTTTCAATAAATCAAAAAACTTAATTACATCAGTAGCTTTCCTTTCTCCTCCGTGTGTTTCTGCCGTAAAAGAACCTGCTTTAATCATTTCTAGCGTTAGCTGGTACGCGGCCGCAGTTGGGTGGGATTTAGGATTAACTATGTCAGGCATATAAACATTCCTTATTTTGACTGTGGAATGCTCAGATTATCAGATTCCTTGACTGTGGAAAGCGAGGATAGTCGCAAGACTGACAGCCCGGAAAGACGGGCATCCAGTCAGTATTGGGATTGGTGAATGCGCAGGCTGATGCGCTGAGACGTCAAGCGTGAATTGCCCAGCGTCGGGGCAGCGGTAACCGGTCAGGCGGATGCGGTGTTATGTCTATGCGGTTGAAACACGCAATGCAGGAGTTCAGCACCTGCCACCAATCACCAATACTGACTAACACCCCGCAGCGGGGATAACTATTCGGACATCACGTAGCACAGGGAAGTGCATAGGAGGAAGTATGACAGATAAAACAGGTGGCTCGGCGTTTCCAATGATTGGCAGTGTAGCCTACAACTCAGATTGGAGTATCGACCCAGGAATGACGCTGCGGGATTATTTTGCAGCAAAAGCTATGGCATCAGTCCCGTTAGCTTTAGATAGTAATGAGCAGCAATTAATAGCCAATGCTGCTTATGCACAGGCAGATTCAATGCTCAGAGCAAGGGAGAAATAGCCACCCTGCTCTCTTTCACACAGAAGTAACCCACCCTATCCCACCTCGGGATATCAGCAGGTAATCACATGACTATCAATCAGAACGTTTTCCGTCTGGCGCAAGCACAGGCGCGGGTAGCTATACGCCAGAAATGCGATGACATCTGGTGGTTAGCGATGGAATTACTCAGAGAAAGTTACGGGAGGCAGGCATGCACAAGATAACTATCGAATCAAAACACCTGGCGACAAGCACTGAGCAAGCAGGATGCGGAAATCAGCGCGCCGTCATTTATTTTGACCGTAATTCAAGCGTGGAAACAATGGACGTTGAAACGCTTATCTTGCTGCTTAATCCGGAGAAGGAAACTCTGGAAAAGATACTTAGGGAACGATACGGGGAGGCAGCATGAACGCATACGCAGCACTGGATGCTCAGGAAGAGCGGCGGCTGGAGCATGCAGCATGGCAGGATGCCGTGGACACGGAAGTTCAGCAGATAACATCGGATGTTTTCTTTGGTGTGGATCAGTCAATTTTAGACAAATTCAGTGACGATGCGCAGGACGCGCTTTTTAACTCGCTGTGCAAACAAATAAAAAGGAGATTCTTTTCATGAGTAACTCACTGGTGTCGATGGCTGGCTCTCTCGCACAAAAGCTTGATCTGGCAATCGACGAGAAAGACCTGATTAACACACTGCGGTCTACGGCATTCAAGGCTGAGGCAACAGACCAGCAGTTTCTTGCGCTTCTCATTGTCGCCAATCAGTACAACCTGAACCCATGGACAAAAGAGATTTACGCTTTCCCGGACAGGACGGGAATCGTTCCTGTTGTTGGCGTTGATGGATGGGCGCGGATCATTAACGGCAACAAAAATTTTGACGGCATGGAGTTCGAAATGGATGACGAATCGTGCACATGCAAAATTTACCGCAAAGACCGGAATCACCCGACATCAGTAACGGAATACATGAGTGAATGTAATCGCGGAACCCAGCCGTGGAAATCTCACCCTAAACGCATGCTGCGGCATAAAGCCATGATTCAGTGTGCACGTCTGGCATTCGGGTTTGCTGGCATTTACGACCAGGATGAAGCAGAGCGCATCACGGAAAATACACCGGCTGGAGTTATCAACGGGCAGGAAAGTCATGAAAACCGGCCTGAGCTCATCGTGCGCTGTGAAGATGCTGCAAAAAACGGAATGGAAGCATTTAAGCAGCTATGGACAGAGCTTACCCCAGAAGAAAGGACGATCATCGGGTCAGCAGATAAAGAGCGAATCAAAAACAGTATCGCCATTGATGCCGAATACACTGAGGTGACAGATGGAGCAGAGAACGGATGAGTGGTTTGCGGCCAGGCTAGGGAAAGTCACAGCAAGCAATATTGCAAAAGTAATGGCGAAAGGCGGCGGAGCGACAAGGAAGAATTATATGGCTCAGCTGGTTTGCGAAACGCTGACAGGTCAAAAGGAAGAGACCTTTAAATCAGCAAGTATGGAGCGCGGTAACGAGCTTGAGGCGGTGGCAAGGGAAATGTACTGCCTCAACGAATTCGACGCCACGGTAACGGAAACCGGCTTTATTCTGCACCCCACCATTGAGCTTTTCGGAGCCAGCCCGGACGGCCTTGTAAACGATGACGGATTAATCGAAATCAAGTGCCCGAACACAGCAACTCATATTGAGACCATAAAAACCGGAAAGCCAAAGCGTGAATACATCCTTCAGATGCACGGCCAGATGATGTGCACCGGTCGAAGGTGGTGTGACTTTGTCAGCTATGATAACCGGCTTCCGGAAAATCTCGCCTATTTCAAAACACGGATTGTTTTTGATGAAGTACTTGCCAGTGAAATAGAAACGGAAATTCGCGAATTCACGAAAGATCTCAGGGAAGAAATCGAGTTTTTAACCAAATAACCCCACTGC
>NZ_AZRH01000022.1:0-28340 GCF_000512315.2 Morganella sp. EGD-HP17
TGAAAAGAAAAAATATTTTTCACCTGAATACGTGTTCTGAACCGGATAGCATGAATCAAAGTTTGCTAAGATAGTGACGGACAGAAGCAAACAGTATCGGGGTTATCGTTGAAAGAGAAAAAAAACTGGTCCGTCCGGTATGTCGCAGGGCATCCGGCACGACAAATCCCCCCCATGTCGGCAGACATGCTGGGTAACGGATTGCCGGTTGGTTTACCATTATCCGCACCGGAACAAACTATCCGCGTTGTGGTCTGGAATATCTATAAGCAACAGCGTCCTGACTGGCGCAAAACCCTTGATCGCATTTTGCATGACACACAACTGGTCCTGCTTCAGGAAGCACAGCCTTCTCCTGAACTGGTCAGCCTGGCCGGAAAACACCAGCTTGTTGCTGATCAGGTTCCCGCGCTGCATTTTCAGCAGCATCCTTCCGGTGTGATGACACTGGCAACCTCCCATCCAATCTATTGCTGCCCGTTACAGCAGAAAGAACCCTTATTGCGTCTGCCTAAATCCGCATTAGTTACTGTGTACCCGTTGCCGGATGGCCGTCAGCTGATGGTGATTAACGTCCATGCTATTAATTTCAGTTTTGGTGTGGATGTTTACCGGCGCCAGCTGAATACGGTCGGCTCTCAGATCCGCTGTCATATCGGGCCGGTGATCCTCGGCGGTGATTTTAACGCCTGGAGCAGGCAGCGTATGAATGCCCTGAAACGTTTTGCCCGTGCGCAGGGCCTGAAAGAAGTGCTGTTTCCGGATGATATCCGGACAAAAGCATTTGGTCACCCGCTGGATTATCTGTTTTATCGCGGATTTAAACTGGTTTTATCGGACGTTATGCAGACAGATGCTTCAGATCACTATCCTTTAATTGCTGAGTTCATGTAAAAATATCTGATGATATTGTTTATCACTGTTATCATTAAGTAATAATATTAATGCAATATTATTTATACTAACTATAGTTATCTGGTTGTTATTGCCTGGTGTTATTTATTATTAACTAATTAAGTAATAAAACCGGAGACTCTATGCAGCGTATTGTTATTGTTGGCGGCGGCGCCGGCGGCACGATGGTCGCAAATATTCTGACCAGAAAGCTGTTAAATGATATTTATCAGAAGAAAGTGGAAGTTGTCCTTATTTCAGACAGTGAATGGCACTATTATAAACCTGCGTTTATGTATGTGGCTTTTAATCTGTATCTGAAAGAGGAATTACGAAAGTCACAACGCTCTCTGCTTCGCCCCGAAATTCAGTTTATTCACGACCGTGTCGAGCATTTTGATTTTGCATCACAGACGCTGCAGGGAAAGAGTGGCACCAAATACGGATATGACTACCTGGTGATCGCCACCGGCTGTCAGCCGAGACCGGATCGGATCTCCGGAATGAAAGAAGCTGCCGATCATTTCTATCAGTATCAACCTGCCCGCCAGCTGGCGGAAAAACTGGCAAAATTCGAAAAAGGCCGGATTTTTATTACGGTTTCTTTCCCGAATACCCCTAATGTTCCTCACCAGTGTGGTATCGCGCCGATGGAAACCACGCTGATGCTGGATGATTATTTCCGTCAGCGTCGTGTCCGCCAGGATATCGAAATCGTTTATACCTATCCGACAGTATCTCAGTTATTACGTAACTGCCTGTTTATGCAGAAAAATGTCTGTGAAGTTCTGCCGGCGGTCTTTCAGGAACGTAATATTCGGGCTCAGCGCGGTTTTACCCTGGAGCGTGTCTGCCCTGAAAAGAAAATTGCTTATTCCAAAGAAGGGGAAGAGCAGCCGTTTGATCTGCTGATAGGTACGCCGCCGATTTCTGCGGTGGAATCGGTACGCAATACCGGATTATCCGACGGCGACCCGGAAGAGGGCTGGCTGCCGACAGATCCGGAAACGTTACAGGTGTACGGACTGAAAAACGTGTATGTCCTCGGGGATACTGTGGATCTGCCTATCAGTAAAGCGGCCGGCAGTTGCCATAACCAGTCGACTGTCGTGGTGGATAATATTATCGGCGAGATGCGTTTCGGCTATACCACCGCCATTTATGACGGACGGGTTCAGGCAGTCGCCCAGATGGGGCTGAATGCAGGGATGCCGCTTCAGTATGATTATAAGCATGATGTGTTACCGACACCGGCGACAAAGCTGGGTGGCCTGCTGCGTACCGGTTTTAACCGCGGGCTGTACTGGTCAACCGTTCGCGGCCTGGTATAACAGAGGAAACTGCAATGTCTGCAACAGAACAGATGAATGAACAGACTGCTGCGCCACAGCCTGAATTATCCGCACAAACAGCGGAAAAACTGGCGGTATTAATGCAGCTGAACCGCTTTGATAATGTGATTGATTTGCTGTCTCTGGTCTCGGATCTGGTCGATATTATCGGCAAGAATGAGGTCAATAAACTGGCGGATAATGCGGAATCAGGTATCGCATTATTGTGGGAAAGCGGACTGGCGCTGAACAAGGCCAAAATGGAAATGATGTACAGTGATGAAAAGTACAATTTCCGTAATACCTATAAATTACTGAAAGATCAGGACACGCTCAAAGGCATCAATATGGTGCTCAGAACGTTACAGATTATGGGCTCCCGTATTCAGCGTATCAACAGCGAACCCTGATACCGGACATAAAAAAACCGGGTGTATGATTCACCCGGTTTCGTGTTTTCAGAACAGTGAGTTGTCTGTTTATACCCGTTTTTTCACACCGGCAAAATAACCAACAGTCAGAATTACCACCCAGGCAATCCCCACCATCAGTGCCACACGTGTATCCGGGAAGTAACCCAGAAGGGCGATCACAAAGACCATAAAGGCGATGGTCAGAGCGGGCGCAACCGGCCACATCGGTACAGGGAATTTCAGGGTTTTGACCTCTTCCGGTTTCATCTTACGGCGCATTGCCACCTGAGATAACAGAATCATCAGCCAGACCCAGACGGTCGCGAAGGTTGCGATAGAGGCGATAATGATGAAGATTTTTTCCGGGATCAGGTAGTTAAGCACCACGCCGACCAGCAGAACTGCACTCATCACCAGAACTGTCATCCACGGCACACCGTTTTTGGTGAGCTTCATAAAGGATTTCGGTGCCTGACCTTCCTGCGCCATGCCGTACATCATCCGGCCTGCACCGAAGATATCACTGTTAATGGCAGAAACGGCTGCGGTGATCACCACCAGGTTCAGAATGTTGGCCGCGTAGGAGATATTCAGTTTCTCGAAAATCTGCACAAACGGGCTGCCGTTATGGCCGATCTGGTTCCACGGGAAGATACACATCAGGATAAACAGTGTCAGCACATAGAACAGCAGAATACGCAGCGGTACTGCGTTGATCGCTTTCGGAATGGTTTTTTCCGGGTTTTGTGCTTCACTGGCAGTGATACCGATCACTTCAATGCCGCCGAAGGCAAACATCACAATGGCCAGTGAGGCTATTACCCCGCTTATTCCGTTCGGCATAAAGCCGCCGAATTCCCATAAGTTACTGATACCGGTAGGATGTGCGGTTTCCTGGCCGAAGCCAAACAGCATAATCGCCGCGCCGCCGACAATCATGGCGATAATTGCGGTCACTTTGACAATCGAGAGCCAGAACTCCATCTCCCCGAATATCTTCACGTGACATAAATTCAGCGCACCAATGAAACACACAATCCCCAGCACCCAGATCCACTGATCGACATCCGGGAACCAGAGCTTCATATAGAAGCCGAAGGCGGTGACGTCCGCGAGACAGACAATCAGCATCTCAAAAACATAGTTCCAGCCGGTGAGGAACCCGGCGAGCGGCCCCATATAATGGCTGGCATATTGTGAAAATGAACCCGGTACCGGATGGTGGACTGCCATTTCGCCCAGCGCACGCATCACCATAAAGACTGCCGCACCCCCGATAAGGTAGGCCAGCAGAACAGCAGGACCCGCCTGCTCAATAGAGGCTGCCGAGCCGTAAAACAGGCCGGTACCTATCGCCGATCCGAGTGCCATAAAGCGGATGTGCCGCCCTGTAAGCCCCCGTCGTAGCGCCGTATTATTTTCTTTCATGTAATTAATCCTGTCGCTGTCATGATTAGCAGCGTTTTTACTGATGTGAAACGCGGTCAGAGTCAACCCGGTACTTTAACATAAAGAGTCATGCTGACGGGATAATTATCTGCAATAATACGGCCTTAAACGTAAGGAACAGATGAGTGATGCAATACCCTATTAACGAAATCTTTCAGACATTGCAGGGCGAAGGGGTTTTTACCGGCGTTCCGGCGATTTTTGTCCGTTTGCAGCGCTGTCCGGTCGGGTGCAGCTGGTGTGATACCAAACATACCTGGGAACAGTTACCGGAAAAAGCCTGCTCAGCAGAAGACATGATGAACAAAACAGAGGAGGACGACCGCTGGGCCTCTCTGGATGCAGACAGCATTATTATGCAGTTTGAGGCGAAAAGTTATACAGCCCGCCATGTTGTGATCACCGGCGGTGAACCGTGCTTATACGATTTACGGCCGCTGACGGCGGTGCTGGAAGGACGGGGTTATCAGTGCCAGATTGAAACCAGCGGCACACAACCGGTGCAGTGCAGTGAGAAGACCTGGGTGACCGTTTCCCCGAAAGTGAATATGCGCGGCGGCTATGATGTGCTGACACCTTCACTGCTGCGGGCTGATGAGGTGAAACACCCGGTCGGGCGGCAGCGGGATATTGATGAACTGGATTTACTGCTGGCGAAACTGCCGGGGGATAAACAGCCGGTGGTGGCGTTGCAGCCGATCAGTCAGAAACCGGCTGCCACTGCTCTCTGTATTGAGACCTGCATCGCGCGTAACTGGCGTTTCTCGATGCAGACTCATAAATATCTTAATATTGCCTGATTATTCACCGCGGTAAATACAGCCGGCGGTACAGGTCTCTTTGACCAGCACGGCACTCAGCATCGGCAGCAGCAGTTTGGTCTGCTGCCAGATCCACTCCGCCAGCACTTCACTGGTCGGGTTTTCCAGCCCCGGGATCTCATTGAGGTAGTGATGATCCAGACGGTCATAAATCGGTTTAAATGCCTGTTTGACCTCAGCAAAATCGATCAGCCAGCCGGTATGTACATCCACCTCACCACTCAGCTCCAGACGGACAAGAAAGGAATGCCCGTGCAGACGCCCGCATTTATGGCCTTCCGGGACATGCGGCAGGCGGTGGGCGGCTTCGAACTGGAACTCTTTAAAAATCGTGGTGCTCATAACTCTCTCCGGATAATGACGGTATGGCATAATAAAAGCGTCATTTTACGCAATATTCAGTGAAAATGTTACCAAAAAACAGTAAAGTGGCGAATAAATAACAGAAATGCCCGGCTATTTTTCATCGACAAAACCGGTACTTTTCTCTATGTTGGAACGTCAGAATAATAACGAATACACTCATTTACCGGGTTTACTATGACATCGCCGATCACAACCTCTCCGCTCTCCGCGCCTGACTGGCAGCACCTGCAACCCTTACTTGACAGACTGACTCCGCAACAGCTGAATTGGTTATCGGCCTGGTGCCGTGAACGGGCAGCGGCAGCGCCGTCTGCGGCGGAACGGGAACCGGCGGATATTTTGCTGATCGCCGCATCTCAGACCGGTAACGCCCGGCGTGTGGCGGAATCCCTGCGGGATCAGTTGTTCAGTGCGCAGCGGGCGGTACGTCTGGTGAATGCCGGAGACCTCTCACTGACTGCATTTCCGGAATCACCGCTGGTGGTGCTTGTCTGTGCCACCACCGGGGATGGGGATGCACCGGAAGAAGCCCTGCCGCTGTTTCATTTCCTTCATTCTGTTCAGGCACCTTCGCTGACAAAAATCCGTTACGCGGTGCTGGCGCTGGGTAACCGGGCGTATCCGCAGTTTTGTCAGGCCGGAAAGAATTTTGATAACCGCCTGCATGCCCTCGGGGCGCAGCGGATCCTGCCGCGTGCGGAAGCAGACAGCGATTATCAGGTTACCGCAGATAACTGGATCTCTCAGTTACTCCCTGAGCTGCTGAATCTGACACCGCCGGCAGATGAAGAGCGGCTCAGCCGCTTCACTCACAATACGGTGGTGCAGATTGATTCACAGCCGCATCAGCGTGATAAACCACAGTCTGCGGTTTTGCGCCGCGCTGTGCGCCTGACCGCACCGGAATCGGAAAAGCATGTCTGTCAGATTGTGCTGGATATCCGCGGCACCGGGTTGCAGTATCAGACCGGTGATGCGCTGGGTGTGTATCCGGAAAACAGCCCGGAGCTGGTCAGTGAGCTGCTGGGACTGCTCTGGTTTGACGGTACTGAGCGTGTCATGCTGAAAGGGAAATCGTATTCTCTGCGTGACGCCCTGATGACGCAGTGTGAGCTGACCATCAACAGTGCACCGGTTGTGGCGGCTTACGCCCGCCTCAGTAACGCGCCGGAACTGCTGGATATGATTGCGGATCCGCAGCAGCTGATATCGTACGCACAGCGCAGACCGGTGGCGGATATGGTGCGTGAGTTTGCCGTGCAGACCTCCGCACAGGCCTGGGTGGATTGCCTGCCGCCGCTGATGCCGCGTTTATACTCCATTTCCTCGTCGCCGCTGGTCTCACCGGATGAAGTGCATCTGACCGCCGGGGTGGTGGAGTTCCGGACTGACGGGCGCACCCGCTACGGTGCGGCAACTCGTTACCTGACGCATCAGTTACAGCCCGGGGATACGGTTGCCTGTTTTGTGGAACACAATGATCACTTCCGCCTGCCGGATGATCCGGAAAAACCGGTGATTATGATAGGGCCGGGTACCGGCATTGCGCCGTTCCGTGCGTTTCTTCAGCAGCGTGCGGCTCAGCAATCCGGCGGAAAAAACTGGCTGATTACCGGCAATCCGCATGAAAAAAGCGATTTTCTGTATGAGACAGAGCTGACAGATTTTGTGCGTCAGGGCGTACTGACGGAGCTGACAACCGCCTGGTCGCGGGATCAGCCGCAGAAGATTTATGTGCAGGATAAGCTGTCTGAAATGCGGGAAACCGTCTGGCGCTGGCTGGAGCAGGGCGCGTACGTATATGTGTGCGGGGATGCTTTCCGGATGGCAAAAGACACGGATGCCGCATTACTGGATATTATCCGCAGTGAAGGGGCGATGTCCGCAGAAGAGGCACAGGTTTTTCTGAACGGATTACGGACAGCAAAACGTTATCAGCGGGATGTTTACTGATCTTCTGTCCGAATAACGGACGGAACAGTAGCATCTGCGCCGATCTTATGGGAAGATTAGCCGATCTTTTCGGGGGCGGTGATGGGCAAACTGACGCTATTACTTTTAGTTATTCTGGGCTGGCTGCAATATTCATTGTGGTTAGGGAAAAACGGTATTCACGACTATGTACAGGTCAGTGAAGATGTTGCTGCATCAGAACAGGTAAATGCGAAGCTCAAAGCCCGTAACGAACAGCTGTTTGCTGAGATCGGCGATCTGAACGACGGGCTTGAGGCCATCGAAGAGCGCGGGCGCAGTGAATTAGGCATGATCAAGCCCGGCGAAAGCTTTTACCGGGTCCTGTCCGAAAAACGGACACAGCAGAATGCGCAGCCACAAAGTCGCAGTAACTAATCCTTATGACAATACTTTCTTCCGCAATGACCGGCGCACAACCGGCACCGGATCTGTCCGGTATTTCTGATGATGCTCCGGTCACGGCGCTGATCCCGGCCGCCGGTACCGGTACCCGCATGCAGTGCGAATGCCCCAAGCAATACCTGATTATTGCCGGAAAAACCATTCTGGAACATACCCTCGCTATTCTGCTGGAACACCCGCGCATCACACAGGTGGTCGTGGCGCTGCATCCGCAGGATACGGTTTTCAGTACATTACCGGTCGCGCGGCATCCCCGGATCCGAACTGTCACCGGCGGTGGTGAGCGCGCGGATTCTGTCCTGGCCGGTCTCGATTATCTCGCTGAGCATACTCCGGAAAACAGCTGGGTGCTGGTACATGACGCAGCGCGTCCCTGTCTGCAACTGACAGATCTGAACCGGCTGCTGGCCGTGATGTCAGACACACAAACCGGTAACCGCGTGCAGGGGGCGATTCTGGCCTCACCGGTACGTGATACCATGAAGCGGGGTGTGGCATCTGCCGGATATACCGGTATTGATCACACTGTTGAGCGCACACAGTTGTGGCACGCCCTGACCCCGCAATTTTTCCCGCTTCATCTGCTGCGCACCTGTCTGCAGCAGGCGCTGTCTCAGCAGGCAGTGATCACTGATGAAGCCTCCGCGCTGGAGTTTTGCGGCTATCAGCCGTTGCTGGTGCCCGGCCGCGCGGACAATATTAAAGTCACACAGCCGGAAGATCTCGCACTTGCCGGGTTCTACCTGTCCAATAACAATAAGGAACAGACAACATGATGAGAATCGGACACGGTTTTGATGTTCATGCCTTCGGCGGCGAAGGCCCGATTGTGATTGCGGGCGTCCGCATTCCTTACGAACAGGGATTACTGGCGCATTCCGACGGTGATGTCGCTCTGCATGCGGCCACCGACGCATTGCTGGGTGCGGCGGCGCTGGGGGATATCGGCAAATTATTCCCCGATACGGATCCGGCCTATAAAGGCGCGGACAGCCGTGTGCTGCTGCGTGAGGCATTCCGTCGTATTCAGGAAAAAGGCTACAGACTGGGTAATCTGGATGTCACTATTATCGCCCAGGCACCGAAAATGCTGCCGCATATCCCGCAGATGCGGGTGAATCTGGCGGAAGATTTGCAGTGTCATATGGATGATATCAATGTGAAAGCCACCACCACCGAAAAACTCGGTTTCACTGGCCGCAAAGAAGGGATCGCCTGTGAGGCGGTAGCGCTGCTTGTGAAGGCTGAAGCATGAGTCTCCCGGTCAGTTATTTCCACGGTAAACCAGCGGCCACCGGGGTACTGAAAGCACAGCCGGAAGATTTTTTGGTGCAGGAAGATTTGGGGTTTGAACCTGACGGTGACGGCGAACATGTGATGGTCCGTATCCGCAAAACCGGCTGTAACACGCGGTTTGTGGCGGAAGAACTGGCCAAATTTGCGAAAATCGCCGCCCGTGCTGTCAGCTACGCCGGGCTGAAAGATCGCCATGCGGTCACCGAGCAGTGGTTCTGCCTGCAGATGCCGGGAAAAGAAACACCGGATTTCGCGCAGATGCAGCTTGAAGGCTGCGAAGTCCTGGCGGTTAACCGCCAGAAACGCAAATTACGGATCGGTGCGCTGAAAGGTAATCAGTTTACTATTGTGCTGCGCCGGATCAGCGATCGCGCCGCGACAGAACAGCGTCTGCAGCAGATTGCGCAGTCCGGGGTGCCGAATTATTTCGGTGAGCAGCGTTTCGGGCGCAACGGCCAGAATCTGCATTTCGCACAGCGCTGGGCTGACGGCGAAATCAGTGTGAAAGATCGCAGCAAACGCGGTTTTTATCTCTCCGCTGCCCGCAGTGCGATGTTTAACGCGGTGGCGGACGCCCGTCTGACACAGCAGCTTCAGGCAACCGCATTGCAGGGTGATGCGGTACAGCTCGCCGGGCGCGGCAGCTGGTTTGCGGTTCAGGCGGATGAACTGGCGGATGTACAGCAGCGTCTGGATAACCGTGAACTGCGCATTACAGCGCCGTTACCGGGCAAGGGTGATCTGGGGTCTCAGGATGCGGCACTGGCCTTTGAAACAGGACAGCTGGCACCGTGGCAATCACTGTGGCAACTGGCGGAAAAAGAGGGGGCGGATAATGCCCGCCGAGCGCTGATGTTGTATCCGGAGCATTTTACATCTGAATGGATGGATGATGAAACCGTCCGTTTATCCTTCTTCCTGCCGGCCGGCAGTTTTGCCACCAGTGTTATCCGCGAAATTATTGAGCTGGAAGCGGATCAGGCGGCGGAATTCAGTGAATAATCAACTGACTGATTAACATAAAAAAGGGGTGGAATAATTTCCGGCCCTTTTTTTATTCTGTTTTTTTATTCAGGTTTTGCTGCGGCGGCTTTGTCTGTTTCCGCCAGTAATTCAGTCAGATACACTTTGGCATCCACCGGATCTTTGCCCGGCAGTTTTACCTGATACGGCTTACCGCTGATGGAGGAGCCGGATGCCACCTTATCCACAAACTGCTCTGCGGTGCTCAGACGTTTTTTCGTTTTGCTTAATTTCAGGCGCAGATGTGATTCCGCGTCGGCGGCATTATGCTCACTGCCGTTGCGGATAAAAATCAGCTGTTCCTGCTTCCTGACAGCGGTCAGCAGGTTTTCCACTCTGGTCTCTTCCTGAGGTGACAGCGCGAATGCCTCTGATACCAGAAACAGTCCGGCAGTCAGTGCGGTGAACAGGGTAGCTGTGATTCGTTTACAGATAGCCATGCAGAAATCCTTTCAGTCATAAATAATACAAGTATCATGCAACTGAATATGAAAAAAGCAATCAGACTAAATCTGTTATAACCCTTTTTTATCGCGGCTAACTTGATAAAATAGTTTTCTGTCGTGATAAACGAGCTGTTACTGATAAAAAAGGATACCGTTGTGCTGCGAATTCTGGTGAGTAATGATGACGGCGTCAGTGCGCCGGGGATCCGGACATTGTCTGAGGCGCTGCGGCGTACTTACCATGTGCAGGTGGTTGCACCTGATCGCAACCGCAGCGGGGCATCCAACGCGCTGACACTCGACCGCCCGCTGCGTACGGTAGTGCATGAGAACGGCGATATTGCGCTGGTGGAAGGCACGCCGACGGATTGTGTCTATATCGGTGCTAATCTGCTGATGCGCCCGCGCCCGGAAATTGTGGTTTCCGGGATTAACTGCGGCCCGAACCTCGGGGATGATGTGATCTACTCCGGTACGGTTGCTGCGGCAATGGAAGGACGTCACCTGGGATTACCGGCGATTGCGGTCTCCCTGAACGGCGAAACCCATTATGATACAGCAGCGGAAATTACCTGCCGTCTGCTGACCATGCTGCAGCAGGTGCCGTTACGGGCCGGTAATATTCTGAACGTGAATGTGCCGGATGTTCCGCTCAGTGAGATCAAAGGAATGAAAGTGACCCGCTGCGGAACGCGCCGGGCACCGGATGTGGTCTACACACAGATGGATCCGAAAGGAAATCCGCTGTACTGGCTCGGCCCTCCGGGGGAAAAACTGGACACCGGGCCGGATACCGATTTCGCGGCGGTGGATGCAGGTTATGTCTCTGTCACGCCGCTGCATGTTGATCTGACCGCCTACAGCGTGCAGGAAAAATTAGAAGACTGGTTACAAAAAGCAGGGGTGATACAGGAATGATCCGCCGGGTGGTACAGGATCTGATTACACAGTTACGTCAGGCCGGGATCCGCGATGAACGTCTGTTACAGGCGATGGCGGCTGTCCCGCGGGAGAATTTTGTCGATGAGGCGCTGACACACAAAGCTTACGACAATACCGCGCTGCCGATTGGCTACGGGCAGACCATCTCCCAGCCGTTTATGGTGGCTAAGATGACAGAACTGCTGGATCCGGCTCCGCAGGCGCATGTGCTGGAAATCGGCACCGGCTCCGGCTATCAGACGGCGATCCTCGCACACCTTGCGGCGCATGTTTACTCTGTTGAGCGGGTTAAGGGACTGCAGTGGCATGCCAAACGCCGCTTTAAACAGCTTGATCTGCATAATATTTCCACCCGTCACGGTGACGGCTGGGAAGGCTGGCCGTCCCGTGGTCCGTTTGACGGCATTATTGTCACCGCCGCCGCCAGTGATATCCCGCCGGCGCTGCTCAGTCAGCTGGCGGATAACGGCCGGATGGTGATACCGGTGGGGGAACAGCAGCAGATGCTTAAACTGATCCGCCGCCGGGGCAATGATTTTCATACCCAATCGATCGGAACAGTCCGGTTTGTTCCCCTGATTCACGGCGATCTGGGATAAAAATGGCTATTTTGGTAACAAGACTTTTTCATTTCGCTTAGTATCTGTTTTAATAATACAATCCTGCCATGTGGCCTGCGGCCGCGTGGTGACTTTCTGATTGTCAGTTTTCGCACTATTTCCAGTTTCGGGAGAAGGAATATGAACTCAAGAAACCCTATGAAAACAATACGATGGGTTGCAATTGGGTCACTGATGAGCACGGTTCTGGCCGGATGCTCAACGCCGTATCATGCCGCACCAATCAGCAGTGTGGACGAAAGCAGCAGTGCACCGGTAATGACAGCAGGCAATGATAACAACAGTACATCTGTGTCCACACCGATGCCGGTACGTCCTCAGCTCAGTTCCGCCAATAACACACAGCCGGTCAGCCGGAGTGTGCAGCAGCCGCGCTCTGCCAATGTGCAGACCAGCAGCGATGGCCGGATTCAGTACAACCGTAATTATGATGCGATCCCGAAAGGCAGTTACAGCGGAAATACCTATACGGTTCAGCGCGGTGATACATTATTTTACATCGCTTATATCTCCGGATCTGACTTCCGCGAACTGGCATCACAGAACAATATTCCTGAGCCGTACAGCCTGAACGAAGGGCAGGTGATTCGGTTAAGCAACGGCGGCGGCAACAATGTTGCACCGGTCAGCAGCGGTACTCAGGTCGCAACAAATAGGAATACTCCGCAAAACGGGGTGGTTGATTCTCAACCAACTAATGCGTATTCTGAATCTGCAGGCGCTAAACCGGCCGGCGGTAAGATGCTCTCATCTCAGGTCACCGCACAGGCAAAAGCGAATAACGGCACTGCCGCCACCACAGCGGCAACAACCGCAGCCGTTACCGCACCGGCAACAACAACCAGCGCGCCTGTCGCCGTAAATAGTGGTTCCTTTAAATGGGGCTGGCCAGCGGAAGGCAAAGTCATTTCCAACTACACAGGACCTACCAGCGGTAACCGGGGTATTGATATCGGTGGTACACGTGGACAGCCTGTTTTTGCTTCAGCGCCGGGTAAAGTGGTGTATACCGGTAATGCGTTACGCGGCTACGGTAATCTGGTCATCATCAAGCACAATGATGATTTCCTGACAGCCTACGCGCATAACGATTCCATCCTGGTTAAAGATCAGCAGGACGTCGCAGCTGGTCAGAAAATTGCCACGATGGGCAGCAGCGGAACCACATCTGTAAGATTACACTTTGAAATTCGTTACAAGGGAAAATCAGTCAACCCGCTGCAGTACTTACCGCAGCGATAAACGGCAGAACAGCTTGTTCTGCCTGAATTATCGGGGTAGGAGCAAGCTGATGAGCCGTAATCCACTGAACGCTAACGAGTTATACGACGAAAATTTTGCCGCCGGGCAGGATGAAGATGAAGAGCTGTTTGATGAGAAGCAGCTGGCAGAGGAGAGCGAATCTGACGATCCCGGCCCGGACATTGAGTTCGTGCAGAGTGTCAGCCAGCGTGTCCTGGATGCTACTCAGCTTTATCTTGGTGAGATAGGCTTTTCACCGCTGCTCAGCGCAGAAGAAGAAGTCTTTTTTGCACGGCGCGCCCTGCGGGGTGATACCGCAGCGCGCCAGCGTATGATTGAAAGTAACCTCCGTCTGGTGGTTAAAATCTCCCGCCGCTACAGTAATCGCGGGCTGGCGCTGCTTGATCTGATCGAAGAGGGCAACCTCGGGCTGATCCGTGCGGTGGAGAAATTTGATCCGGAGAAAGGCTTCCGTTTTTCTACCTATGCAACATGGTGGATCCGTCAGACTATTGAACGGGCTATCATGAACCAGACCCGTACCATCCGTCTCCCTATCCATATTGTCAAAGAACTGAATGTCTATCTGCGCACCGCCCGTGAGCTGGCACAAAAGCTGGATCATGAGCCGACAGCGGAAGAAATTGCCGAACAGCTGGATAAACCGGTGGATGATGTCAGCCGTATGCTGCGTCTGAATGAGCGCATCACCTCAGTGGATGTCCCGGTGGGTGCGGATTCAGATAAAGCACTGCTGGATATTCTGTCTGACGAAAATGATGTCACACCGGAAAACCGGCTGCAGGATAACAACATGCAGCAGAGCATTGTGAAATGGCTGTATGAACTGAATCCGAAGCAGCGGGAAGTGCTGGCGCGTCGTTTTGGTTTGCTGGGCTATGAGGCGGAGACACTGGAAGATGTGGGACGCGAGATTGGTTTAACCCGCGAACGTGTGCGGCAGATTCAGGTGGAAGGTTTACGCCGCCTGAAGGATATCCTGCACAACCACGGGTTATGTGAGAATTCACTGTTTAACTGAGTGATCCGTAAAACAGCGTTCTCAGAGCAGTTATAAATATTATTCATGTAAAAGGGGGAATTTATTCCCCCCTTTTCTTTTGTCCGGCTGTCAGAGCATCTCTTTCAGGCGGTAGAGCCAGTCCAGTGCCTGACGCGGTGTCAGTGAATCCGGGTTAATCCCCGCCAGCGCATCCAGTGCCGGAGCCGCTTCCTCCGGGGTATCCAGCAGATTCATTTGCGGTGTTTCCACATGGCTTGCCGTTGCATTCAGTGACAGCGATTCCAGCTCGCGCAACTTCTGCTTCGCGCGTTTAATCACATCACGTGGCACGCCGGCGAGCAGGGCGACCGCAAGGCCGTAACTTTTGCTGGCCGCACCATCCTGCACACTGTGCATAAAGGCAATGGTGTCGCCGTGCTCAACCGCATCCAGATGGATATTGGCCACGCCTTCCAGTTTTTCCGGCAGCGTGGTCAGCTCGAAATAGTGGGTGGCGAACAGTGTCAGTGCTTTGATACGGTTCGCCAGGCTTTCCGCACAAGCCCAGGCCAGCGATAAACCATCATAGGTGGATGTGCCGCGCCCGATTTCATCCATCAGTACCAGGCTCTGCTCTGTGGCGTTATGCAGGATATTGGCGGTTTCGGTCATTTCCACCATAAAGGTGGAGCGGCCGGAAGCGAGATCATCCGATGCCCCGACGCGGGTGAAAATCCGATCCACCGGGCCGATAACGGCTTTTTCCGCCGGTACAAAACTGCCGATATAGGCGAGCAGTGCGATAAGCGCTGTCTGCCGCATATAGGTACTCTTACCGCCCATGTTCGGGCCGGTGATGATCAGCAGGCGGCGCTGTGGTGACATCGTCAGCGGGTTGGCGATAAACGGCTCTGTCAGTACATGTTCGACAACAGGGTGACGACCGCCGGTGATCTGAATACCGACTTTATCCGTCAGTTGCGGGCAGGTGTAATTGAGGGTTTCCGCGCGCTCGGCCAGGTTGGTGAGCACATCCAGTTCCGCCAGGGTATCAGAGCTGAGCTGCAGAGCTTCCAGGTGCGGAAGCAGCAGATCAAATAACTCATCATAAAGGGCTTTTTCAATCGCCAGCGCTTTGCTTTTGGAGGTCAGAACCTTATCTTCATACTCTTTCAGTTCCGGGATGATGTAGCGCTCGGCATTTTTCAGGGTCTGACGGCGGACGTAATGGATCGGTACCAGGTGGCTTTGTCCGCGGCTGACCTGAATATAGTAACCGTGGACACCATTAAACCCGACTTTCAGTGTATCGATGCCGAGTTTTTCCCGCTCGCGGATTTCCAGTTTATCGAGATAATCACTGGCACCGTCCGCCAGTGCACGCCACTCATCCAGCTCTTCATTGTAGCCCGGGGCAATCACACCGCCGTCACGCACCAGTACCGGCGGCGCTTCAACAACGGCCCGCTCCAGCAGAGCCTGTAATTCGTCAAACTGACCAATACGCTGTTGCAGTGTCTGAATATACGGATCAGATACTGCACTCAGCTGTGCCTGAATATCCGGATACTGTGAAAAAGCATGGCGCATCCGCGCCAGGTCGCGCGGACGGGCGGTGCGCAGTGCCAGACGTGCCAGCACTCGTTCCAGATCGCCAATCTGGCGCAGAACCGGCTGTAAATCCGGGCTGATTTCCATCAGCGCGGCAATCGCCTGCTGGCGGTTGGCGAGCACGGCTCTGTCACGCAGCGGGGAGTGCAGCCAGCGCTTGAGCATCCGGCTGCCCATCGGGGTGACACACAGATCCAGTACGGACGACAGGGTATTTTCGGTGCCGCCGCTGAGGTTCTGGGTAATTTCCAGATTGCGGCGCGTGGCTGCATCCAGAATCACATTTTCCTGCAGATTTTCCAGGGTCACACTGCGGATATGCGGCAGCGAGGTGCGCTGGGTATCTTTGACATATTGCAGAAGACATCCGGCGGCCTGTAAGGCCAGCGGAGCATTTTCCACGCCGAAGCCGTGCAAATCCCGGGTGCCGAACTGTAATGTCAGCTGCTGACGAGCAGTTTCGAGCTCAAATTCCCACAACGGACGGCGGCGCAGCCCTTTCTGATTCTGAATAATGGCGAAATCCGCCATATCTTCCGGGTAGAGCAGCTCTGCCGGGCGGGTGCGCTGTAATTCCGCGGCCATCGCGTCTTTATCGTCTAACTGGAGGATACGGAAACGGCCGGATGTGATATCCAGAGTGGCGTAACCAAAGCCGCGCGCATCCTGCCAGACAGCGGCGAGCAGGTTATCCTGACGCTCCTGTAACAGCGCTTCATCACTGACCGTTCCCGGTGTGACGATACGAATCACTTTGCGCTCCACCGGGCCTTTGCTGGTGGCCGGATCGCCGATTTGCTCACAGATGGCAACGGATTCCCCGAGCTGAACCAGTTTTGCCAGGTATCCCTCAACCGCATGATGCGGCACACCGGCCATCGGGATCGGCTGACCGGCGGTCTGGCCGCGTTTGGTCAGTGAAATATCCAGTAACTGTGCTGCCCGTTTGGCATCATCAAAGAACAGCTCATAGAAGTCACCCATCCGGTAAAACATCAGAATATCCGGATGTTGTGCCTTGAGCCGGAAGTACTGCTGCATCATGGGTGTATGGGAGTCAAAGTTTTGGTTGTCAGTCATAAGGATTCTGTTAACACTCTGAAAGAGTTACGGTTTATCAACTGCCCGTTCCCGGGATTGTCTTCATTAATATGCTTAAAATAACACAGATTATGATGAAAGAGGGGATTCCTTCCTGTACCGCGGTGAATTATTGAAAAGGGTGGAGGAAGATCGCAAAACCGGGGAAGTCAGACGGGTATCACGGTGCTGATGCTGAAAAGCCACGTAATGAAAATAACGTGGCTTTTGCAGGGAGACAGCAGGAATCTACTATTTTATTATCAGACATATTATCTTATAACCAGGATTCAGGACTTATAACAGTTAAATTCTATCCATGAATAATAACTGTTTCTGAATAATCCGGATATAATAAATTAAAGCCTCCCGTAATTACAACTTATTTTGATGTTTTTAATGCTAAAGTAATATTGGTTTTTATTAAAAAGAAATTGAATAAATACTATAGCGGCCTTTGTTGTCTTCATCGCATTCAAAAAGATGGAGTAACCCGTCAATGAAAAAGAAGTTAAATGATTTCCGGCCGTTGATGACATAATCTTTGGAATACTTTTTATCTATCCCCAGGTTATTTGCCTGGAATAATTTCATTTTCTTTCCTCCTAAACTGATAGCGCAAATATATGTATTTTTATTTTTATCATCATAGGCTACCTGAATGATGTCGAAATATCTTGAGAATTGACCACTTGAAATATCTTTATCCAGTTTCCCTTTCTGGCTGATTTCTTTGATGAGGAATTCACCATTTTCATCTTCCATAAGAATATAATTTTTATTATCAACTTTATATGTAACAGTCTGTGGATAAAGACGATTAAGTGTACCGTAGTCAGTCATGACGTCATCTCTGCGTGGCTCTGCAATAGGCATATTGGTATCCTTTAATTATTTAGTGGGGTTGATGGTGCGTTTATAGTTATAAGGAAATAGCATAATGTCCGCAATATTGAAAGTTAATGATCTTATTATTTAAATTATTGCATCTAATATAAAATATACGATGTGATTATATGGATATTAATGTTTTATATTTCAGGTTACATATTTACTGTGTATTTTATTATGATAATGTTAAGTTATTATTACTGTAAATGACAATAACGTTACGTACATAGCAATTATTACTAATTATCGCACAGAAAGCTCGTAATCAGAGGGGATTAGCCGTTAGAATTCATCACCATTTAATTAAACAAAACCGGCTTATATTATGTTACGCCCGATACTTCATACTCTGATTATTACCGGCTCACTGAGCCTGAGCGCTTTTTCTTATGCTGACGGCCCGACTCTGTCGTTAAGTGTCAGCCAGTCCGGCGGCTCTGCACAAAATGACGATGGCTCTCCTGATGCCACCCGTCCTTCTGAATCCAAATCCCGTATTCTGCCTATCTGGGGCGATGAAGCCCGCGCCCGTGGTTATGATCTTCCCGAGCCGTTTGGTGTCGGTTATAACTATATGAATCTGCGGCAGGATATTGTTGTGGATAAAATCGGTTTTATTATGCCGACAAAAATTGTCGTCGGTGAAGGCCTTTTTAAAGCATCGGTTGAAGGTATTAACATTGATGCCGGTCATACCCGTGAAAAAACAGAAACCCATATGCTGAAGTTAGACTCATGGGTATTTCCGTTTATGAATGTGTATGGTTTATACGGAAAAACAAAGGGTAAATCTGACACAACACTGGCCGGTGGTTCGGTGGATGTTAAGATGTTTGGAAAAATACATAATATTAATCTTGACTCTAAGATTGAAGGTCAGCCCTTTAAACTGGATTTCGAAGGGAAAACTTATGGTGCGGGTGTGACTTTTGCCGGTGCCTATGAGCAATTCTTCGGTACAGTCGATGTTAACTATACCAAAACCAATCTTGATATCCTTGACGGTGATATTAAAGCATTGGTTGTTTCACCCCGCGTCGGTTATGAATTTGTTTTTTCACCGTTAATTGCCGGTCAGGGAAATACCAAATTACAGGTCTGGACCGGTGCTATGTATCAGGATATTACCCAGCGTTTCAAAGGGGATATCAGCGGATTAAACTTATCGTTACCGGGAGGCATGGAAAATATGATCCCCGGCGATATGAAATTCGATGTTGAACAGCATCTTGCTCATAAATGGAGCAACCTGGTCGGCGCCCGGTTAGAAGTGACCCGCAATTTTAATATAATCTCAGAAGTGGGTTTTAATAACCGTAACAGTTTCTTTATTTCCGGAGAATTCCGTTTTTAATGATATTTCGTTATTTTTCCGCCGGGCTGGCATTTGCCGGTCTGGTGGCGGTTCACACAGCAAAGGCCGGTTATTTACCCTCACGGGAACAAATTGATGATGCACTGTCCGGACTGGGCAGTAATAACCAATTTGACCGCAGCAAAACCATCGACTGGGGGGTGTTACCCGGGCCGTTTTATACCCCTGAACTGGAATTAGGCGTCGGGGTGGCGCTGGTCGGTATGTATCAGGCGGATAGTGATCCTGACAGTAAAATATCCACCTTATCCCTCAGTGGTTTTGCCTCCTCAACCGGGGCGTTCGGGCTGAACCTGAATAATTACACCTATCTGGATAATGATAACTGGCGTTTTTATCTCAGCGGCACGATCAATAATGTGCCGACGGATTACTGGGGGAAAGGCTATCAGGCCGGGCGTGTCAAAGATCATTTCGGTGAATATAAGTCACAGCAACTGCGGCTGACGCCGTCACTGCTGCGCCGGGTGGCGGATAATACCTATATCGGGTTAGGCTGGGATTTCAGCACACTGAATGCGGCCTCGCCGGATAAACCGTTCAGCCGCTATATGGATGAGCATGATTATGACCGGCATGCGGTCAGTTCCGGGGTCAGCGCCACCTTCAGTTATGACAGCCGGGATTTCCTGCCGAATGCCCGTCAGGGGCAGGCGCTGGATCTGCGTTATACCTGGTATGCGCCGTCACTCGGCAGTGATACGCGGTTTAATACCACCGAGATTCAGTACAACTATTATTATCCGCTGGATGATAAAACGGTGCTGGCGTTTGATAACTACGCGCGGTTTGCCTCCGGAGATGTGCCGTGGGATCAGTATTCCCGCCTCGGTAATGGGCGGCAGATGCGCGGCTATTATGACGGCCGCTATCAGGATAATCATGTCTTTGCCTCACAGGTGGAGTACCGGCGCAAGCTGGACTGGCGGCACGGTATTGTGCTCTGGGCCGGCGGCGGGACGATGAGTGAGAGTGCACGTCATCTCGGCGGCGGTCACTGGCTGCCGAACGTCGGTGTGGGATATCGTTTTGAATTCAAACCCCGGATGAATGTGCGGCTTGATTTTGGGGTCGGGAAACAGAGCAGCGGTTTTTATTTCCAGGTCGGGGAAGCCTTCTGATGCGGGTATTTATCAGCGCAATTATCATGATGGTACTGTTATCCGGCTGTCAGAGCCGGATGGCCGATGTGCCGGTTATACGCGCCGATCTTTCTCCGCAGACCACGGAAACGGCAGCTCAGGCATTTCCGGTTGCAGATAAGGTGGGGGCGCCTGACGGGCTGCGCCCCTGCTGCGCATTCGGCTATGATTTGCAGGCAAAACTGGGGCCGGTTCCGGTGCCGTTTTACACCATCGGCAATGTGCTGACCGCCGGTGATTTGGGGGAGCATGTCTACAATGACAGCTTCTGGTTTGGCGTGGCGGAAGTTATCGGCCTGAGTAATGAAAACCTCGGGATCATCTATTCCCGCCACGGCGGATTTATTGATATCGCCCATGTGCGGGATACCGCCGATTACACTTATTACCTGTTCACGCAAATCTATCCGCATCTTGGTAATGCCCGGATGCTGATACTGTCGGATGAACTGTTTTCCCGCCGTATTCAGTTCCGCCATTTTATCCCGCCGCAGGATCCGGCAGAGCGCTATACCCTGAGTGTGTATCTGGCCGCGCGGCTCGCGTTTCGCCTGGCGGCATGGCATGAAATTGCCCAGTGGTATGGTTATCATTCAGTTCCCGGTTTTCCGGAAGAAATTTCGGCATTTACCCCGGAAGATCTCTATTCCAATCTGCTGGGGGCGCGCCTTGCCATCACATTGCTGTTACAGGGGCACGGCGGGTCAGTGGCTGATTTTAACCGGGGAATGGAGGGTATTCTTCCGCAGGCGCTGGCACAACTGGATGCACAGCCCGCAGCCGTTACCCGGCAGATGTTTGACAGTATTGACGGGCTCTGGTGGGATAAGCGGCAGCGGGTGCCGGAGAAGTTTCTGGTGCTGCGCCGGGATTACAGTGTGAGTGATGACCGGCTGCCGTCACAGCCAGAGCAGGAAACCGCTGCCGGGGCGTGGCTGGCACTACCTCAGTACTACCGGGGCTGGTCTCTGGCGGATTTGGCGTCATTTGAACTGTGGCGGACAAACAATCCCGGAAATCTGCCGGTGACCGCACTGCCGTTTACCGAAGCGGATTTTCCGGCACTGACAGCACATGCGGCGGCTGAGGATAAAAAAACAGCGCCGGTGTCAGTGCAGCGAAATCAGTAACAGCGGGAGAACCCGGCCGGGCAGGGATTCCGACGGCGTTTCCCCGATGCGGATAGCCCCCTGGCGGATATAAAATGCTTCCGCGTTGGGATCAGCATCCACCAGAAGGGCGCTGATACACTGTGTCCGGGCGGAGGAAACTGCCCACTGGTACAGTGCGCTGCCTATTCCCTGATGCAGATAATCCGGATGCACAAAGAGTTTGGATAGCTTTCCGTTCTCTTCCTGGCGGTTGATGGTCAGTTGCACAACACCGGCAATTTTGCCGTTGATTCGTGCGGTCATCAGCCGCGAACGGTCAAAATCAGCGGAGGTAATGGTCAGTTCATCCCGGCAGGTCGCCATAAATTTTTCATCATATCCCCAGTGTTGTTTTGAACGCAGGCACAGGCGGGTCAGATAATCCGCTTCATCACGCTGAGGCGGGGCGAGTAAAAAAACGGGTGCTTCTGTGGTCATAACGATCAAATCCGTGATTTTGCTGAGACAAATAATAATAGCAGATCAAATGTCAGGCTGCGTAAGCCGGCGGTGTGTTATTTCACCGCAGACGGATGTCGTTTTGTACCGGTGATATAAGCGGCGATGACCAGCTCTGCCGTGGTCAGCGGATTATGGCCGTTATCAATAATCAGTACCCGCTGTGCCGCGTACTAATGTGAGTCGCTGAGGGCATGTTCTGCAGCGGAATCAATGGCGCAGGTGGCCGCCAGCCATTGCAGACGCATCTGACAGAATGAGTGCGTGGCCGGACACCCGCTGCGGAACAGCGCTGCGGGAATGACCGGCGCGGGCTCTGCGTTATCCAGCAGAGCATAGGACGGATTATAGCGGCAGTGATAACGGTCAGTCTGCTCCATCGCTTTCAGATAGCGGGTTTCCGCCGACGGGGTCAGCGGCGCACAGGGCGACGGATTATCCGCGGACTGCTCAATCGCGCCGGTGTCCGCAGATACCGGCTGCACTATCTCCTTTTGCATCATCCCCCCGTGTTATCACTGATAAAAACTGCGGGGTCAGTATATAAGTATTCTTTATGCGATAATTCTTAATTCGGCAAAGAATACCCTCAGGAAGATGATGCCGGTCAATCTGTTACCAGTATCCGAGGAGTTTCCACCACAGGCTGCCGGCGATAATCCAGATAACCAGGTTAACGATGCTCATCACCAGACCGGTTTTCCACCACTCACCTAGGGTGGTGTAACCCGAACCGAAAATAATCGGGGCGGTGCCGGTGCCGTAATGAGTCAGTGACATCATCAGCGAGGAGGAAAACGCCAGGGTCAGCCCGAGCAGCATCGGCGGTGCGCCGAGTGCCAGTCCGGCGGCATAAAACGCCGCGAACATGGCGGTGATATGCGCAGTGGTGCTGGCAAAAAAGTAGTGGGAATAGACATAAAACAGCACCAGCAGCAGCATCCCGCCGGTCCAGCCGATCCCGAGATGGTCAATACCGCCGCCGACCGTCAGCGAGACCCATTTTATCAGCCCGAGTTTGCCGAGGAATGATGCCATCATTACCAGCGCGGCGAACCAGACCACGGTATCCCACGCCCCTTTGTTTTTCAGCACATCATCCCAGCTCAGCACACCGCTGCACAACAGGGCGGCAAGGCCGATAAAGGCGGCGGTAGTCGGGTTCACGTTATATTCACTGCCGAACAGCCAGCCGGGCACACCGGCCCACAATGCCAGCAGCAGGATAAAGACCCCGAGTGTGATTTTTTCCGGCAGGGACACCGGGCCGAGTTCGCGGATCCGCTCACGGGCAAACTCCGGGGCATCCGGGGTGGCAGTGATCTCCGGTTTATACAGAAAATAGATCACCAGCGGCATGGTGATCAGCGAGATCAGCGCCGGTAAAAATGCGGCCACTGCCCACATCGACCAGCTCAGCTCTGCTCCTTTACCGGCCTCCTGTACAATCAGGGTGACAATCAGCGGGTTAGGTGCGGTGGCGGTAATAAACATGGCGGACGTGATAGGGTTGGTATTGTAATTCACCAGCGCCAGATAGCGGCCGATTTTTCCGCTGGTGCCGTCATCGGCTTTTGAACCGAAACTGTCAGCGATAGAGCGCATAATCGGGTGGATGATCCCGCCGCCGCGCGCAGTATTACTGGGAGTGACCGGTGCCAGCACGGTTTCGGCGATCGCCAGGGAATAAGCGATACCCAGTGTTTTCTTGCCGAACAGGGAAATAAAATAGTACCCGATACGTGCCCCGAGCCCGGTTTTATTCAGGCTGAGGGAAACCATAATAGAGACCCCGATAAGCCAGATAAGCTCATTGGAAAAGCCGCTCAGGGCATCAGCGAGCGCAGCTTTCGCGGAGCCGGGATTAGTCACGCCGGTCAGGGCGACAAGGGCAATCGCCACCATGGAAACGGCACCGATAGGCATCGCTTTACCGATAATCGCGGCAATTGTACCGACAAAAAGTGCGAGCAGATGCCAGGCATTAGGATCAACGCCATCGGGTACCGGAACAGCAAACCAGATAATACAGGTAATAAGAACAGCGATTAAGGAAGGAACAGGTTTCAGCGGAGTCAGTTTATTCATAGGTCCGTCCGTGGTAATTGTATTTAACTGCCGGAGGGTGACGTATTTATACTGAGTTAATGAAGGTTATAGTATATTACAACAGGTTAATAACCGTGCTGAGATTTACTGACCGTAATCAATATTATGTCAGATACCGGTTATTTTTCTGTAACAGAAAATAACCGGCATGAACAGGGAGAAAATGCGGGAGAGATTAAAGTACCGGAATATAATAATCCACACACAGGTGCTCTGGCGGATTATCACTTATTGCTTCGGTTCGGGTATATTTTTCAATATCCAGTCCCGGACGGCGGCATAATCCGAGCTGCGGTAACGCGTATAAATACACATTGAAGGTGAAATCCCGGTAATCACGGAATAAGCCGTCAAAATGGAATTTTGCATATTTCCCGCGGTTGATCACCGCCGGTGTTAATTCGTTTTCCTGTACAATAAAGGCCGGATCATCCACCCCGATATGATAGCCGATAGCAATACATTCCGGTTGATCTGATGTTCTGTCATAGGCGGTGCGGACATAACAGTACGGAAGTTCCGGTGACACCAGACGGATAAAATCACGCCAGAATGTCGTGCGGATCTCTTCATGCAGATGGCCGATTTCATCCAGCGGTGACTGGTAGTGATAGCCTTTTTCCATAACAGCGATATCATCCAGCATAATAATGTCCGGCTGTGGCAGCGGCGGCATTTCCAGTTGTACCGGCGGTT
This sequence comes from Morganella sp. EGD-HP17, assembly GCF_000512315.2. Classification (NCBI taxonomy): domain Bacteria; kingdom Pseudomonadati; phylum Pseudomonadota; class Gammaproteobacteria; order Enterobacterales; family Morganellaceae; genus Morganella; species Morganella sp. EGD-HP17. The sequence goes on from NZ_AZRH01000022.1 coordinate 24,737, forward strand.
GCAGCGTTGTCAGATCCCAGTTGGGATTACGGCGGTATTCTGTCGGGGTCATATTAAAGACTGCCTTAAAACGCCGGGCAAAAGATTGCTGGGAATCAAACTGATACTTCAGCGCGATATCACCGATGTTTTGTGTGGTCAGCCGTAATTCGGTGGCGGCTTTTGTCAGACGGCGGCGGCGGATATAGCCTGCCAGCGTCATATCGGTAAAGCGTTTAAAAATCCGCTGAAAATACCATTTGGTATAGCCGGAACGTTCAGCCACCACATCCAGCTGCAGTGACTTATCCAGGTTATGCTCAATCCACAAAATAATGTCTTTTATCACGCTGAGATAAAAGGCATTGTCATCCTGTTCTTTATCGGTGACCGGTACGGAATCAACGGATTCCGTGACAGTGTTATCATGTTTAAGCATAAGGATTTCCGTTTGTTGGCACCCAAAAAATACTGTGATACGATTACATACTGATAGTATGTAACAGGGCATTTTTACCATGAACACACTGACCAGGCAACAGGAAAATTCAGCACGGACGCGGCAGGCATTACTGATTTCGGCACACGGACTTTTTATTGAAAAAGGCTATCAGTCCGTTTCGATTGATGAAATTGCCCGTGATGCACGGGTCACAAAAGGGGCGTTTTATCACCACTTTAAAAGTAAAAGTGACCTGTTATTGCACTGCTATGAAATACAATTACAGAAAATCAGTGCTGTCCTCGATCATATTGAACCTCTGGCGGATAAATGGGAAGAGCTGCAGCTTGTTGTCCGCAGTTTTATGAATTATCTGGAACAGCATTACCGGGAACTGATTCCGGTTCAGGAAGTGATGCCGGTCGCCGGGTGGTATGAATTTGAGGATATTAACCGGCGCTATATCAGCAGCCGGGTGGATAATATTATCAGTCAGCTGAAAGCAGAGCAGACAATCAAAGAGTATGACTCTTATCTGTTATGCAGCCTGATCCACGGTTTTATGATGCATATTACCCTGAATATCAAAAGTCTCGCGGAATTCCCCGGCTTTAAAGATGATTTCACTGAAATTTATAATAACTTTCTGCAGACACTGAAAAAAACACCCTGACGGAATACATCCGCTGACATGACGTCAGCGGGCAGATAAAAAACGGGTAATAGCAGGAACCAGTTCCTGGTGCAGCGGCAGCGCCGGGTTATTGTAACTGGCGATAGCCGCCGCACAATCAGCAGGGGTCGCTTTCAGAACGTGATTCATGGTTGCTATCTCCGCATACTGATTATCCGGTGCGGTACGGATAAGCCGTTCGCCGTTTTCCGGAGGGATTTGACAGTCATGACCACCCTGAATAATCAGTCCCGGAACGCTCACTTTTGCCAGCTCTTCTGCCGGGTCATACTGCATCCACTCCATAAAATAGCGCTGTAATTCCGGGGCGAACAGAATATTGAGAGACGGCGGGACATTCTCCGTGGTTTTCTCTGCTTTCAGCCGGTCAATCACATCGTTGATATAGGCCAGCGCCTCCGGCGGGAATGGCTGGGTACTCATTTGTTTTTTCAGGATAATATCGATGGTATATCCCGCAGGTGAAACCAGGATAATCCCCGCCGGTTTATGCTGTTGCGCCATCAGGGTGGCAAACAACGCCCCTTCACTGTGGCCGAGCAGATACACCGGGGTGTCCGGATAGCGCTTTTGCAGAAAATCGAACCACGCCTGATAATCCCGCAGATAACCGGCAAAGGTGATATCTGCCGGGTTAACGGTTGCTGCACCGGCACCTGTTCCGGCTTTGTCGGTCCGCAGTGTGATATAACCGGCATCACTCAGGGCATCGCCCAGCATCCGCAGATTATCGGTCTGACTGCCCGGGCTGTTACCGTCACGATCCACCGGGCCGGAACCGGCAATAAACAGGATGACACCTTTCGGCGTGCTGTTTTCCGGCAGTGTCAGTGTGCCGTTAAGGCCGTTTATTTCAGCCGGGATATTTTTCCCGGCAGCAGCTGTCTGCAAAGAAATAAAAATAATCAGCAGAGCGGTAAAACAATGTCGTAAAACAGCAGTCACGGTAATATCCTGATTAAGTTAAGGCGTGCTTTTAAATGTCATATGAATAATTTTCAGTCCGACCAGACCGAGAATAATACCGGCGGTTTTATCAATCCAGAAGGCACAGCGATTAAATTGCTGACGTACTGCGGGCCGGGTCAGAAGATACATAATCAGGCTGTCCCAGATTAATACGGCCATCACCATCCAGAGTGCAATACCGGTTTTAAATAGTACGGAATTATCCTGACTTTCCAGCACAACAGTAAACAGACTTAAATAGAATAATAAATTCTTGGGATTTAACAGGCCGGAGGATAAGCCGACCAGAAATTCTTTTTTAAACGTACTCTGCGGATGTGTATTTCTGTCTTCAGCTGCCTGTGCCATCAGAAAACGGTAATCAGATTTTTTTGCCCGTAATGCCTGCCATGCGATAAAGAGCAGGAATATTCCGCCGAACAATTTAATCAGAATCATCAGCGTGACAGATTGTGCGAGGATAGCGCCTGCACCGGCCAGGCAGAGTACAATATACAGTGCATTGGCAGTGGCAATACCGGAGACAACACCAAATGCCACCCGTCTGCTGTTACGCAGGGTACTTTTTATAATCAGCAGAAAATCAGGCCCGGGGCTTATCAGAGCGATAAAGTGAGCGAGCGCCACAGCAAAAAAAATCATCATGATGATTATCCGGCACAGAAATGAAGTAATAAAAAAAACATATCACTGAACCGGGGATTGTCATACAGAAATATTGTCAGGGTGCACATAATGCGCGATAACATCGCCTGATGACGAATAGTTAAATATTAATAACGAATTAAAATAATCTGCTTTTTTACTGCTGCGCGGGTGGTGACAGTAATAATGCAGATTGGCGATAACAGAAAAGAAACTACGGAAAAAATACAATAACGCCTGATGATATAAGTCATCATCCTGTTATTTTCCGGCTTTACCTGATTATTGTGTTTTTAGCCGCCGGGATTTGGCGGTAATTTATCCTATGCCGGGTAAATAAGGATTGATAATATCGGGACTGTGTTCAGAACAATATGATGAGATCGATTATGAAAACCGCAATAAAACTAAGTGTATTAGGTTCTGCCGTATTATTAATGGCCGCCTGTGACAGTCTGGATCCGGACAGCACTAAAAATGAATTCTGGTACAGCAACCCGACTGACACCACACTGACCTTTAAAGTGGATGACAAAGAATACACCACCGAACCGGGTACCGCCGCGAAACTGAAATTATCACCGGGTATGCACAGCATTGAGAATGCGAAGGGTGAGAAACAGAATTTTATGGTGTATGACAATAACAGCGGCGGCATTATTAACCCGGATAATCACGTCTATTATATGTTGTCTGAGGTCTATGCGGTGGAAGGGCAGAGCGATCGCTTTAAACCGGCGCTGTATGATGTCACCATTAACGGCCATGATTTACAGATGCCGGTGCGCAGCAGCAATGCCACCCTGATTGACCACAATCTGTTTAATTGCAGTTATCCTGTCGGTACGGCGTTCCCGGAAGAAATTACCACCAGT
>NZ_AZRH01000023.1:0-20316 GCF_000512315.2 Morganella sp. EGD-HP17
GGGCTGTCCGGAAAAACTGAGAACATGAGTCAGAAGGGCAGGGAAGGGCGCTTTATCCAGAAATTCTGTGGATAAATCAGTGAATCCCGGGGGAAAACAGGCTGTATCTGCCGTTCCGCCGTCGCCTCACTGACTTGTGCGTTATTTAATCTCTCCGGGTCTAATTCCCCGCCGCTTGCGGCGATAATCTGTTAATGCTAATGTATGCGTACATTAGCATTAACAAGGGCATGAGGCATGAGAGATGAAACCAAAGAGGCCATGCGGTTGTTTATCGGTGGCAGATGTTACACGGTGGCGAACCTCGAAAGGGATTATCTGGCCGAAGTGACTGGGTACAGTGACGACCGCTGGGAAGCGCCGCAGCGTGCCGCACGTCTGGCGGCCGCGGTCAAACGCTACAAGACATCAGAAATGTTGCGCTTTATTTTTGCTACCATCGCATACGATCCCGACCCGGACTTAACCCCGCTGGCCGTGAAGCGGCTGTGTAATGCCCTGTTTGGCAGAACAGGGAGCCAGTGGCTGATTGTTGAAGTATTCGGGGAAAAGGGGCGGCAGCACCGCAGCGCCGACAGCACCCCGGAGGCCGTGGAAAAAATGGCCGCCAGATACCGCCGTGCAGCCGGACAGCACTGGGCGGCAACGCTGGCCGAAATTGAACGAGTAAAGCGGCTTTATCAGGTGGGGGTTAAGAAATCCAGAAAAGAAGAGGGCTAATTGTCCATAATGCTAATGTATGCGTACATTAGCATTAAAGTGCTGCCTGCCAAGCATCGCCGCGCTGTTTTTGATGATCGTATTGATTTTATTCTGCTTTTCCTTTTTCCTGTCGTTTTTTTATCTTTTCCAGCCGCTTCACGGAATCCGCTTCTTCCTCCGGTGTCACTGTTCCGCAGGAATACCCGTCTTTATCATAACGAGCCGCACCGGCAATCACCGTCAGACGATAACCTCCGGCATACGATACCGAAGACAGGCAGCGGGTCAGTGTCCGTACAGAAACCGGCAGTTCCCTGATTTTCCGGTCCAGGAGCAAATCTTCTTTCAGTCCGATTTTCATCGGCCGCAACTGACCGTCCGGAAACAGTTCCGGCCAGTACCGGGTAATAACCCCCAGTGCCTCAATGATATTCATCCGTTTTTTCGGCGGTGTCGGCGGGACAGGGACTTTTTCAGGCTTCACCGCTGGCGGTTCAGGTTTTTTTGTTTTTTTGACGGGAGCGGGGGACTTTACGGCCGGAGCCGCTTTATTTTTTTTCGGACACGGGACTGCATCTATCCGCTGTTTTCTGCGGAACACCGGCTGTATCGGGGTTTCTTTACTTTTTTCCGATTCTGCTTTCGGTTTACGGTTCAGCGTGAGAACGGGACGGGATGTATCACTCATTACGGGTTCCTGCCGGTATTAATTCATCATTCTTAAATACCATCAAAAAGAAAATCAATCGCCGCTTTTATTTCTGTACGATAAAGGGAGGCATCACAAAACACAATACCCAGAGAACGGGCTGGAATACTGGCCATCTCATGTATCATGACTGCATATTCTTTATCATCGGTCAGTCTGATAAGCGGAACCAACCGTTTGGGACGAGTACCTGCCGGATAATTTTCAACGGGCAGCAGGGGAATCACAATCCTGCGGTTCAACTGACCGATAATATCGCTTGTTACATCAAGCAACATAGGATAGACAGCACTTTTCCCGGTATTATTGTATACAGTGAACTGCATTCTTAAAATGTCCTGTATTCATCGCTGAAACAACCATGTTCATCATGAAACCGGTTGAGTGCTTCCAGTGCTTCACTGTTTTCCTCCTGCCATTTTTTCGCTTCATACCGGCGTAGTTCCGCATCAAGCGCAGCTGTCAGGGTGGCACTGAGATTAATTCCGGCCTCCCGCGCACGACTGAGCAGGACTCGTTCTACAGTCATGGTAACGCTTTTGGTTGCCCGTTGTTTTATAGCCATAGATCCCCTCCGTACCAATTATCGTGTAAGATACACGATTAATTATGCACATTATAACACGAAAAAAGTAATGCATCTTAAAAAATGGGCGTAAACTATCCTATTATCAAATACACCGGACGTCCGGAATATACGCATCAGGAGCCAGCGCTGAGTTTAACAACCCGTATAACTGTCCGTTCTGATACACCGCACAACCTCGCAGTATCACGGATGCTTTGTCTGTTTTTGACCCGGAGTTCGATGATTTTTTTATGCAACTGCTCATCAGCCCGGCGGCCCCGGTATTTTCCGGCTGCCTTCGCTTTCGCAATCCCCTCTTTCTGCCGACGGCGGCGATCCTCATAGTCTTTGCGGGCAATCGCGGCCAGCATATCAAGCATCATCCCGTTAACCGCCTTAAGCATTGTCCGGGTAAAATCATCACTGACAGGTGATGTCAGCGCCATATGGCTTGTCGGGAGGTCAAGACTGACAACCACCAGGTTTTTTTCACTGATAAGGTACTTTAATTTCAGCCAGCCATCCTCATCCATACGTGAAAGACGATCAACCTGCTCGATGAGAATAATGTCACCGGGCGCAGCGTCATCAAGTAACCGTAAAAGCTCCGGCCGCCGGAGTGATGCCCCCGAGACATTTTCGGTGTACCAGCTTGCCATCCGGAATCCTTTTTCTTCCACAAAGGTTTTCATCCTGTTTTTTGCCCGGAGAGCATCCTGCTCTTTTGTTGAGGCGCGGAGGTAACCATGAATGTACATTTTTCACCCGTTTGTGACACTTAAATGATGATCTTAATATACGTGACAGATAGGTTATGATCCAATAGAAAAATGGCAGTATTTCAGGTTATGACGCTGGGGTAGACTCAAATATCATCACCCTCAGTAGACTGGGGTATGTCTTATTGATATTCGCACGTGGTAGGAGCATAATTTACCCACACCACGTACGAATAAGGAAAGAAAACGGCTACATTTTATAGAAACGCCGATCTTTGAACGTCTGATTAATGAGTTGCTGACTCCTGATGATTATCAGAAATTTCAGGCATATTTGCTTTCAGAGCACCACTACTGGTGCGACTATTTCACAGATAGGAGGATGCCGGAAAATCCGCCGGGCATTACCTGCTAAAGGTAAAAGCGGAGGAATTCGGGTTATTTATTACTATATTGGCAAAAGATGGTGAAATCTATTTGCTATATGCTTATCCCAAGTCAAACCAAGAAAATTTAACCGATAAGCAGAAAACCATAATGAAGCAATTAGTGCAACAGATAGAGGCTGAAAAATGAAAGATGAAATGTTTAATGAACTGATTAAAAGTATGCAGCAGGCCGTTGTCATTCGTCACGGTGAAATAAAACCTGCACGCATAACTTCATATTCCATTCCTGATGTGAAAACAATACGTGCGAATGCAGGTATGAAGCAGGATGAATTTGCTCTGACAGTAGGAGTATCCCCCTCTCTTGTGCAAAGCTGGGAACAGCATAAACGCATCCCTAACGGCGCCAGTCTGAAAATGCTGCGGGTCATAGAAAAACATCCGGACATGCTGCAAATATTCCTGCAAGCCTGACCCTCACTTCCAATAGGGGGTTGTAAGCGAAAAACCACCAAAATTTCCGTCCAGATATTTTTAGTTATATTTGGGAGCCCATATTAATTATGACGTTGAATTTCCGTCATAAGAGCCTTATACCTGTACATCGGTACAGAACACCAGATTTTGTTCATCCTCTGATGCGTTATAGGTGTGATATTTTGAAACATTAATTTGTTAACAAAGGCATATTGTGTGAAAAAATTAAAACAAGCGTCTAAAATAAAACTAAACGTTGGTTTATGTTCTTACTTTTTATTGATAACAACACCACAGTTGTATCCGCTTTTTTTTATAGGTAGCACTGTAAGTTTTCATGATGGTACATCTATTTATTCTTTTCTGTTTTCATTGTTAATTATCCTGTTAAGAGCGACCTTGCTTAGCCTGGTTTTCAAACACTCACTAACAGTGATGTCAGTCACAAAAAGAATATTAATTTATTTCATTTCACTAATAACAATAATAGAGTTAATAAATGCATTAATTTGGCTAATCTCTGGCTTTAATTTCAGAAATTATCATTTATTTGCAGCCGTCATTAATTCAACGCCGCTATTCATTTATATAATTACAGTGTCAATTTTTTTATCACACCTATTAAACAAGGATTGCCATGTCAGGAAATAAAGACATATTGATTCCGGTCCAATTTGGAAAATGGTCAAACTGGTATACTATACAATCTTATATAGGAAAACATAAATATACTGTTACTTATGATTTCAGAGATACATTTATGGAAATGCCATTTGATGTTCAATTTAGGATCATGAGCCCGGAAGGGATGCAGGTGATTCAAACTTTAGGTCCTGGTCAGTATATTGTAGAGGGAGAAGGTACTGGCAGCGACTATATTAGACTAAGAGGATTAGCAATGGGATTCGCCTCTGTAGTCGTTACCGTTCCCGCCTGGTGAAATTTTATTACAAATAAGGCGATGAATTTAACTATTTTTACCCGGGGTCTGAAGTCCAATGGAACGAAAACGTACGTTATCGAAGTAACCAACTGATATATAAAACATCATTTACATAGAAAGCCCGCCTTAAAATGGTGTCTTTTTAATCGAAAAATGGCATTTAGCGGACAAGGTTGTCTACTAATCGATTTTTCAGACGTTCATTTTTAGCTTACCGTACGTTTTCGTACGGTTGGGCTTCAACCCCCAATACCGTCTATATGGAAAGGGTTGTCGATGCCATAAAGCGTAAGTGGTTAAAAAACCACTATCACATTTGTCGCCATTAGGAATTTAAGAAACAACGATGGTTGCGGCAGGCAGCATAGGGAAAATCTGCCTGAAATTCATAAATTGAATAATAATTCACCGGATTACCGTAAATTCATACAGCCCCGTCCGGATAAAACAACTGATCGTTCATCAGCATAAGAAGCGAACGCCTGGGAAACAGGGTAAAAACAACTTTCAGTTTCCTAACCATGTACAAAAAACAGTCTTGGCGTGGGATATTTTCCGTTTTTACCCTGCTAACAACTTAATATTGCACGATATTAAAATGTCAGTAACAATGGAATTAAATGAATTAGTTGTACGGAAAAGTGAAACTGTGATGATTGAAACCAATACCGCCGAGGTCAATTTTCTCGGTAAAATTCTTAGAAAGCCAAGCATCAATGTTACTTCTGAAGTTTTTTATCTTTCACTCAATGGCGTTGAGAACGTTCATTATCCACTGAAATCTATGCGGATATTCGCGACTATAGATGAATCAATATTTGGGAATGTATTGCGATTTAGATCTAATAATGAAGACCTGAAAGTAGGTTTTCTGCAAAAAAAAGCAGCAATGTCATTCCTGACAACGATGAATCAATTCCTTTCAGCTCATATACAGGAATATTTACAACAGTGTTTTTCTGAATTTAATCGGCTAGTTATCAGCAATTATCCACGAGACTCCTGGGCTGAGCAGATTGTCAATATGTTATCAGAATTGTACACATGCTTCATGACTCAGCAGAAAATTTGGAAAAAATACTTACCGGTATCGGTTATAGAGAAGATCGAGTTAATGTTGATGTTATTTCCATTCGACATGAAAGCACTGCAGGCTTACCATGAAAACTATCAACTTAAAACCCGTGAAGCGTTTTTTAATGTTGTGGAGACAAATCCTCTCACTATTGAGCAGCGACTGGGGGTTTTGAGGTCAAATGATCGCAATATGGTTTTGGCCGCGGCAGGAACGGGGAAAACCTCAGTGATCGTTGCTAAGTTACTTGACCTGATAGACAGAAGACTTGCCACACCTGACGAGATTCTTGTTCTCGCATATAACAGAGCTGCAGTTAATGAGTTAAAGGAACGTTTAGAAAGCAAGGCTGTTAATGGAAACATTTCTTTTGTTACTAAACCCAATATTTTGACTTTCCACGCACTGGGCAGACAAATACTCAGAGAAGCCCAAATGTCAAATCAAATCAGTGTGTTTGCCGAAGATGATTATAAACTTAAACAATGGGTGACTAAATGGGTTTACGAGTACATTAGTACCGACCCTGCACGTATTTTTGATTTCATAGAATTATCAACTCTGCCAATTGATACGATACAATTTAAAACCAAGTCTGAATATGAAAAATATATCCGGGATAACGAATTCCGAACATTAAAAGGGGAAAAAGTAAAAGGTTATCAAGAGCTTATTTTAGCCAATTATCTTTATGTAAATAAGATAGACTATGAGTATGAACCACAGTACTTAGTAAAAAGGCGTTTGGATTCTGGGTTTGATTACCGTCCGGATTTTCATATTAAAGATACTGATATTTATATTGAGCATTATGGTATTGATCGTAACGGAAACACCAGGCCGGATATTAATAAAGAGAAATACAATGAAATAAGAAAAAAAAAGCAAGCTCTTCATGATGAGTATAAAACAACTCTGATTGAGACATTTCATTATGAGTGGCAAGAAAAAAATTTACTTCAAAAGTTAAAAGATAAATTAACTGCAGTCGGAATTGAATTTAATCCGATGAGCCCTAATGAAATATTTGAAGAAATCAATCATCAACAGGAACTGGGAAGTTGGTCTGATATGATGAAAAAAGCACTTCAGGCAATTCGCGTGGAAAGATTAGATAAGCAGGGCATTTTAGAAAGGCTAACAGCAGCTGAAATTTATAATGCAGACAAATACTCAGATATTTTAAATCAGTTACATGATGGTTACGTTACAGAACTTAAGTTACAAAATGCAATAGATTTTGATGATATGATTATTCGGTCTGCTGAGATTGTTCAGACAGGGAAATTCACCCCTCAATGGAAATATATTTTACTTGATGAGTTTCAGGATATTTCGACCGCCAGAATGGAATTAATTATAAATATTTTGGCAAAAGGGCCTTCGCCATCGTTAACTGTTGTCGGAGATGACTGGCAGTCTATCTATCGTTTTTCCGGCGGAAAACTGGAGCTAACAACACGTTTTGATGAATTGGTAGGAACTTGTACGTTAACAAAACTTCAAAAAACTTTTCGTTATAATAATAGCATCGCTAATTTTGCAGGGACATTTATTATGCAAAATCCAGAGCAATATAAAAAGGAAATTGATACTCATCATAAGGTAGAGAATTCTCAGGTTTATCTTCTTGATGATAAAATCGGTTGCCAGAAAGGATTGTATGAAAGGACTCTTGAGGTAATTATGAAAATACGGCAACATGAACCATCTTCATCGATTATGATTATAGCCCGTTATAATTATCTTTTAAAAGAAGCATCTAATATTATCTGGAATGCTGAATTTAAGGAAAATATATCTTTCTTAAGTTTCCATAAGTCAAAAGGACTTGAAGCTGATTATTGTATATTGATTGGATTTTCACAAGGGAAAAATGGGTTTCCCAATGAAAACAGAGGTGATGCTGTTATTGATGCCTTACTGCCATCGCTGGATAATTACCCGTATTCTGAAGAACGGCGTCTCCTGTATGTGGGGATCACTCGGGCAAAGAAAAAATGTTACATTATTGCAGATCCGACAGCACCATCTGATTTTATTTCTGAGCTTCTTACACCAAAGTATGATTTACAAATAGTATCTGAAACATTTAAGGAACAGTACCGGAAAATATTTAAATGCCCTTATTGTGAGTCAGGCTACCTCCGGTTAGTGAAAGGTAAATTTGGTGATTTTTACAGTTGCAGTACAGGTCTGGGATGTTCTGTCAGAAAGGCAAGAGTGTGTGAAAAATGCTCATCTCCTTCCGTCGATATGAGAAGCTATAGTCAATGCAACAATTCCGGATGTGATAATAAAATGAAAATCTGTGAAAAATGCGGTAGACCAATGAAATTAAGACAGAGTAAATATGGAAAATTTTGGGGGTGTAGTGGTTATGGTCTCAAAGATGACCGGTGTACTCATATCTCAAATTAATATTTTACGGAATACTAATTTGACTACTTTTATATCGGTTCGAAATTAATATATTTTTATTTTTTACCATGGCGATATTATGACATTTGGGTATACTCCCCCCCCCCTTTAGAGCTAATGGATAAGTGAATACCTTGACACAAAGTCTCTTATAAGTGACAATCAAGTTATCAAATGAGCAAAGGATTAACCCGACCATGCCTTATACGGCAAAGCGATACCAGACAGAAAAGGGTGAAGTTCCGTTCACCGACTGGATGAAAAAACTCAGACGTAAAGATCAGACTGCTGCATCAAAAGTGGATACAAGAATAGCCAGGGCTATAGGCGGAAATTTCGGAGATCACAAATTTGAAAGAGACGGTGTCTGGGAGTTGCGTATTGATTATGGGCCAGGATATAGAGTTTACTATTCCATTGAAAATACAGAAATTATCCTCCTGTTAGTCGGTGGAAATAAAAAAACACAATCGGCAGATTTAGATAAAGCAATTATTTATTTGCAGGATTTCAAAAAGAGGTCACAAAAATGACTACGTTCAAAAAACCAGAAAAATATTTGGGTGATTCAGATTATCCGGCAGCCGTTGATCACAACACAGCCATGATTGAAGAGCTTCGTGCAGATCCGGAATACGCGGATGCCTATCTTGCTAATGCGCTTGAAGAAATTAATGAACCCGGAGGGCTTGGAGGATTTCTTGTCGCTTTACGTCAGGTGATTGATGCCAGAGGGGGTATTGCCGAAGCTGCAAAAAAATCAGGACTTGCCCGGCAGAGTATCTACCGCGCATTATCGGAAAAGGGAAATCCGACTATCACAACACTAGCCCAATTGACAGCAGTGGCCGGATTACAATTAACACTCAGTAAATCTAATCATTGAACAGTAGCCCGTCCGCGGCGGAACCCACGAATCTGTAAGCCTATGGTTACCCTCGGATTCAACTGAAAAGAGAATGAAACGATTGAAAATAATTGCTGATTATCAAACTATGGCTGAACGGGCTGCCAAAGCAGAACGGTCTGGAAACTTTAATCAGGCGTCAGTTTTGTGGCATGAAGCCTGGTTGCTGGCAAGATCTTCCCCCAACCGGGAATGGTGCGAAATACGATCTCAGTTGTGCAGTAATTTTTTTAATCGCCGAACTGACTGCCGTTAGAGCCTATAACAGAGTTTGATGGTCAATCGTGCTAAAACGCACGTCAATAAGTTAATCGATTGTTTTTATTGAAATTTATTCATTGCAAAAATTTCGGCGGTTCCGGCGTATAACCCCATTATTGATGTAGGAAATTACCGAGGGACAGTTGTAAGTATCCCAGAAAAAACCTATTGTCACCCCCGTTTTTGCAACACTGATTTTGATTTATGATGGGCTTGCTTAAATCTATCCAGCGTCAATATGGACAAGGATGTCCGCGCCTCGATGAGTTCCGCGCCCGACGCACCTAAAAAGTCCCACGGCTTCAATGAGCCACTTTTTTTGTCAGGTTTTTCATCAGGCCGTCAGGCCGTTCATGTCATCAATAATCAGTCTTCGCAAAACCAGATGGGTAACATCTTAAATTAATGATTACCCCTCCTGTGGAGAGAATTCTATCGTTACTTTTCGAACACGCTGTTTTGTGTCGTTATTGCCCAGGCTAAGGTAAAAGTGATCAGTCCCCAGTAGTCCGCGGGCAAAAAAATGACGGTAATGATGCACAGGCTATCGCAATTGCTCTGATGCAGCCAACAATGCAGTTCGTACCACCCAAAAGCCCTGAACAGCAGGATATTCAGGCTCTGCACCGTGCAAGACAGCGTATTGTTAATCACCGCACTGCGACAGTCTGTCAAATCCGGGGACTGCTGCTTGATCGGGGAATAACAATCGGCGCGGCAGTCTCAAGAGTTCGTCGTGCTGTTCCGCTTATTCTTGAAGATGCTGAAAATGGTCTTAGCGTTAGAATGCGCAGGACGATTGCAGAACTTTATGATCTCTTTAATGATCTTGGTCGTCGTATAAGCTTTTTTGATAAAGAAATTGATGTTGTGTTCAGGCAATCAGAAGCCTGCCAGCGCATTGCCAAAGTTAAAGGCATTGGCCCTAAAACAGCAACAGCTGTTGTTGCTGCGATTGGCAAAGGAACTGAATTTAAAAATGGTCGTCACTTTGCCGCATGGCTTGGTCTGGTTCCACGACAGCACTCGAGTGGTGACAGGCAGGTACTGATGAATATGACGAAAAAAGGCGACAGGCATTTGCGGACACTTTTTATTCATGGTGCCCGTGCTGTCGTCAGAGTTGCCACGAATAACAATGATGGCGGCCTGCATCAGTGGGTAAACCAGCTAAAGGAACGGTGCGGGTTTAATAAAACGACCGTAGCGGTGGCTAACAAGAACGCGAGAATAATCTGGTCGATGCTGAGAAATGATACCGAGTATCAGGCAGTTGGAAGTTAGTACCCAGCCAGACGAGTTGCAGTGTACTGAAAAATGGTGACAGGTTGCACCTGCACAATCGGAACCTGACTATTATATTGGCCTCAGAGGCCGTCCAGTTGTTGAGGCGATTGTGTGCGGATTACCCATTTGGGCACAGGTTTTCCTGATGCCGGATAGATGTAAGCAACAACCCAAAACCAGATTCTGTACTTGCAAAACAGGGGTAGTCCATAGATGTAATAGCTGGCTTCGGATATACCGGCTTCACGGCAGACATCTTTGACTGTACGTCCGGCTTCAACGGACTTCAGAACGGCGATAATCTGATGTTCAGTAAATCGGGCTTTGCGCATGGCGATATCCTCCGAATACATATCAGTATGGATGAAAATCTCTGAAAGTGAATGGGACTTTTTCCGGGGTGCTCACACAATATGTTGATATACAATACATTTTCATCAATGACGGAATAATCTGCTCAGGATAGATCTGCCTGTTTTTATACCAAAATACGATTCTTCTAACTATATGAATAAAATATCTTAATAGATGACATAGCCATAGGATCATAGGATTATAGGATTATAGGATTATAGGATTATGGGATTATGGGATTATGGGATTATGGGATTATGGGATTATGGGATTATGGGATTATAGAGTGCGTCATAAGGATGCCAATTTGCTCTGATACAGATTATTTTAAATAATTAAGGCTTGTCGCCTGAATGACATAATCCTATAATTACAGGATTACAGGATTACAGGATTACAGGATTACAGGTTCGCCTTATATGAGGATATTATGAGTACAATAATTTCATTTCTTAACGGAAAGGGTGGCGTCGGTAAAACTACAACCACCATTAATGTAGCTACCGCGTTGGGTAAAATGGGACATAACATAGTTGTCGTTGATACAGACCCACAACAAAGCATAGGAAACTGGTTTGTTCCTGAAAAATGCAACTTTGACGTGGTATCCGTCAGTTCACAAAAAGAAGTCTATTCAATTAAAAAAAGTCTGAAATCTTATGATTACACTATTATAGACGGTGCAGCGGCCATTTCCGAAATATCCTCAGCCGCTGTAATGGTCAGCGACTTAGTAATAATTCCTGTTACAGCCTCTCCTTTAGATTTTGCCGCCAGTACAGCAATATTAGCCGTAATAGAGGCTCGTAACGATTTACAACCCGTCAAAGCCAGGTTTTTAGTAACTAAGAAAGTTCATGCTGCAACAATGGTTCGGGTTTTGAAGGATTCAATTCAGGAAACTGGTTTCAAAGCTCTGAGAACAGCGACAACCCAAAGACAGTCATACATAAAAACCATGCTTGATGGCGGAACAGTATTTGAAACATCAGATAATCAGGCAAAAGGAGAGATTGATAATATCGTGCGGGAAATTTTGGAGATTTTAAATGAAAAATAACAGTAAATTATTAATGAAAAGTGGTCAGAACAGACAACTTTCCTCTGCAATTGATGCCATAAAAAAACCATCTTTGCCAACTAAAAAATTACAAATGAACATTCCTGAAGAGCTACATCAACGCTTTAAGTTTTCTTGTCTTAAACAAAATGTTGATATGACAGACATTGTCATTTCACTGGTAATTCAATGGCTGACCGAAAATGAAGATAAACCGTGATGCACAAAAAATCAAATCAGACGATTTAACCACATGAAAATATTACTATATACATTAATTATTATTCAACTATTTGGCATTTTTAATATCGCATATTCTAAATCACTATTCATCGGAGACAGTCTGACTCTGAGTCTTGCAAAAGGCGCGAAAGAGCTGGACGTTCTGGAATATTATTATCTGGACAGATCCGGGCTGATGAATGAAGCATTTTATAACTGGCCAGCATTCGTGCAACACATGCCGGAAAGCTCCCCTGATTTGATTGTCATCTCACTCGGCGCTAATGACGGTATGCCGCCTTCTTCCGGCCACCGTTACAGCCTGAAAATCAGACGATTCATTTTTATTTTGAAAAAACGCTACCCGGCAGCAGCTCTTATATGGGTCTTACCCCCCTCCATGAAAAACACACAGACAGAAAACGCACTGGTGAACACCCGCCGGATTATTTCAGAAACCGCAGAAACAGCCGGTTACTCGCTGTTTGATCCGCGTCCGCTTACAGGCAGAACGTGGACATATTCAGTCAATGGTATTGTTCTGCGTACCGCTGATGGTATCCACTACACACCGGAAGCCGGTAAACTGATTTCAGAACAGATTTACCGGGCTGTCAGACAAAACCAACAACATTAACAGAAAAGGCAGTAAAGGGCGTTTTACCCGGATAATTCTATGGATAAATCGTGATACAGGGATAAAACTGACTGTATCTGCCACAGCACTGACATCCCATTAACCGGTGTGATTTTCAGTCAATTAACTCTCAACTTAAGTTATTCAGCCTTCCCTTTCCCCTGCCGTTTTCTTAACTTTTCCGGACGCCGGAGGAATCCACCTTTTTCTCCGGCATCACAGTCCCACAGGGCCGCCCGTTCTTATCATAACGAGCTGCAACAGCCATAACCGGATTTCAGAACGCGTAGCTGAGCTTAATACTCCCGCCCGCACCGTCACGTTTGCCACTATACCCGTTCAGGTTAACATCCATACTCAGCGGCTGTGTATCCAGCAACTTCACTGTGCTGCCCAATGTCAGTATTGCCGTGCTGCCCTGCACACCCGGTGCTGCAATGTCATAACCGTACGCTGATGCCTTCGCTTTACCGTCAAACTCATACTCATAACCTAACCCTGCACGCACTGCCAACGCTTTTGTGTACTGGTGTGACAGTCCCGCATCCAGACGGATACGATGAGAGTTGATATCATCAAAATGAATGTTATCGCCCGTCACGTTCACATCTTTGCCTTTCAGCTGCATCCACAGGTATTTCGCAGACATATCCGCCGTGTTCTTTTCATCCAGGGCTTT
This sequence comes from Morganella sp. EGD-HP17, assembly GCF_000512315.2. Classification (NCBI taxonomy): domain Bacteria; kingdom Pseudomonadati; phylum Pseudomonadota; class Gammaproteobacteria; order Enterobacterales; family Morganellaceae; genus Morganella; species Morganella sp. EGD-HP17. The sequence goes on from NZ_AZRH01000023.1 coordinate 13,411, forward strand.
ACTGTATCCAGTGCCAATATGTGCTCCCAGATAGTTGCTGTCCAGATTGTAATGTGCCCGTTCTCCCGTACTCAGGTTAATAATATCTCTGGCATCAAATGTGTTGCGGTTTTTACCCGCACGTAATGATACTTCCGCAAATAATCCGGAATCAAAGCCATACTGCCCCAGCACCGCGATACCTGTATAACGGTTATGGCCGTTACCGTTCACGTCGTTCACCACAGCAAAACCGTTATGAGTATTGTAACTGCCCCAGCCGCTTTCAATCAGCACTGCACCAACCAGGGTATTTGTCTGATAACCCAACCCTCCGGTTAACCTGCCGTCTCTGGCATCAATATGTGAACCGCTGTTATAACGGGTTTTACTACCGGACAACGTAATAAACGGAGCCAGTCCTTTATCCGGGTTCTGGTACTGAATGGCATGTACCGTATTATATGCCAGCGTATCTGCCCCCCGGGTCAACATCATGGCCGACGCCAGATGCCCCTCTGACAGCGACTTCAGCTGCGGGTTCACCCGCGCTGCCGGCTTTCCTGGGTCTACCGGCTTTCCTGGGTCTACCGGCTTTCCTGGGTCTACCGGCTTTCCTGGGTCTACCGGCTTTCCTGGGTCTACCGGGTCTACCGGGTCTACCGGTTTTTCCTTACCGATAATGGTGGCAGTCACCAGCTTACCGCCGGTATCTACTGTGGTTTTAATATCATACAACAGGGAAATACCCTGCTGAGCTACGCCATTGGTGGTCATCCCTTCGGCATCGCCACTCATGGTACCGGTAGCCTGTATCAGTACAAACCGGTCATCTGCAAACAACTCCTGACCAGCCATGATGCCCGTCACCTGAATTTTGGAGGTATTATCCTCGCCGCCTTTCATGTTGGTTCCATTGGTACCGAAGGTGACCGTATCTGCAGTGATTAATGCGGTACCTGTATTGGCCAGTGCCGGGTTAACAGTGAAGTTGTAGTACTCGAAGTTGGCTGTTTCTCCAATCAGGGTAACAGGAGATGCCGCAAAATTCAGTGTGTTGCCGGTGAATGTATCATGATAGACGGAGGTGCCGACAGAGTACAGCCCCCCCCCAAACAGGCTGCCGGACACCTCAACAGTACCATTAAGATTAACGGTATTGCCTGTAACCGTAACATCGTCAGTGCCATAGCCCAGGCCGCCATAAACATCACCTTTCACCCGGCTGTTGTCACGGAAAGTTACCGTATTACTACTTACCATTACATCGCCAGTGCCATAGCCAAGGCCCAGGCTGCCATAAACGTCACCTTCCACCCAGCTGTTGTCACGGAGGGTTACCGTATTGCCGCTTACCGTTACATCGCCAGTGCCAGAGCTGGAGCCCACGCTGCCATAAATATCCCCACCCGCACGGCTGCTGTCACTGAGGGCCACCATATTGCCGCTCACCATTACATCGCCAGAGCCAGAGGTAGTGCCCAGACTGCCATAAATGCCCCCCCCCACACCACTGTTGTCACTGAGGGTCACCGTATTACCGCTCACCACTACATAGCCAGAGCCAGAGCCGGCACCGGCATTTACACTGTAACTCACCCTACTGCTGCCACCAAGAGCCACCGTATTGCCGCTCACCGTCATATCACCAGTGCCGGTGCCACTGCTAATACCAAACCCACCATAAACGTCACCTTCCACCCTGCTGTTATCACTTAGGGCCACCGTATTGCCGCTGACTGTCACATCGCCGGTGCCATCGCCGATACCTGCATAAACACTGGTATTTACACCACTGGTATCACGGAGGATCACCGTATTGCCTGTGACCGTGGTATCACCAGTGCCAGTGCCACGACCACCATAAACGACATCCCCGACCCTGCTGTTGTCACTGAGGGTTACAGTATTGCCTGTTATATCGCCAGAACCTGAGCCTCCGTAAACAATACTGCTCACTGTCGTCCCTGTCCCCTGAACAGTTACGGTATTATTACTCTTTTCCGGTAAACTGGTATCCTGGCTGATATCGGTTCCTTCACAGGTAATGTCTACACCGCCATTCACATTCGGCGCAGTGCTGATAGTGCAATCTGCCATAGCCGGAGAGACTGCACTAAATAGTCCGCAGATAAGCAGAGAGAAGGCGCTCCGACGTAATAACGGAGGCGATTTTTTCGTGTTGATAACTTTCATCCTATGACCTTTTACGTGATCTCAGTGGCTGAGTTTGTAGTGGTTTAATAAATTTGGCGCCTGAACAAAGATGATATGCTCACCTCAGAACAAATACTGGTAACTTAATGAAAAAACGAAATATCAGTGCTGAATTCAAATGTCGGACACTGCAACAATTCTGTATATTCCGAATTTGCATAAAGTTCTTCAATCATGACCGCGTTGTGATCACCCGCTGCCGGATAATCTGATTCATTCATGTATTGTTCTGGTTTTTTGAACGTAGTCATTTTTGTGATTTCTTCTTTAAATCCTGCCAATAAAGAACTGCCTTATCCGGCTCTGCCGATTGTGTATATTACCCCGTCAAATGACAGGAAAATAATTTCTGGACTCTCAATTAAATAATAAACTTGGAAGCAAACTTGGAAGCAGGCATACGGCCTGTTCAGGCCGCAGGACAGATTCATGCAAACCACAATATCGTCAGGAACAATCATAGATTCTGACCATGAATCCGGTTATGCTGGTATCAGGCGATACAATATCCTGTCACTGTCAGCGAATTGTCCGTAAAATTGATGTTGTATCATAACTGATTCGAACTGCTCCGCATTTCCGTCCACAAAAAACTCCACCGGACGAACCTGATTTCCTGCATCGTCAAATCCCTCATTCAGCGCGTCACGGGTAACATAAAATACTTGTTTCCCCTGCCCTACTGATATATTTTTCCTGACTTTATGCCTGAGACCAGTGTTTTGCACCTCACTTATCCAACCCAGGTTTTTCAGCATTTCGGTAGCATAGGTCAGCCGGAACAGGGCACTTTGATCCTGTACATCACAGCAACAGGATTTCCACAAATAATCCAGCCGGTGCCGCAATTTTGCCGTCATCATTCGTTGCTGCCCCAGATCACTCAGCCAGAGCAGATCGGCAGACACACAGCGGTGGAATCGTTTTTGCTTCAGTGCCGTTTTGAGCCAGCGGACCAAAAACAGATTTTCAGCCTGTTCACTGCTGCCGGTCAGTCCATCATGCTGGGCAAGTTTAAGGGCGGTCAGCGCGGCGAAGGCCATTCGACCAAGTTGTTTATTTATTTCTTCCGGAGTAACAACCGGTTTTTCAGTCATACAATTCCTTTATATCAGCCGGTTAATGATTAATGCGCGTGGATATACTATCCGTCAGAATAATAAGAGCCAAAAGTTCCGAAGCTGGTATCAGATAATGTTGTAAATAACGTGGTGGATTTAAACATTTTATCTCAATATCAGCTCACCGACTGAATGCACTGTTCTCCTGACGAGAAGTCATATTGTCTCATCAAATTGTTAAACACAACCAGACAAAACAGTTATCCGGACGGAAAAATGAGGCTTCCTGAAGAGGGGGTATTAATTGCACTATTCAGGAAGCCCCTTGTTTAATCAGGTCAGATCTTTAATTTCTTCGGAAGACCCGTTTTTTTGTACAGATGCAATACCGTTCATTGCTCCCTGTTTTGATGCGTACATTTCGCTTGTTGCAATAATTTCATGATTTCCGGCTTTCAACACAAAATAGTATGGCTGAGATGTATCTTTGGCCGATTTTTTTAATTCGTAATACCCCATATTAACTGTCTCCTACTTAAGCTGTATTAATATTCAATCCTCACCAGAAGAGGATATCTGTACATGAAAAAGATAAATTTCAGATTCAGAAACAAGTAAAGGCCTGTGTTGACCTCATGTTTTTTTTGCTTTCAAAACACAAATCAATACGGTTAATAACAAAAAACAGACAGTGAAATTTTTCCGTTTCCTGACCATTAACACCAGCCTAGAAAAATTTCTTCATGAGATTAATTCCGGCTGTCATAAAGTCAGACCGGCGTACTTCACCATCGGGCGACATGGCATCAATAATTTCAGGCAGGTACTCTGCAATTACCGATGATGCTTTATCAGCAGTGATACCGAGCTCTGCAGCAAGTTTTTCAATCGCCGGAGAACCGAAAACAGCCGTTATCTGTTCAGCTGATACCGACAAATTAGCCCCACAGCCAATCCATGATTCGAGCATTCCCCCCAGACCTTCGCTCCTGAAACGGGTCTGGATTCCCTGTATTCCCCCCTGATCTTTAATCCAGTCTAAAATAGCCGTTATCTGAGTTGCTCCTGTAACTTTATCACTCAGCATTCCCGTAATTTTATTAAATAACTCCATGATAACCCCCATGTCATATCCGTAATAAAAAAACTGCCGTAATTGCAGCGGCATACAGAAACTATACCGACTGCACTGATATCTCCAACTTTCCTAACCTCAGTGCGGATTTTGCTGTTATGTAAAAATAATGACGGAACATCTGAAATATATCCGGTACATTCCGGCGCTTTCCCGTCATATAACTGTATTCCTACAGTCATCTGTTAGTATCTCCCCTGGCAACTTTATTGTCAGTATCACGAACTGCAAGGATATCCTGTATAACCCGAGCTCTGATATGGCGCCGGATTTCCTGCGGCCGGCAAATTCTGCCGGTTAATCCCATCGTCCGTATTTCAGTTGCAATGGTATCTGCCAGACAACGGGCTTCTGACTCAGTCAATTTTTGATATTTCATCCGAGCCTCCGTGAACAATCACCTGAATCAGCCTGTACAGGTACAAATAATATATACTTTATTCGTATCCGGAAAATGTTTCCCGTGTGCACGGCTGCTTAACGTTACTGTTATAAATCAGTATAGCTGCATTACTGAATATCCGCATAATATGCCCGTGGATATCAGCACAGAGGTAGTTCAATTGAGACAAAAAAGAATCTATAAGACAATGAGCGATTAAAAAATAGGACGCATCTCCGTAATGAAACCGGTGGTTGGTCATTTGTATGATAAATAAAGATCAAAAAAGACAAATTAATTTTCAATTGTCTTATCATTCCCTTCATCATTTTCCGCTTTAATCCGATTTTTCAGGCGGTGATAGGTTGCTCTTGATATTTCAGTCTTTGCAACCACAGCACTGAAGGGTTCTCCCTGCCGGATTAATACCTCCGCTATTAACGTTTCTTTATGTGGTTTCCTGCCGAAACGAATACCGGCTGCCATTGCCGCGTCACGACCATCATGTGTTCGTTCGAGTAGTCGTGCACGTTCAGCTTCAGCTACCGCCGCCAGAATCTGAATAACCATTTGACCCGTTTCCCCTTCGGTACTGAGCCCGTTTTCCAGAAAACGGATAGCGACCCCTTTTTTATGACAGGTACAGACGATTTTTATCATGTCTGCTGTATTGCGGCCAAGCCTGTCCATTTTCGTACAGAGGATGACATCATCCTTTTCAGCCTGTCCCAGCAGACGCTGAAGCCCATCACGTTCGTCAGCGGAACCGCTCATCATATCGGTAAAAATCCGGTCTTCCCAAATCCCGGCTTTTTTCAGCTCATCAATCTGAATAGTCAGCTTCCGGTGACTGGTTGATACTCTGGCATAACCGAATAAGGCCATTTCACTCTCACTAATTATTAATTATTTTTGATATACTGTAGAGTCATAACATCAAAAAAACGATATCTGAATCTGACACCTGAATTTCCACTGACGAAAAATCAATCTCATATCTCTGTACTTAGTCAACGTAATCAGGAAGAAAAAGGAAACAAATATTTTAGTCATCCACTTATGGGATGACATTTGAAACGCAGAAAAACCCAATGGAAATTAATTAACAACCACTGGGTTGAATAATATTTATAATATAACTCTATATAGATTCCCTTCCAGAATCTCGGAAAACCCGCATCTCCAGATGCGGGTAACTAAAAAAACAAGGTTCAAGTCTAGAGACCCCGTCGACATATAATATTCCTGTTTGCGTCATCAGTAGTGATCTGAACGCCGCCATTGATGAGGCGAACATCGTAGTGGCTGCCAGCACCGGCAGCGTCTGCCGACCAATGGGAGGATATGCTCGTATTAATGCCATACGTTGTCATATCGCCCCACTCCTCCCAAACGCCCCCCTGAGGTTTCCGTGTTCCACCTGAACTACCAGCAGCATTACTTACCTGCGCACGTGTAGGTAATGCATATCCATTACCGAGGTTATTACATTCGTCGTTCGCAACACTCCATATCGCCCGCGTCAAAGGAAAAAACCACGCATTCACGGTAAATGTTTGACTAAACACATCCCCTTGACCCGTTTTGGGTGTTGCTGTGATCGTCACGGTATTCTGTCCACCCGGCTCCCCAATAAAGGTCACATTTCCATTGATATCAACACTCACCCAACTGGCACTGGACGTCCAGTTATAATTATTTGGGTTCGCATTGCTCAGCGTCAACGTGTACGTCGCATTTAAAAAACCGGTCGTAGGAAAACCACTGTTAGGCTGAAAGGTTCTCCCATTCACTGCTATGCCGGAAAGGGCCGGCCCCACGACCTTGCCATTGTTACCGCCGCTGCTCTGATTGCCCTGCCCCGCTGCCGCGTCACTCGCCACGGTCAGCGTGTTCCCCGTCACCGCCAGGCCGTTCTTCGCCTGCACCGACACTTCTTTCACCTTCCCGATGTCCGCCGCCGTCAGCGGGTAATCCGGTACCTGACCCGGTGTGGTCACAACCTGACCGCTGCTGACCACAGCAGCCGTGCCGCCCTTGTCACCCCATGCGTACAGCGACGCATCGGTCGCGTCACCGCCGCTGGCATTAAACGTGTACTGTGCGCTCAGTGTCTCATCCACAACGAGCTT
>NZ_AZRH01000024.1:0-17396 GCF_000512315.2 Morganella sp. EGD-HP17
TTGTGCGGCCACAGTCTGATAGTGCGGGGAACGGGCAAGGCGGCGGTCAGTTTCGGTGTTGTCGAGCGGGGTGAACAGTTCCACTTTCTCCCCGCTGCGGGCAACGGTGTTAAAAAAATCGGCCCGGGTATCACGGACGGACGCAGCGGCCAGTACCACCTGATTATCCGGCAGGGACTGCCCGGGCGTGGTCACATAAGCGTAATCCGCTTTGAGACCGGCTGTGAGCGGCAGTGTCACCCGGCGGCCGTGATGCGCTGCCGTCAGGGTGCTGTCCGTCACTGCGGTGACGGTCAGGGTGTCACCGGCGGCCAGCCGCCCGTGTTTTGCGAGCAGGGTCAGCGTTTCCCCTGCCGTAATGGCTTTCTGTGCCGGATGAAACAATGACCAGCTGCTGTCAAGTTTTGTGACCTTTATCACCTGAGACTGTCCCCGGCTGTCTTCCAGCGTCACACTCCGCGTGGCAGGCGTCACCCGGGTGACGGTGAAACGTTCAGCGCTTTTTCTACCGTCCTGCCACTGCTCCAGTATCATCCCCTCCCGGTACTGACTGATGTCCCGGCGGGTTTTGCTGTCTGACCACACCGGCGTCAGCAGGGTGACACTGACCGGGCTGCCCTGCAGTACCCCCTGCGCGGTGAGTTCCGCCCTGACCGCGTCCGTCAGTGCCGCCCGTTCGCGGGTGCCCGTCACCTGTACCGTGACCGGCACACCCTCCCGGCGCAGTGCCTGATAGCGGGCAGCCACGGCGGCATAACGCTGCTGTTTGTCCCCGATGCTGTGTATTTCCGTCTGCACCGTCGGTTTACCGGCGGCCGCAAAACGGACAACCCCGGCATCCTCCAGGGTGCGCAGCGCATTCCCGGTGCCTTTGCGACCGGCACTGTCGAGCAGCAGTATCTGGGTATTGGTCTCTTTTGCCTGCGCAAACAGCTGTACCGTCTCTTTCAGTGACCAGGTTTCCGCGCCGGTGACAATCACGGTGCCGTTCACCGGCAGCGCGGGTTTTTCTGTCCAGCGGCGTTTGTCTGTGCTCAGGGTGCCGCTGACCTGCGGCGGGGTGTGTTTGCTGTCCGCCTCAATCACCAGGACTGTCCGTCCCTGCTGCAGGGCAACGGCGGCGGTTTCCGCCAGCCGGTCACGCTGCATCTGCCGGTTGCCCCGGCTGTCAATCACGGCCGCGTTCGGCAGGGTGTCTGCCAGTTTCTGCGCGGTGCCGGTGAACGGTCTGTCCGGCACCCGGAACACCGGTGTGCGGTTTTCTGTCCGCACCTCCGCCGCCAGCTGCTGCAGGGTCAGCTCATCGGTCAGGTGGGCGGCTGAGGTGAACAGCCCTTTCTGTTCGTCCAGCGGTATCAGCTGACGCTGTTCAATCGCCCGGTCAATGGCACCTCTCACCACCGTGATGATACCGGGGCGGGCATCCAGTCCGCTTAAGGTCTTTGCCAGCACCGCGCTGTAGGTCATGCTGACCTGCCGCTCACTGAGCGCGTTCACCGCCTCCGCCAGCGCGGTATCTGCCGCTTTCTGCAGTGCTGCCGGTAACGGCGGCGGGGTGAGACTGTCCTGCTCACGGGATTGCGCGGCCGTATTAAACCGGCTGCGCTCCTCACTGCCGAAACCGTTTTTATCCAGCCGGTCATACCACTCCGTCAGCAGTTCCGCTTTGTCCGGTGTCCGTTTGGCCTGCCGCGTATCCAGCGCGGCCACATCCCGGGATTTCAGGGAGGCGTCATGCCCTGCCGCGTCCAGAATCTGCTGCCGCCGCAGCGAAAACGGGGCGACCGGCACGCCTTCAATTTCCCATAATCCGTTCTTACCGGTTTCCTGTGTCCGGTAACCGAGTGATTCCACCTGTCTGCGCAGTTCATGGCGGTAGATTTGCCCCAGCGCAACCTGCGAGGCATAAACCGCCTCCGTAAAACCGCTTTTGTTCCGGGTGTCACTGGAGAGTGTCCGCCACTGCCCCTCATGCGCTGTCATATTCATCACCAGCGCGTGGGTGTGCAGCTGCGGGTCAAGCTCACGGGAGGTATCATGGTTAAATGCGGCAATCACCAGATTGCCGGTCATGACCGGTGCCGATTTTCCGTCTTTCATCACCCGCGTGGAGGCCAGTGTCTGTACCTCGCCGAGTGCCGTGGCGACAGCGGCATTGTGCGCGGCAAGCATCCGCTCATCCCCGAGCACCACCGCCAGTACCGATACGCTTTTCGGGGCGGAAAAGGTCAGGTCATGCCCCTGCCGGTGCGTGTTTTTGCCGTTTTCCGTGCGCTCCAGGCTGCTGCCCTCCGGCAGACGCCCGGCCAGTATCTCCCGCAGCTGCTCTCTGCTGACCTCCCCGGTCAGTCCCAGCACGTCCGCGCCTTTCCCCAGCCAGCGGGACTCCGCGTTGCCGAGAAAATAGTAGTTATCCCGGGCGGTATAGTAGTTTTCCGCATTTTTGGCTATCGGTGCGACACTCAGCATTACCATTCCCCCCAGCCGGGTTCGTCATGATCATCCGGCTCCGCCCGGCGGTGAACCGCGATATTTTTCTCCTCCTGGTGCAGGGCGCTGTAATTCTCATACATGGCAGCCCGGGTCTCCGCATCCGGCTCATCTGCTCCCGGAAACACAATCTCACCGGTGGCGGTGTCTATCACCATGTCAGGCACGTCCTGCTCCCGGCCGCCGGTCACGGCAGTGTCAGTCTGTGTGGTCTGTGTGGTGTTTTCAGCGGTGACCGCTGTCGCCGGTGTTGTCACGGACGGAACAGCGGCAGAAACCACCGGCGCCGGGTGTGCGGCCGCCATTGTCAGCACCGGCGGTACGACAAGCACTGCCGCTGTCTGCGGCGGAAGACCGGACGGGGTTTCCGGTGCCGGGGTGCCGCTGCCGTCCAGAAGACGCTGCAGCCGTGCGTCACCCTGCTCCCCGGCGTCCAGACGTGCGGTGATGTCCTGCTCCAGGCTGTCATTGAGTTCACGGGGGGTAAATTCGGCAGCCACCGGCCGGATTTTTTCATAGGTCATTTTCATTCTGACCACCGGATAATCCCCCGGCAGGGTGACATAACACTCCAGATCAGGCAGTTTCTGGATATCGGAATAACTCACCAGGGTTTTATCGTCCTCCTGTTTGGAGAACGACACCCCGTCACGCACGGTATCCGCGCCGTAGCTGTACTGTTCGTTAAAGAGTTTTGCCCGCTTCTGCCCCAGCTGGTCACGCACCCACATCGCCACATTCTGGTCAGGGGAGCGGAAAAAGAACCGCGTGTTGAGCAAATCCATCATGGCATCGGCATAATCCGCCCCGTAGGTGAAGTCCAGCTGCGGTTTGTTCTGGAATCCCAGCACAAAACAGCCGCCGAATTTACGGGCTTCGGACAGTACCTGCGGTAATTCGGGGAGTTTGTGCAGGGAGGCCAGCTCATCATAGATAAACCAGATACGCCGTTCCGGATTCTCATTCATTTCCAGCACACAGTTGGCCGCCTGTGCCAGCCACATCGAGATCAGCGGTTTTAAGGATTCGTGCTGCCGGGCATTACTGGTGATCCACAGCCAGCCGTGCGGTTTTTTCGGCTCATTGGCCTGCCTCATCCACTCACGGATGGCAAACGGGGCTTTGCCGTTACGCTCAATCCCCTGCAGGTAGCGCAGTGCCTTGACGTAGTTGGTCAGCACACCCCGGATGGAAATCGCCGTTTTCTCGACCTTCTCCTCCATCAGGTTACTGGCCTCGGTTCCGGCCACATACTCCCGCAGCGCCTTTAAATCGATGGCCAGCAGGGTACGCAGCAGCCTGTTGTAAGAGCGTTCCGGGTCGTTTCTCAGCTTTGCCGCCACCGCCGTGAAGATGGTCCGGGCAGATCCCGTCCAGAACGGATCTTCTTTGGTGCCCTGCGGGATAAGGGTATTGGACATACTGTCAAAATCGGGGGTTGTCAGGCATTCGCGCCACAGATCCCAGTTCTCACACCGCGCATCCAGCGGATTGAGTAATTTGTCGCGGTTTTCATTAAAGTGCTTTTTGACCAGGGAACAGCCTTTGTCGAAGATGATCACCATATCGCCGCGCTCACGCAGCTGCAGCAGCAGTTTGTTGATGGTATTGGATTTACCGGAGCCGGGCGTACCGTGCATCAGTATGTTTTTGACTTCACTGTTGAGAATGAGCGGCAGCTTATCAATCCGGATGGGGGACGCCTCACGGCGGCGCTGCATCTGACGGGCAACGGCACTGACATCCTCTGTCAGCTCACGGCCGCCGGTTGTCTCGTCTCTGGCCTGCTTTTCGCCCAGCCGGTGCAGCAGGGAATAGACCACAAACGCCAGCAGCAGCACCAGGACAGAAGACCAGAACAGGGATAACCAGAGTTCCTGCAGAAAAATATCCCCGGCATAGGTCATGTACGGGTCTTTTAAGATATTCACTGACGTGAAGTGATACACCGAACCGTCAAAACGGATATCGTACACCGGCGGCACCCGGTATAAGGCTTTTTCCCCGGGAGACATAAAATATAACCACCAGTAAAGACCGCCGTTTTTAATTTCCTGCAGCGGGACTTTCAGATAAAAAATAACCGGGGTCAGAATCAGGTAAAATAATATCAGGTAAAATGAAATCCGTTTATTCACCTGCATAAACATTCCGAGCATGTAGCCGAATACCTGGCCGCCCTGGGTAATATGTTTCGTTGAACTCATGACAAATAGTCTCCGTGAAAACTTTAACTTATTAAATAAGTAATCACTGCGGTAATCAGGCAAAGAAAATAATAACTCTGCCGGACACCTCACATTCCGCACTGATGTTTTTCTTTAGTCCGGACTAAAAAGTGATTAATATGCACAGGTTTTATTTAAACCCGGAATCAAAGGAATTAATTGATGAGAAAAGTATTTATTGCTTCGGTGATTGCCCTGTCCGTATTATCTCTGACCGGTTGTGTTAATGCCGGTAACCAGTCACTGAAAAAGGAAACGGAAGAATCGGTGAAAACGAAAATAACACAGGGAACGTCAACAAAAAGTGATGTGAAAAAAGCATTCGGCTCACCGGCGGAAACCACATTTACTGACGGCGGAAAAGAAATCTGGAAATATGAATTTACGGATATTTCATCGGATGCCGTGAATTATATTCCCGTTGTTAATCTGTTCGGCTCATCCTCGTCCGGGGTGAAAAAAGAACTGGTGGTGATGTTTGACGGCGATACCGTCGATAAATACTCCATGTCTGAATCCGATCACGCCGTTAAGTCCGGAATGTTCCGGTAACGTTGACCGCCGTACTGCGGGAGGTTGTACCGCAAAACCTCCCGCGACACCATCATGACAAACAACATGACGCAGCACCGGTATTTTCAGTGTGAATAACGCTCAGACTCCGCGTGCAGACAATTTCTCCCTCTGCTCTGAACAAAACACACAGTACCGCACACCCGGCAGGGATTTCCGCCGGACAACAGGTATCGTCTCTCCGCAGTCCGTGCAGTGCTCTGCACTTTCCCCCTGAAATTGCGCCCGTGCACTTAACCGCAAAGACAGTAAAAAATCACTTTCAGCCTGAGAGACATCGATTTCATCCGCCATAATAAAAGCTCCTGATACGGGACAGTCTGTTGCCCCGGAAAATTTATTATCCGGGGAAACGGACTGTTAACAAACGAAGTGCGTTAGAATTAATTGCACTTATAGTTGTTCCACAATCTGTTTTTTCTCATCCTCATCTTGTTTTTTTTGTTTATTTTTTAGCTCCTCATTATATATTTTATCTATATATAACAACTCCATTTTAAATGATAAGTGAGGTGAATCCAAAAAAACCAAAACACCGTCCTTAGCAAAAGATGCATATTTATTGCCCACATGCGGGATTACTTTTTTTACTAATTTATACTTTCCATTCAATAAATCATAAAAATAATTGAATTTATTTTTATTCAATTCTAATGACACAGCCTTAACCTTACCATCTTCTAAAGCAACCACAGCAGACGACACGCCTTCCAAAGGAATTTCGCTGGCATTCAATACGAGCACGTCACCATATTCCGATGCAACTTGATATTTAGCAAAAACATCCTCTCTGCTATCCTTATTTATAGTAATACCAATCACACTGACATCAGCCAATGCATAAAATGATGTACAAAAGAAAATCATTATGGCTTTAATCATCTTCATATTTAATCTCACAATTTATAGATATTTTGATTTTCATTGCTGCTCTTAACGACCTCCTACCAATTCTTCTTAGTCACTTATAATAACAGCATCACCATACGCAATAACAAACGCATTATTCCACCCATCACCACCAGACTGAAAGAGGACAGTTTCATACCTAAAATTTATAATTGCATTACCGCCAACACTATTAGCCTTTTTTATTAATTCGTCCTGAATTAAATTATCATCTCCATCGTAATAACCACTAAAACGATGAGAAATACTCGCCTTTACCATACCTAAATTAGTGATAATCTCTCGTGATGGAATAATCGAAGAAGTGAAACAGACCGTACAATGAGAAGTAAATACACTCTCAATTTTTTTAGTCTTAGAAAATATTCCCATATTAATCACCTCGGCATAACAAGTTGTTTTTTTTGGTTTACATGCATTAGCCCCAGATATTAATACTTTCTTGGCTGCCTGAAACTCTGTTCACTTAATAATTTTTCTCGTTCCTGTTGTTCTCTTTCCTGAACTTCCGGATTCAGTTTCTGCTCATTTTTAGCCTGATTAAAATTCCCAGCATGCCGTACCTGCTGTACCTGATTTTCCGTCACAGCAATCACTTTCTGGTCTTCCAGAACCTGTTTTCCTTCCGCCACTTTATCTCGGTTATCACGAATATGACGTTCAGTTTCAGACCACCGCTCAGTCACTTTACCAGGAATATCCCGCCGAATATTTGCCTTGTCGCTCATTTCTGAAATTTTTCCTTTGTTATTTTCAAAATTATCCGTCACTTCTGTTGCTAATGAATGATTTAGTACACCCGATTCAACAGAGTCACTGACTTTCGCTTTATTCGCCGCATGTTCCGACTCCAGCTGCGGAACTATCCGCTCTTCCGCAAACGACTTCGCCAGCACGTCACGCTCGCGGGCAACGTCCGGGGATGAGGTGTCACTCAGAATACGGTCTGCACTGCCCGGTGTTTTTTCCATGACGTAATTTACAAACTGCTGGTCAAAGTTACGGTCAATCTGTGCACTGTGACTTTTCGCCAGTGAGGCCATCTCGCTGTATTCCTGACTGCGCGTCCGGCTGGTCATATACTGGTCATAACTGTTCTGGCTGACTGACAGAGTGGCCGCAAACTGATCAACATCCGAACTCGCGGTGTTGTCGTTCTGACTGGTGCCGTGACTCATCCGTTCACTCTCCAGCACATCCCAGCCTTCGCGGAAGTCCTTCTGCGCCTGGACATTCTGTCCGTAATGGTAATCGGTATTCCGGCTGCCGCTTTCCTGGGTGCCTTTGGTGATGCTGTCACGATCTGAATTACTGTGCTCTGCGTAAATTTCCGCGCCTGCCTTAAATCCAAATACGGTTGGTGTATTACCTCCACCACTAACTTTGCCGCCATAACTGTATCCGCTGCTCACCTGATTGTTCATCAGCATTTCATAGGCTTCACGTTTGGAGACTCCCTGGTTTTTCGCGACCGTACTGACCGCATTCTGCATTTTCGCCACCGCCTGTGACTGGTTCGCGGTCATACCGGAATCCGTGCCCGAGGACAGTGTCGCACTGTTACCTGTCTGCGTGGAGAACTGACTCAGCTGATTCCAGCCGCTGTTCACACTGCTCTGGTAACCGTGCTGGGCGGAGGACGCCTGAGCATCCGAGCTGCGTGCCATCTCCTGCAGTGTGCCGGCCGTGACATCCGAGCCTTTGATAGACACCGGCAGCCGGGACGTGCCGGTTGAGCTGTCATACACCATCTGCCCGCTGGCCGTCTGCGTCACCGTGGCACCGCTGGCAAGCTGCTGTGTCGTCTGTCCCTCACGGTGCGAATAGTTGGTATCCCATTTGTTCCCGGAGACATTGTCCGTCTGCATATTGCTGAATGACCAGTTGCCGTCCGCCGCCTGGGATGATGACGCGGTGGCAGCGCTGTTAATCGCCGTGCCGAGGTAGTTACCGGCCTGCGAGACCACCGACCCCATCCCTTTCACAATCCCGTAAGCGATAAACGGAATGGACAGGGTCAGCCAGCCCGCGACCAGCCCGATATCACTGTGCATGGACTGTACCGACGCCAGATTGGCGAGGTTAAACTCCGTGCCGCCGGTTTTACCGCGCAGGTAGAATGAGGCGGCGCTGTTGAGAATGGCAAACATCGGCGGCCATGACTGCAGATAGATAATACTGAAAATGTAGTTTTTCAGCATGCCGATGGTCAGCGCATGAATTGTCGCCAGTAAAATGGTGATCGGGAACAACGCAAAAATCAGCGCCAGCAGGATCGTGTTCATCAGCGGCAGAAATTTCACCCCGATGGAGCCGGAGGTCGCCCAGCTTAACCGCATTTTGTTATAGGATGAGGTGGACGAGAGATTCACCAGGCTGGCCGTATCCCCGCTCTGGGCACTGTAGGCGCTGAAACCGTTGCGCAGCGCATTCATCACGACTGACGTGCGCATCAGCTGACTGGCGGTCTGCCCGCCCTGATAATAATAATTGAAGCTGTCACCGAGCAGCGTGGCGTACAGCACATTCGCATTCGGCGCCCCGCCGAACAACCGGCGGACGTTGTATTCCCAGGTCTTCCCGCCCGGAGAGGTGTCGATCCCCAGCTTCGGCATCAGCGCATTTTTCGCCAGCATCTCACATGTCCAGAACCCCTCCTCCGGTGCCTCACTGTTGCCGTACGGCACCATCACACCGCGCAGCGGACTGGGCTGACGGAATATCAGGGTATACGGTTCCCGGCTGTTCATCAGCTCCTGAAAGGAATACTTGTGATTAATCATGATGTCGCCAATCACACAGTTTTTGACGTACATCCCCATCAGTTCGGCCAGGTCACCGTTCACCGTCATCATATCACTGGCGTTGCCGACCAGATCCGCCCCGTACAGCATCCCGGTTTTGCTGTACATCAGGGAGTCCGGCTGATGGAACAGACGTTCATAGATTTCGGTGATATCCGTGCCGATACTGGTGATAAATTTCGCCGGAACGGCCAGCCCCAGCGGCACATTATCCACGCGGTACACGCCGGTCGGGTCACTGCGGTCAATAATCTGCACGGAACGTTTCGGAATAAGCAGCACACTGGTGATCAGGATCATAAACGCGACAAATTTCACCAGTTCCTTCGGGTCATGCGCCCGCATATAGACCGCCAGCGCACTCATCCCGGAAATCAGCATCACTATCCGCATCATGGAATCCCACGCGGAGGTGCCGACCATCGTTGCCACACCGTTGAAAATCTGTGCCATGTAGGCACCGCCTGCCATCACATAGACTGTATCAACCGCCATTGCCGTTACTCCCCTTCGGTTCCGGTGAGACAATATTAAACCGGTAATTCTGCTGAAAACGCTCCTGCAGCTGACTGGAGGTCTGCTGGCGCAGATAACTCATCTGCCTGTCCAGATCCAACAGCACATTGGATTTTACCTCCACCGCCTGCTGCAGGGACTCCAGCTGGCGGTTGGCCTCCGAGATATTTTCCCGTAACGATTTCATGTTCGATTCCGGAAAGTTTTTGCTGTTCATCTGTACTCTGGCCTGATCAATCAGCTCCTGCAGATACTGGAATAAAATGTCATAGGCAATGTAGTCCGACAGCGCCGGTAAAACGGAACTTTTGATATTGAGCATCATCGGGTCAACAAGGTAGCGCAGGATGGGAACAGAGGTGCTCTGGATAAACCCCTTCTCCCCGACTGACAACGGGACATCCGACTGCAGTTTGCCCTGAATCCCTTTGATATTGTTTATCACCATCTCATTGAGCGCATTTTTCTGACTGACGGTGATAGTTTTGGTGCGCAGTTCCAGACAGTCCCCCACGGACACACACCCGTTGATTTCAATCTGTCCGCCGTACATCAGGGCTTTGATGACGTCCTGCCGGTCGGCTTTCACGGGAATGAATCTCACATCCCCGTTTGTCGGGCCGAAAATAATCGTACCGGTAAGGTTCATCACCAGTTCTTTCAGCTCATCATTCCCGTCGAGCATGCGGTTTTTTTTCAGCACCTCCCACATCAGGTTCTTATTGCGCATCACCTGGTCTTTCATATTGTCGGGTGACTTATCAAACGCGCTGTCCATTTTTCCGCCCACCGTACAGCCCTGACGGGAGGCCGCCCAGTCCGCGAACATATTGGTTTCCCCGCCGATGTCCTGACAGATTTTCTGGCTCTGGACGGAGTTGGTCGGCCAGAGGCCGCCGATAATGCCCTGCGCCGCCTGACAGGAGGAAATGTTGGTACTGTTGATGTCCGAGGCCATTTTCTGCAGGAAATCTTTGGCGGATTTCAGCTCCGGCACGGTGGTCTGCAGGGCGAGGTCAAACAGGTATCCGGCGGCGTTGGTCATCAGCTGCTGCACAAACTGGGTGATTTGCTCACTGTTGAGGTAGGAGAATGACCCGAGATAGGCATCAATGCCGCCGCAGCCGGCATTGAGGGACGGCGGGGTAAACGAGACAATCTGCAGCTGTTTCACCTGGTTACGCAGAAAGATATTGCCCCCGGTGGCGTACCCGGCGGCCTGTCCCTGCCAGGCGGCGGCACCGGTGACGTTACTGTCAAACCCCAGCTTGTTGAAAAACTTATTCATATCACCGTTCACATCCGCTGCCGCCGCGCCGGAGAACAGAAACCCGGCCAGTAACAGGGAAAATGCCTGTTTATTCATGGTTTTTCCCCCGGCGGGTGATTTTACGGAACAGAACGGACAGACCGTAATCCGTCATATTGCAAACCGGTAACAGAATACTGTACCAGAAAACCAGAAACAGATTCGCTGTCCCCAGACCGGCCAGCGTCTCCGGAATCAGGTACATGGCGGCATTCATAATATCTTTGAACCGCAGTTCGTGTTCCGGAACAGCCTCCGTTCCTTCAGGCCATATCCCGCAAAATACAAATGTCATAAATACCCAGAGAAGATATGCCGCAATCAGGTAAACAAACGCACGGTCAAATGCGCTCTGCGACCGATTCTTATAATCAGGATGAACAAATACCACTGTTTTTTTATTCATGATTGTGTCTCCCGGCGGAAATCCGCCGCTGATAAATACAGATTGATTCCGGCCGAAAACGGCCGGATACAGAGTCAGAAAGGAAGAAATGCCGGCGGCAGAAGGCTGCCGGTATAAAAAGAATGACAACAGGTGTTAATGATCATCGGGGCGGATTTTTTGAGGATCACTGACATATATTCTTCACCGTGATGTCAGTCGTGTGCGGTGCGCACGCATTATGCAGAGGTTCAGAACCAACCCGTACCAGCCGCCAATCAGCAAAAAAGTCACTGTATTGTCGCTGTAAGGATACGCAACCGCAGCGTGACTCCTGAACCAGAGAAAAACAGCCGCCGCGGCCGATGCAATGACACACCCGTAATAACGCCGCCACCAGAACATCAGACGGGCAAAACGCCGGGTCACGCTGAACTCCAGCCACAGGCAGACTACCGGGACAGCCGCCATCCCGGAACCGCACAACGCAAACAAATACGCATCCGCCACATAGTCAAAATCACGGGAGGATGTAATCAGATCAAGGTCATCAAAATTCAGCGTGCCGAAATAAAGCAGAAAGCAGCCTGCCAGATACAAGGCGCTCACTGTCAGCCGGAATGCAATTTTTCGTTTCAGCATAAAATCACCGCGTCTTTTCCTTTATTAAACAGGATAAATAACAGGTTACGACTGTGCCGCCATCAGGGTACGGTGCAGCCGGTTTTCAATCTCCGGCAGCGGGGTTAATCCCTGCGCCAGCGGCGCGGTTTTCAGGGTGTTGACCTCCACCAGAAACAGGGTCGGCGTCATCACCGGTATCCCGCCTGCGAAAAAGGTCTGCACCACGGACTGAGGTGCCGGTATCGCATCCGGAAAAGACGGGTCGCCCTGCCCGTTCAGGCTGTAGACAAACACCTTAAATCCGCGCATGTCCGCCCACTGTTTCAGCAGCGGGTCAAACTGGCGGCAGTAAATACACTCCGACTGCATAAACAGCACCAGGGTGTAATCGTTCAGGTTGACTGTCCGCCCGTCCGGCAGGGCATACGGACGCGGCGCCGGGGCACGGCGCAGCGGGGCGGGTGCGGTGACAGTGTCACTGCCCGGGGTTTTCTGTCCTTTGGCCGCCTCCAGCGCGGCGATATCCTCCAGGGTGCCTGCCGCGGCCGGTAAGCACACCATCAGCAGCAGAATACACAGACGTTTCATACGGATTTCCCCGCTGCCGGTTTGCCGCTGACAAACTTTTTCCAGGCATTGAGTCCGCTGTAAATCAGGCCGGTCAGACTGAACGCCGCGCCGGTCGCAAAGATAAACACCGTGCCGCTGTCGCGGATAAAGTCCGCCGGAATGCCGCTGCCGTCAGACAACACGCGGTTATTCATCATCATGTCGGCCAGCACGTAAAACAGCAGGGACGCGGCCAGTAACGCACCGCCCGCAAACAGGAAAATATTTTCAAGCAGGGTGGTCAGAGTCAGTTTTTTCATCGGTAAATCCTTCTGTTAATCCGCGGCAAAATCGGTCGCTATCTCAAGAAAACGGCGGGACAGCGCGTCCTGCGTCATAAAACCGAACGCCAGCGGCTGGTAGTGTTCAGTGGCGGGGTCAACCAGATAGAGTGCCGGAAAATGGCTCACCCCCATGGCGGCGGCCTGTCCGCTGTCCGTCCGGGTGCCGGGCAGCGCGTCACTGCGTGCCCCGTCCATGCTGACCGGAATCAGGGTGATCCCGTTATCCTGCGCAAACTGCGCGACCACGGTGCTCATCTGGTTATCAACCGGCTCACGGCCCCGGTAAAACAGAAATAACCCGTAACGGCCGGACAGGTCGCGGACAGCCTGTTCCTCTTTCTCCCGGGTGGCCGCCAGCTGCAGTGGCACCGTGCTGTTGTAGTGGCTGTGTTCGAGGTTGTAATCCAGTGCGGGATAGTACAGCAGGGCTTTGCGGGCTGACCGCTCAAATTCGGCGGACTTCGTCAGCCAGTAACGCTGCAGGGACAGAAACCGCGCGGCATTTTCCGCACCGGGCATCATAATCGCGGTGTCCAGCGCCTCCTGTGTCAGCTTCTGCATCACTTTTTTCTGCACCGTGGCAGGCAGCGAGGACAACGGAACAGTGTCCTCCGGCGGCGGTTCGCTCTCATCGTCCTCCTCCGGCTGCGGTTCGTTGTACCAGTGCCAGCCGGTCAGCGGATCATCCGCATAGGTGTGTGTCTGCGGCTGCTCCGCACCGGGCTGCGCTCCGGCGGCAGCGGCCCACAGACACAGCAGGGTCATCAGTGCGGGTTTTCTCATGGCTGTGTCCCCCGCTGCACATTGCTGCTGATCTGTTCTTTCACCCTGTCAATCAGTTCCTGGTCTGCCGGAATATCCGTGCCGCTTTCCATATCCTCATAGAAGTCCGCGAAATTGAGACGGTCAAAATCAATGGCCTGCAGCTCATCAATGGTGATGCCCCGGCAGTCCGGATTATTCCCGCTGCCGAAACCGATCCCCAGCTGCCAGCTCCGCCCCTGCTCCTGGACAATTTTGGCGAGCTTGCTGTCAAACACGCAGTAACCTTCTTTTTTCTGCAGACAGACGCCGAGCACCTTATTTGAGCAGTACGTACCGACATACACCGCCAGTCTGCGGTCTTTTGCCTTACCGATGGCTTTTTCCTCACTGTCGCATCCGGCCAGTCCGGCATCATTACCCCAGCCGCTGTTTTTACAGCAGTTACTGAACCCGGCGGCGGCCTGACGGCAGGACTGCCCCTGCCCGGTAAAGGCACGGATATCCATCTCATCACTGAGTGCCGCCACATCCTCACCGGCGGCGGCCACTGCCGCCAGTGCGGAGACCGCATGCTGAAAATCATTCACACTGCCGCTGTTAATCTGGTCACATTCACCGCTGGTACAGACCAGATCCATACCGCATAACTGCCCGGCGGCACTGACTTTTTTCTCACAGGAAAAGACTGCCTGTTCGCGCAGACAGGCCGCGCCGGATTGTTCGGTACAGGTGGTTTTTGCCAGGGTACAGGCGGGATCGTTCATCAGCGCATCACAGGAGCCGTTATCCGCCTCCCGGGAAATATAGTTGTCGGTATACTGCCAGCAGTCACTGTGCACCGGGTATTTTTTACCGCCGTACTCAACGGTTCGGGTGCCGCCCGCCTCCGTACACTGTGTTGAGAGTTTCACTTCCTGCGATTTATCGAACGGGCAGTTTTCCACCCATTCAGTATACGGCTCATACGTGACCTCTTTCTTATCAACCGCGATGGTCAGGGTGATGCGCAGCGGATAACTGGTGATACTCTGGACAGAACCGTAACTGCCGGGATGTGTCACCACAAAATGCTCTCCCTGCCTGAAATTGGTTTTCACCGGGTAAAACGCGGCGGTGGCTGCATTGCGGGTGTTATACGTGACAGAGGTGCCGAAAAGATAAGAGGTCACCGTGGCCGCCCGGCCAGTCCCCTTTTTGGAAGCCCAGACCGCGCCGGTAATTCTGCCCTCATACGGAAACACATACGTGAAGTTGTCCCCGGAGCGGGAATAATGATCCGGATTACGGCCGCCGTCCCCGAATGCCCAGGTTTTGGTTTCGGTTGTGGTGATGACCTTTTCCTTAAAGTTCACCACCGCTTTGCGCGTACAGGCCAGCTGTACCGCCGGTGACCGTTCACAGTAATGCGTGGTGATATCGGTTTTATCCAGGGTCACGTCTTTGCACGGCACATCGGTGCCGCCGGTGATGGTCTCCGCATTGTCCCGGACAGTCAGTCCGTTACTGATAAACGGGGCATCCAAATCCGGCCTGTCCGGCGGCCGGTTTTTAATGACGTCAGTCACTGTGTTTCCGGCCTCCGTGTTATGCAGCGCCTCCGCTCCGGCATTCTCAAGATCCGGCGCCGCACCGGCCTGCACACCGCCGTAATAGCCGCTTTCCGGCGGACTGGCGGTATACCCGGGGATAATCTCCTCCGGCTTCATGTTCTGCATCGCGCCGGTGCCCTGTCCTTTCTGCTCATGCGCAAAGCGGGACCCGGCATCGTAATCACTCTGAGCACCGGCAAAACCGGCGGACAGACATAACAGCAGCACCGTATTCCGGTTAATCATCGCGGCTCTCCTTATTCAGCAGCCGTTTCGCGGTGTCCGCACATTCACCGTCACGGGCGACCGCTTCCAGCGCACTGCCGATTTTCAGGTTGCCGTACACCACGTCATACTGCTCCCCGCAGCGGACAACCAGCGCAGGCACCTGACGGATACCGAAACGGTCAAACGCAGTCGGGTCAATCTGCACCCCGCTGTGTTCATTCTCTTTTGTCAGCCGGAACACGGCGGCGGCGGTTTTGCGGAAATCATTGTCAATAAGCCCGTTAATCACTGACGGTATCCCGAATCCGGCCGCTTCCGGGATCATCAGTTTCAGGCCGTCTTCCGGCACGGAGAACGAAATCAGGTACAGGGCGTCTGACTGCGCGCGCGGCTGTGATGCCTGACTGTCCTGCTGACGGCGTTGCTGCAGCTGCGCCAGCCATGCCGCGTCAGTCTCACTGAGTTCACCCTGTGCGGCCGTTTCCGGAAGCGCCGGCGGCGCCTCACGCAGGGACTGGCTTTTGTCCCGCAGCGACTCAATAAACTGCTGCTGTTCCTGCACCGTTCCGGCGGTGGCCGCAACGGCCGTCAGTCCGGTGAGTAACAGGGTTAATATTATTTTTTTCATGGGATTATCCCTTACAGAAAAACACAGTTGCGTTTGCGCCAGATAAGGTAGCCGAAGTTTTTCCGGCTGGCCGGAGAGGCGTGACCAACCTGCCAGTGCATGACTGAGCGGCCGAACGGGTGACACCGGGCGGTGTCCGGGTACATGTTTACCATCTGATAGCGGTAACGGTCTTTCGGCATAACGGGGGACGGGTATTCATAGCAGACGGCTTTATTTTTACCGATACTGTTCATGATCATGCCCTGCCGGTGCAGTTTGAATGCCATCCGCTCCGACAGCAGGACAGAAGACGCCTGCGGGCTGAACTCATTGGGGGTATAGCCGGTGAACGGGTACATGCTGCCCTGGGAACCGGCACACCAGAACAGGGCATTGAGCGGTTTATCAAACGCACCGGCAATGGCATCCGCCGCACAGGCACCCTGTGCGACGGGGTTGGCAAAGACAAACGCCTCCGGGGCAATCACCGAAGACAGGGAACTGTCCTCCCACATCGGGTCAAGTTCGGACAGGTAGCCGATATCCATATCCCCGGCCTGCAGACACCCGGCGGAGGTAATGATATTGAGCCAGTAGGTCAGCGGGTATTTGTACCAGTGGACATGATAAAACGCCCCCTGGGTGGCCGGGTCATTCTGTGTGCCTTTTCCGCTGCCCATTTTGCCTGCACTGAGGTTAAACCCGCCGAGATTGACCATGCAGTACGGGGAACGGGTCACATCGGTGAGCGCAAACGGCTCCCAGTAGCCGATCGCCAGCCCTATCCGCTGAAAAACCGGCGGCGGGACCGGGCAAATCTGGACAGGTGATGCCGGATTTTCCGTATCCGGTTCACTGCCCGAAAAAACGACGGAGCTGCCGATGGTCATCGGGAACAGACAGTTCCAGCAGATATCGGTGATCGGGTTGACGAATTTTCCGTCACACCCGGGGTCTGCGTTCACCGGCGCGGTGAGAAAAAACACGGCAAAACCGAGCGCAATCCATCCTGTTTTCACGGCTGCCCCTCCGTCATGGCGGCGGACACAATCCGCAGCCGGTTACCTTCCTGCGTGACCACCGCCGGGATATAGCGGATCCCCAGCTGTGACGTCAGCGCCCCGCCCTGATCAAAGTAAATCCGCGTGTTTAAGGTGTCCGACGCCTCACGGATATTGCCCCGGGTCAGGATCACCTTGTAACGGACGGTGGCCGGTTTCTGTGCGTTCATCCAGGCAACCTGACGCGGGTCATCGGCATCGAGAAAATAGAGGGTCTGCGCAAACGCGATACTCTCCAGCGGATTCACCTGCTGCCCCTTACGGGCGAACACACGGCCTTTGTCGTCAGCGAGATCCTGTCTGACCGTAAACGCCGGGTCATACCAGACGGTATGGGACGCCGTGTCAGTTTCCAGCCCCTCCACCGGTGCCGGGCGCAGGGTGTTCTCAATCACGCGGTTTTTAAAGTCCG
>NZ_AZRH01000025.1:0-14403 GCF_000512315.2 Morganella sp. EGD-HP17
GACACAAAAGGCAAAGCATCCGTCACAACAGATAAAAATACGATAAAAGACACAAAAAACAAGGCATCTGCCACAACAGAAGGATAGTAAAAGTAATCAATTTTTATCACGGATAAAAATCTGCACAGATGCCGTTTATCAGGTGTGCTTTGTAAGTACAACTCAGTGAAGCGCACCTTTTTCTATACCACCTCCTTATATAATTACCTGCACCGCGCCCATATTTTCTTTCCGTCAAACCGAACCAGGCTATTAGGATACCGGTAGCAATAATATGGCTCTGTCAGTGCACAGTTACAATACCATCCGGATACCATCACCGGAATGAAATATCAAAATGCAGCATGGCATCCAGTGTGAAAATTTTCGTATAAATATCAGTTGAACCTGATTTTTTATGTCCCAGATAAGCCTGAATCACTTTCATGGGAACTCCGTTAAAAATGAGATGCATGGCAAAACTGTGCCGGAATGTTTTACAGGTGACAGGATTAACCACATACGATACCCCGTGATTTTCCGCCTGTTCCACAGCAGCGCGTAACCAGTTTCTGACCGTATTGTCACTCCGGACAGGCCAGATCTGACTTTGGTTTTTCAGTCTCATCGTCGCAAAATAACTTTTCATCAGTTGTACATACTGCGGATCAAAAAGAGCCACGACCCGTTTAGGCCGCGCTTTCACTTTAGTCTGCCCCGTTTTGCTCCGCGTATCGCGTTGTTTCAGTGTGCGCAGCACCACAAACGGTGTTTCCTCATCAAGATAAAAATCACCTTTCGTCAGGGCTAATGCCTCATGGATCCGGGCACCGGTATTCCACAGGGTATCAATGAGTGTCCGCTGATGCAGATCGGGAATAAATGTCAGGAGCTGATTGACTTCGGGAGCCAGCAAATATTTCGGACAATCCAGTTCAGCCGCAATGGCCAGATTCCGTAACTGTCGTGCCCGCTCCGCGTGACCATTTTGCAGAAGAGACTGAGACTGGCGGCGGACGATTGTCTTACCGGTTTCATTCTCAGCAGGAAAAAAATTCATCATCAGATCCGCCATAGATATCATGCACCAGTAAATAATCACCATATGCATAATAACATTATGTGATAGTTTATTTTGTTAATAATAAACTTAAGAAATATCTGCACTCTCCGGAATATCAGCAGTGATCATGCTGCAGAGATCCCGTTTTCCGGTGATCGGTTATTGCGTTATTATGTCGATAATTCCCGGAAAACGCAATCCGGCTCACATCCCCCGCTGTCTTCTGAAGCGGAGTACGCAGTTATCAGCACAATATGAAGTGACCGTAAATAATTAAACCACAATATAGCGGAACCTTTCCCCTTCTGAGTCGCTTTGCGGAGAATGACGGTAAAGCGCAATAAATAAAAAAAAACAAAACCGGTCAAAAAACAGGCTTCACAGAACGAGCCAAGAGCGTTTTTTTCAGAGATGGTAATGCATTTATATGCCTGAATTAAAAAACTGCTGAAAACGACCGGGAGTGAGATTTAACGTAAAAACATTCAGTGCGGGTCAAGATGACAGTGTATACCTTACGAATATCCTCTGCCGGAATAAACACAATTAATAACTATACAGACACGCTAACAGAACCGAGCCTGAAAAATTAAACGCCACAAAATAATATCAGAACGGAAATTTTCATATCCGCTATAACGCACCAGACTTTCTGAATAATAATTTCAGGTAATAACAAAATAAGTGGGGAACCCGGATGAAAGAATAACAGCAGTGAGTCTGCGCGGAATAGATTTATGCAATGAAAGATATAAGCATGACGGAATGTGTAACTTACCGCACACTAACAATAAAATGTGCGGCCTTGTTGTGATAATTACCTGCTAACAATGACACCATCAGAAATAGTATATTTTTTTGTCAGCTGACAAATATTTGAGCCTATATTCGGATAGGTTAATGATGAAACATAACAACTATATTTATCCAGATGTTTTTCATCTATATATTTTAACTGATTAGCAATCCTTGGTTGCATTGCATATGTTATATTATGACAAACACTATTTTTATTTTTTGATGAAATGTAATCACAATACTGCTTATCAACCTCATCCATCACCCGTCTTAATTCAGTTGCCGGTATTTTTCTGCCGACACGGATATTTTCATCCCCTGCATTCCGCTGAACAAACCCACGATCTCCCGGCTTATTATTATAAGTAATGAATTTAGTATCATTTTGTTTCATAGATGATTTTAGATCCCGAAATAATGACACGATTTCAATATCAGATGAAACAGGATAGAAATTACCAGTGTAAAAATTAGTTTCTCTTTCAAATTCACACAGCTTGTTTTCAGATGAGGAATCAGACTTAGGCGGGCAATAATTATAATACAGGCAGCCATCATACATTGCATATATTGCTTCCTGAGTCGGAATTTTTTTTGTAAATCTGAATGTTGCGGACTGATACACCGGATTTCCTTTACAATTACTGTTATCAACAGTAATTGTCATATACTTTGAATTATACAAATTAAAAGCACCAGACTTAGCTGTTTTAACCTGAACCAAAACAGACACATCCTCATATAAAAATTTCTTATCCAGATACTCCTTACTTTTACTGGAATCAGTCACACATATTAACTGACCATCCGGGTTCTGTTTATTATAATCCTTATAGTACATTCTATTGCCATTAGTGAATTTAATTCTCGCCCTGTCAGACAGACATACCTGGTATTCATAATCCCCATAATGGTCCTGACGAAATAACATATCAAGATATAGCCCGTCTTCTAATTTATAGACATATATTCCACCGGTTCCTCTCAGAGGCTGCCCTTTTGAATGAGCATAACTTTCTGCATGTGACTGAATCTCATTATCCGGCAAAGACCCTCTCCTTTCCCACATGTTAAATTTTTCAAGATAGATTTTATCATCCATATTGTTTTTCATGGTCACACCCACAAATTGGCCAGCTTCCGCATGAGCATAATTATTTGTCGCAATGAATGTTACACATAAAAATTTTAACACCATCTGTAAACTAAATTTCATATCAGACCTCAAAATCAAAAAAAGATATTAATAAATACGTTTGACAGAATAGAAAGGCAGATAGCCGGACCAAAAGGAATAATATACTCCTTCAGTATGCCAATATCATCAAGATGAGAAATATTTTTGGCTGTCGATATGGTTTTGAATTTATTGATTATATAAAATACGCAACCAAAAACAGATGAAAAAATAATCAAATACTGTATCTGAAAAACACCAACCCAGGCACCACCTGCCGCAAATAATTTATAATCACCAAATCCAATGCCATCAATACCGCGGAAATACTTAAACAAAAAGCCTGTAAAAAATACAATGGCATATATTATTAAAGCACCAGAAACAGATTCAGTTAATGTCACCGAAATAAAACCAAAGTAAGAAAATACAAACCCCATAATTATTAAAGGAAATGTCATAACGTCAGGAATCAAAAAGTGTTTTATATCAATGAAAAAAACACAATATAAAAAACTAAAAAGTATCAAAAAACACGAAATTGATATGACATCATGGTCAGGGTAATAAAGAACAGTCATAAACAAAAACACAACACCAAATACAAGCTCAGTCATCATATAACGTACTGAAAAACCTGCATTACAATGACGGCATTTTCCCTTTAGGATAATCCAGCTGATAACCGGGATATTATCAGCCTTCCGTATTTTATTTTTACAATTCGTACAGTGTGATGGCGGATAAAACAATGACAGTTTTTTTTCTGAATGGCCAGCCATCATCATAACAGGATAGCGATAAAGAACCACATTAACAAAACTACCAACACACAAACCAATAACAAGGAATAATATCGGATAATACCAGATTAAAAAATCACTCATATATTTACCAAATTAATTTACATGGTTGACATTTTAGAAAGTTGATCTGACAATGAGAACAAAGCAGCAAACACCCAGATAACACTCCCGCCAAGAACTAAAGTAGAAAAGCTTTTAAGACCACCTGATAATCCTTCAATTTTTTTATTGATATTAATTTTAGTTATTTCAGATACTGAGGCTAACACATCATAAAATGATGGCAGTGATGAATACAGACTGATATTCAGAAGAACTTGTTTATCAAACAGTCCCGTATTTAGTGCATCACCATAATTTAGCCCTGCAGACATATTATCACTCATTCTGTTTATATGTGATAACAACCATTTATTTGCATTCAGTGAAATAATATTCAATGCCTCCTGTATAGGTATATTATTCCTTAACATGGAAGCTATCCCGGTCATTAGCACTGATGCATTTAACTGTTTATATACAGAAAAAGGAATAACTTTATCCAGAATATTATCCCTTACCTTCCCACGAACATTAGCCAAAACGAAAACAACCAAAAAATAAGATGCAACTACAAATATAAGAATATTAATCCATAATCCATCAACTAAGGATAATCCGAAGTAATATAATGAACTGGTTACTCCCGGCCACTTTGCCGCAGGAAGAACTTTTTCAAAGGCCGGAAAAACTTTCACTGAATACCCTGCAATCACAACCAGTGAAAGACATATCATAATCATCGGAAATGTTAATGATTTTTTAACTTTTGAGTTTAACATATCCTTATAGGTAATTATTCCGATAAGACCTTCAAACCCTTCAGCTAATGCACCTGATTTTTCCGACGAAAAAATCAAACTCAAATCTTCCTTGGGAATTAATGGTTCAAATGCATAACTGATAGACTCACCTGATGTCATCCGACTGAGCAAAAAATTTATTTTTTTTACAAACCCTCTTCCAAGTATTGCTGCACCTTCATTTTGTAGCTTTAATATTGAATCATAGATAGGCAGGTTTGATTTAATCATATCTGCACAAAATTTATAAATATATAAACGTTGTTTTTTAGAAAATTTTTGCAAAAATCACCTCCATATCTTCACTATCTACCTCACCAAATTCATGAGTAAACCATTCATAACAAACAAATCCCTGAACCACCAGTGACATGGTTTTTTCTTTAATTGAAAAACCCTCACTCAACCCCGGGCATGAAAATCTTTTTTTCCGCCACAAAATATAAGCTTCTATCCAGTTACTTTTTGAAATAGCCAGTAATTCATCCTGCTTTGGCAACATATATTCAGCAATTAATTTCCGACCTTTAATACCTGAATAATTACAATTACTGCAGCCACTATTATTTTTTGTCCGAACATTGATATCTCTGTTATTAATATTAACTGACCTGACTACACTGCATTCAGGGCAAACCAGAGGCATTAATTTTTGACACTGTAAACCGGCAATAAAACCCGGTGTTGAGAGCTTATCCCCGGTGATACCTAATGCACTGAGACGCTGAAGTAACGTAACAATACTTCCGGCATGTACAGTAGTAAAACAGTAATGGCCACTTTCAACTGCCCCTGCCAAAGCATTTGCTGATACAGTATCACGAATTTCACCTATCATTAATACATCAGGATCCCGGCGCAGTGCTGATTTTATTGCAGCATGAAAACCGCCGCCATTAACATCAAGTACAGAACTTTGTTTGGCACCATATATATAGTATTCGACAGGATCTTCGACTGTAAGAAAACATCCTTTGTCATCGTATCTGTTGATTTGTAACCATTCCATCACCGTCTTCAGTGTCGTAGATTTACCAGAACCGGTAGTACCGGCAATAAAATAAACCCCGTATGGATTACTCAATATTTTTCTTACATCTGAAATTTCTTCCGTCGAAAAACCCGTTTTTTCCAGGCTGGGATTAACCACTTTATCAATATCTGCAGATATAATACGCAATACACAATGATAACAATCCGGAGACTCACCGAATATTGGAAAATGCGCATATCTGAAACGGTATTTCCTATCATTTAATGTGTATAATATATTTGCACTCTGCGGTATCTGACGATTCCATGTAGTCTCTTTAGTTGTTGCTTCAACATTATAAAGAACAAAAACAAGCTCATCACATCTTTTAGAACGCATCTGAGAATGTAAACGCAGTTCTCCGTTAATCCTGAATTCAATTCTGGAAAGAATATCTCCTCTTGTAATATGCAGATCACTTGCTCCGGCTTCAGTTGCCTGAGTAAGCAACAGTTCAAGTTCAATCTGTACTTTACTTGATTTGATAACTTTTTTCGCTTTAGCCTGTAATGAATCTCTTTCAATTATTTGAAAATACGTTGACTCATCCAATAAAACAATGCCATCAGCTTCAACTCTATGTTTATATTTTACATAATCGATTTTTTCACGTATCAAATGAAAATAATCAAGACTTAGGTCATAAAATACGATAAATTGACCAGAATTTTTTTTTGCCAGAATCAAATTACTTTCTATAACAGAAAAATGATAACCGGACTCATCCAAATACGACATATCATCGTATCTGTGGTCAACCAGATTGATCGGTTTCAATTTATTTACCTGATACTATATATTTATCATTTTGTTTTTTTACCAGATATTTATTACCAGATATATCTTTAAATTCTGAATTGAGTTTTACAAATTTAACCTTACCATCAACGGATACACCAAAAGCACTAACACCACCAACATCTGATACCAAAATCAGTTTTGGTGGTATTCTTTTTGATTCTCCATCAACCACTGAAGATGACTGGTACGTTATCGTATTTTCAGGATATGACAATGAATCATCAATACCGGAATCAGATATAACACCTTTAGAATCTGATTTTAATTTTGAAATTTCACTTTTTAGTTTCTCTAACTCTAATTGATTTTTAAGCTTATTTTTCTTTTTTTCAAATTCAACGTTTTCACTAATATAGTCTAATAACTCTTCCTGATCAAAAGAGTCATCTTCAACGTTCACAACTACATCATCTACATTTTCAACACCATCAATCTGCCCTTCAGAAAAAGAATTTGAAGAAACTAAAATCAGAAAAATTGCAAATAACGTTTTGTTTATTTTTTGCATATAAATTTACCATTCAATGAGATGGAGTTACTTCCATCTTGTGATTTATTAAATCCAGTAACCAAAAAATAATTTATATATGGCTTTCTATCAAAAAACGCCTTCATTAAAATAGCATTATCGCTATATTTTACAGTAAACTCTCCCACCATAAACCCATAACTATGTTTATACCCTGGAAAAGAATCTTCCTGAGAAGCAACACTTGTTGCCGGTAATGATTTAATAACAATCCGGTCACTTTCATTTGAGCGAGAACTGTTATATGAATATAAATAATTCAGTACATTACTACACGCAGGCGGGGAAATCATTCCATCATTGATAAAATGATCCTTCAATGTATTATGGTTTAAATTTGACGGAATTTCAGTATATGACAATTCATCTTCAGAAAATGCAGCTTTATACCGCACCTTTTTCATTACTTTATCCTGAACATTAAACAACGCTCCTGACTTTAATTTATAATTAAAATCACATACAGATATATCACATTGGTAGTAATACTCTGAAAACCCCAATTGCTCCAACCTCACCCTGCTAATATTTATTTCATTTAATAAAATTAAAAAATTATCTATACTGGAACCATCAAACGCTTTTGCATAAAAATCTGATATACTCTGCTTACTGTTACCTTCTTGTTTTTCCTTTAAAATCTTTGCTGATTTTATCTTTTCCTGCTCCTGATAATAACCATAGTAAAAATAAGATGCAACACCAATAATTAATATAAAGAAAACACCAAGGCCAATCAGAACCTTTTTTAATCTGGCAGAATCTTTCCAGTTGTTAATTATTTTACTCATAGTATCATCTATTTAAAAAGTAGTCTGCAATAAAAAGCAGAGTTAATGATAACGATAAGAAGAGTCCTGACGACACTACCGCCAGTTGCTTTCTTTTTTTCGAAAAAATACTTTTAACTAAAATATATTCATTGAGTACAACATTAAAATCTTCACTACTCAGCTCAACAAGTTTTAGGTTGTTGTATTTTGACTCATCAATTCCTGACAATAAATAACTCAGCATTTCTTTATTTATAAGACAATCAGTTTCGACAGCGATATCACCATCCTTGATGATAAGAAAATAAAACCCAGATGAATCATTATCATTTAAATTACAGTAATAAACACCATCACCATAAATTTCATGAATATAAATTGCTAATATCTGATAACGTTTAATCCCCGAAGGGATTAAACAATAATTTCCTGAATTTTTACATTTTACTTTAATCTTTCCTTTGGCTACAGGGAAGATGTTCCTTGGGGCATTCTTATCTATCCATATGTTATTTATGAACAACCCAGCCTCTAGGAGATTATTTAACATCATTATAATAACCAGGCTTACTATTATAGTAATCAATACCAATGACCATCACTGTTGTATTATTCTTATCTTCGCTGTCAATCAAAAATGAGAACACACCAAACTTAGATCCGTCACCCGCTGACTTCACATCAAATTCGCTGACAACCCCAATACTCCCGGGACGCATCAATGATGTATTAAACATTTCCACAGATGAAACTACCGGCAACATAATTTCATTACCTTTTTCACCAAAAGAATCCAGACTGTCAAGTGTACTTTTTGTAAAACCACTGACTACTTCAATATTTCCGTCTGACATAATTCTTGGTGTTATAATAAAACTTGTTCCCACAGTAATCTTATCTGTTTCTATCTGAGTATCCACAAAATTAGACGCTGTATTCATTGTCTGAATTCGACCGGAAACATAATTACTGGATGTAGTCATATTAAGAGGAATAGGAACATTATTTTTTGTGACAAACGTTCCGCTCTGCAGAACTTCCTTTCCTGTCAGGTTATACAATGCCTCTAGCTGTGCACCCAATCTGAATTTAGGATTTTCGCCTCCGTTAAAATCAGATGATACATTGATGTTTCCGGCAATTTTATCCAGAAGGGCATTATTAATTCCGGCAGATGTGCCATGATCACTGAAGTTAAATCCTAAATCAGCACCTAACTTTTTAGTTTTACCTTTATCTAAGTTATAGATTTTATAGCTGACTACAAATTGCTTTGAATTTGTTTTTTGATAATCATCAATAATTTTCTTTAACGTTTCATACTCTGAATTTCTGCCTGTAAAAGTAAGAATAGAGGCGTCTTTAAAAATAGTATAAATCCCACTGGAGACATTTCCGGAAACTAATTTTTCAATATCAGTCCAGAATGATGATGAGAATTTGGTTTCCGATTTACCGGAAAATCCGGAGCCAGCTGCACCTTCATTAGAACTGACATCTAATCCGGCCTCATACTTATTATCCTGTCCATAAAAATCAAGCTTAATAGCGTAATTTTTATACACCATAGCCTGTAATATATTTTCATTGTTCAGCTCAATGCTGATATCATACAAATTAGATATATATTTCATAAATTCAGAGAGTTTCCCTGAAAATTTTATCCGATGCTGTTCAAGATTATTATTTGAATACTGATAGTCATCATCAATGCTGTTTGACGATTCAGAACTATTAACTGCGGTTGATAATTTATATGTCAACCCAGTCTGCTCATTCAACATATCCATAACAACTTGAATATCCACAGGAGAAAAACTATCTATACTCACCATTTTATCCAGCACACGTTTTTGTTCTGGTGTAAAATTAACGGCTTTTCCCAGATATGCCTCATCATATTGAGAAAATGGCTTTAATCTTGTTTGTTCTATCTCTTTTATGCTACCGCTCGTGTTCAGTAAGTTGTTTTTATCGTACTTTTCATTATAAAATGAGTTGCATCCCTGCAAAAGAAAAACACATAATAAAAAAAATGACTTATTAACCATAATCAATTCTCTTCAATAACGATCACATTATTTCTTTTATATAATTTAATATTTAAATTATAGGTTTGAGATGACAACAGATTACCCAGGTTGCCAAGAACTTCCTGGTCATTTTTTCCATGTATATAAATATCCTTATAGATGAGATAATCCTTATCTCCCTTCCATAATAGCTTGTACCCTTTGGATTTGGCCCAACTTTCAATTTGCTGACTGAGAAGATTATCCTCCCTGAGAAACAAATCAGCAGATATTTCTGCTGGTTTTATTTTTACTTCAGGAATGACCATCTTACCTTCTGGGTATTTAGGAGCCGGAAAAGAATATGGATTACTGAGGTATTTATCCTCTTTATTTTTCACTGGCTCAGACGTTCCAAATTTTACGGTCTTTGGCTGTATCAGTTCAGCCCGAACATTAGTCAGTAAAATAAAAAAAAGAATACCTGACGCACCAATTATTTTTACATATTTTTTCATATAACCACCAAATACTTCATTATATTAATCATCTTGAGGCGTTGAATCACACCACATCAGAGCAACTATCGATAATGATTTTGGGTTTACATAACTCTTAAAATCTTTACCATTACTGGACGATGTCGATGCAGTTATAACCCAGTTTTGACTGTCTTTGTTTACCTGAAGAACAACATTCCCCATCATCCCGATATTACTTAACTTTGTATTTTTTCTTGCTCCGGATTGTGAACTTAAGTTCACATTTTTAAACTTACCGGACTCATCCATTTCGGAAACAAATGACGACACCCCGGCAGTTAATCTCGGATATAATTTCGTATTTTTATCTGACGGATGCGCGGGACATTCCTGTTGTTTAAACATAATGCGTCCATCTTCCGGCTCTTTGTCAGAAGGATTATCGGTCGGTTGATTTTCACCGGTAAAGTTCAGATATGCCACCTGTACCGGTGTCCGGTATTCATTCTCATATTCATACTTTCCGTTTTTCCCTTGTTTTAAAAACTGGTCCTCTATTATCATTTTAGCAATTAAAGTTCCGGTCTTTTCACTGCCATCTTCTGATACTTCAGTTAAATGTAACCGCGGATCATCAGAGGATGACTCTTTTCTCATCCCCAGGCAACTGACAGATTTATTGTCATTTTTACTCCAGCACAAACCGGGCGCCTGATTATCTTTATTCGTATCGCCACTGACTATCATGAGTTTGTTTTTTTCATTATCCAATGGTTTAATGCAAGGCCCAAGCGCTTTATTTTTTTCACTCCAGCATAGTTTTTCTGCTGCCACCGAACCATCTGATTTTAAATATACACCCTCATTCATATAAAAACTAAATCTGATACCATACGCTGTATTTTTTTTGAACTCAGTCATCTGGCTTATTGATTCACCTAACTGCAAGCCTGTATTTCCAGTATTAGATTTAACCAATTCCCAATCAGACGGGGATTGTGTGCTTCTTTTTATAATATTAGCCTGATCGTAATCTAACCCACGCTGATTAAACGACTCAATGAAATTACCAGTATATTTTTCAAATTCAGCCGGATTATTTTGCGTGTCTGATGGTATATATGCAAAAAAATAATCGACCCGAGTAATATCCCTATTAGCAGCGTTACCAATCAAATCAACTCGCTCCAGCAAAAATTCACTATTCTTCAGGCTGTCATCTATCTTGCATTTTAAAAAATCCTGCGCAAGGTTAATACCTAATGAAACATCTGATTCTTTTGCTGTGCAACGTTTATCTATAAAATATCGCCTATCCTGCTCCTGATTATTTCCTGACACCCAGGTTAAAAAATTACCTTTTTCTATAGGGTCATTTAAATAATTAGTGTTTCTTTGATTGTATACTGTTCTTTTATCCTCATCATAAAGCGGATTTATTATTTGTTTTGAATTATCTTTATCATCAATATTTAAATAATGACTCTGCACAAAATGATTGAAATTAAAAATCTCCGCAGCCACCGCGTTTGTTGTCACCTGCCGTTTTTTATTATCTGCTACTTTATTAAGATATCCAGCAGTTGCCATCATAATAAAACCAATAACAGTGATAACAATGATCATCTCCAGAAGAGTAAATCCACGCTGTGATTTCATAATGTATATCCTACAAGACGAATACCCTGAGAGGGTATTCGTCTTAAATCAATATGTACTATAGTAATGAGCTATTAACGGCTACCTAAGATAACCGTGTTAGCAGGAGTATCTTCACAAGTTCCAGCGATATCATCAGGTGTAATGCTGACATTACCTGTAGCAGCCAGCGAACGTAAAATAGTGCCAGCAGAACCTTCACCACCTGCACCAGGAGCCGCGGTCATATCCTCTGCGGCTTTAACCTGATAAGAACCCGCGGCTGCCGTACCAACTTTGACATAATCCCACTGGTTAGCCACCTGAGAAAGGATAGTACGGCATTGATCCTGATTTAATCCATTTACTTCAACGACAAATCCTTTTAAACCAGGACCATTTTCAGTGCCTTGGTTTGCCGCGGTTTTCGCACCACCAACGTTGATAAAGTCATTTGAAATACCATTACGGGCTTCATCAATAGATAATTTACCCAACTGAACAAGGCGCGCAATTGCTTCTTTGGCGGTATCCGTCTTTTTGATAGTATCCACGTCATATGTAGACGCAAGCCCTGACGATAGCGGATATCCGTTGGCGCGCTGATAGGCATCTTTCATTGCAACGCGAACCGTGTTTGTGTTGCTGACAACATCTGAAACCGCACGGCTGTCGAATGCACGCTGAGCAAGAACAACAACACCTGCTGCAATAGTACCGATAATGCCTAATACAATAATAATTTCAAGTAATGTCATACCACGTTGTTTTTTAATTTCATGGTATTTTTTCATTTTTTTCACTAATTCGATTTTGTCTAACTGTACCTTTTGGAAAACCTTAAACATTATATTACATCTCCTGTTATGAAATCAGTTTATACATTTTTTATAAGTATAAATTATACTTATAAAAAATATTAAATACTGACAAAAATTTCCAGGCAAACATTATGAACGGCGTATTTATCTCGGAATTAAATCACTCCAATCGTTCCTTTATTTTATCAAACAGAAACTCATTTTCACCCCAATGTGTTTCTGTCGCCAGATCACTAAAATCCTTATCCAAGGCGCTTAAAAACAAAGCAAGCTTATCCAGAGTAAAGCAACTTTCCCCCCTTTCATAACGAGAAAGTTGTTGATGACTGATATTTAATTTTCGTGAAAATTCTTTACCGTTCATCCCGCGTTTTCTTCTGTGTCTTCTGATGAAGAGACCAACGAGATAATCCATATCTTTTGCTTTATCGTTCATATCGCCATTGCTTTGCTACCAAACTGCGCAGAATGATAATGACATTCTTAAATATTGAGAATGTTTTTTTTAACCACAAAAAAACACATATCAATAGCCAGAATCTATCAAATAAAAAAAATGAAACAATAATGACAAAATACTCATTGCAGCAAAATACAACACACTGAATTAATTAAAAAAACCAAAAACACACTATCGAAAAAACACAAAAAAAGAGTAAATCATTAAAATAAAGAAGCGTGCAAAAAAAATAAAAACCAACAAGTTGAATTGTTTTGTTTCAAATTTCCCTTAAAACGAGAATTGCGATAGTGGATAAAATCTAGCATTTTAACTACTCATCGTCATATTATCGGTAAACACAGTCTCGATATATGGATATCACCTTTCTTTACTATCGATAGATTTCCAATCTATTAAAAACGCCACTATTCATAAAAATCATCAATCCGCTGTTTTATTTTTATCACGTATTCTGTTAGATTATGTACACATTGTGCATTCCTGTATAAATAAGAACATTCTCTTACCCATCAATTTTTTGTTTTGAACGAAATGATTTTACACAATTAGCTATCCCAAACAGCACCAAGGAACACTAAAGTCCCCCATGTTTTCATATGGACACCACGTCTAAAACCACATATAACTTTATCTGCAAAAAGTGAAATTAATCTGATGAAACGGATAATCCCAGCCATCCTATTTTTCTTGTCATGGTCTGTTAACGCAGCAGATTGTTTTGATTCTGCCGGCAAAGACTCTGGTATTGACCCTGATTTATTGAGAGCAATCGCTTTCAGAGAGTCTGCATTCAGGCATGATGTGGTTAACAGGCAATCATCTGAACAGTATGCTGTCGGATTGATGCAAATACACTCACAAAATTTTCGTGAACTCAGTAAGTTTGGTATTAATCCGGATAACCTGCTCAAAGATCCATGCCTAAATATTTATACCGGCACGTATTATCTGACAAAATTTATTGCTCTGGAAAAAAATACCTGGAGAGGTGTCGGTGCGTATAACGCTGGAAGAAAAAAGAGTGCAGAACAGGAGAAAAAAAGACTACGTTATTCACGTGAAGTCTACAATATATATTTGCGCATAAAAAACCAACAACTGAAAACTGTCATCGTTATACACAAAAATGTATAACCATAGGCATCACTATCTGGCTCGAATAATAGAATAGAGGCCTGTCTGAACA
>NZ_AZRH01000026.1:0-11859 GCF_000512315.2 Morganella sp. EGD-HP17
ACCGAAGATTTATTAAAATACAACACGTTACACCGCATCTTTTCTCGCTCTCACGCACCAAGATGCATAAAGTTACCTGCTGATACGCAAGCATGCAAAATGTTACGCGTCCCAAACTCGTCCCAATATCCCAGCACCCTGCTATACTCCCATCATAACCCACCACTCAAAAACCAACATGCACAATATCGCCAACCTGCCTCAAGACGAAAAAGACAAAATTAATGCCGATTTAGCCGCAGCCGGTATCGCGTACAAAGAAAGACTCGGACTGCCGTATGATCTGTACGAAACAGAAAACCAGCAGCCCGAGCATTTACGCCAGTACTTCAGAGAGAGGCTGGAGCACTACAGGGAGATCGGGAAAAGGTTTCCGCGCGGGTTCGAGTATGAGAAGAACTAATTATTTTCCTGCGCTTCACGTTCTGCCTGCTCACGCTCCATCTGTTCAGCCAGTTCACGCTGCTTCACATTCCACACTGAGCCCTGCGGCATTTCGACACGCACATCGAGGCGGGTGGATTCCGGCAGATCACACGGTTCACCGTCCTGATAGAAAATACGCTCACCTTCCGGGGTGACTTCTTTCAACCGCCAGTTCTGGAAGCGTTCCGGTAAATGCGCATGCTGACGGTGACAGGTTTCGATGATAATACTGCCGTCTTCCAGGACGCGATCAGCAACATAAACCAGCTCAAGGCCGTTATTGTCTTTCGGTACTGAGATACCACCGTTTACGCCCCATGCACCATCTGAGTTATAACCAAGAATGCTGGTAATGTGATACTGGCCGGTGCCGGTGCGGCTGACTTCAGCACCTTCGGATTCGTCATTGGTATCAAACGTGCCGCCAGGATACACAAGAATTATCGGGGAGGATTTTTTCAGGTAACCACTGCCATCAACATAAATATTCCCGCCGATTACTGCGGCGCTGCCACTTCCGACATTTGCAAAACTGACGTTAGACCACCCTGATGTATTTCGGCACGAAACTAATGTACGTCCATCGTTATACCCCCACATACCGATGCTAAATCTGCCATCTGGTGATGTTATTTCAACCCTTGACTGATCATTGCCGGGGGTATTGGTTTTAACATTGATTGTTCCGCCTATCTTTACGGAGTCATTCGCAACGGAAAATTTTCCGGTACTACCACTGAGCACCTCAAACACAGATGTATTTATTCTTTGCCAAAGCCCTGCTTTATTTTTGTCTGACGGATAGATCTCTGTATATCCATTATCATTGATAGATAATCCCTTACCGATACTCAAACCAAGATCATTAATAGCATCTTTCACCACTTTAACACTGTCCAGCGTCACTTTCTGGCCGTTCGGCAGCTCAATTTCCACCTGGCCGGTGTCTGTCATCCACTGCTGCATTGCCTGGAGAAAATAAACGATATAGCCCTGATTGGCTGACATGGTACGGGCTGCATCCGAAATGGTGTCCGGTACCGTGGTGGCGATGGAGTATTTCGCGCCGCTGAGCGTTACCGGGGCATTGAATGACAACACCAGTTCGGTATCACTGTTTACCGCGCGGATCATCATACTGACAGGTGCTGTGCCGTTCTCGATGCTGATAAGCTGGCCGGGTGCCACACCGTGAATGTTCTTTTTCCACTGTGTACCGGTACCGGTCACAATCGGTGAACCGGCATTAATGGCTATAGTGCCGTCTGTGTAAATCATGGGTTTTCCTCGAATTTCGGACATAAAAAAACCGCCAGAGCGGTTATCATTTGAATGACGCTGAATTGTACTTACAGGCAAGAACAACGCCATAAGCCAGGCGAACGCCGACAGAACCGGTATGTCTGACACGGTACTCAACCTCTATTTTCACATCACGCCTTCCCGCAGAAATGAAAATAACCGCTGAGCGGACATCACCAAACCCGGCGACAGACTGCGCAACGCCGTCAATACGTATGTTTACCTCAGTCCCCTGCAATTTTC
This sequence comes from Morganella sp. EGD-HP17, assembly GCF_000512315.2. Taxonomy (NCBI): domain Bacteria; kingdom Pseudomonadati; phylum Pseudomonadota; class Gammaproteobacteria; order Enterobacterales; family Morganellaceae; genus Morganella; species Morganella sp. EGD-HP17. Next base: position 1,972 of record NZ_AZRH01000026.1, read on the forward strand.
CCAGGGGGTACCCCTGATACTGCTCTACACCAACAATGATAGTTGGTAAAACCAGCGCGATGGCGTAAGGCATACCGCCGACATACGTCAATGTCGATTTAACTGTCGTCCAGTCTCCGCCGTCACCGTATATACTCCCTGCGCTCGCGGCAGGATAAATACCGGCCGTAACAACGTCACCGATTATCCGTTGTGCGTAGACGGTCCCGGCGAATTCACCATCTGTGGCATACAGCGTTCCGCGAATAATGGTATCGTTAAGTTCCGCTTTCCCGGTTTTGGCATCAATCAGGAATCCCTTTTTACCGGCGTCATAGTTTTCAGACTGAAGCTTATCTATCACCAGCAGGCTCTTTATCCACGCCTCATCCAGAAAAGCCTCCCGGATAAACACCTGGCCGTCCTTCATGTACATAAACAAATCCATCGATTTATTCACCGGGTTATAGAACGCAAACTGCTGCGCGTTAAAGCCGATAAGCGTGCTCACCTGTCCGTTTTTCAGCTCTGCGCCAATCACCATGCCGGCAGAATAGTCAGTCCCCTGATAATTGATCCGAACTTTCATATCGTGAACCACAGATCCTTCGCCGGCGGCCATGTCCCACTGCGCCCGGATGGAGTTCTGTGCCATGGCGAAACTGTCGTCTGCAGTCACCTTCACCGCGTCGAGTTTCTCCGCAAGTGCCGTGGTTTCTGTGACGGTGTAATTTCGCACTTCGATGATTTCTGCTTTCATCGCGCCGTTTTCGCGCTGCCAGTAGCCCCACTGGCCGTAAGCGTTATTGGCGTTATTGATGATGGCCTCGAAGTTATCATCCGCCTGAGACTGCAGGTCTTCGATGATAGCTGAGTCTTCGAGCTCTTTTTGTACAACATCCAGAATTTCCTGCGTGTTATTATTGGCCTGTCCTTTTTCCTCCACAAAATACGATTTCCCGTATTCATTAATACTGCGAACATAAAACCAGTAATCATGCCCCGGTTTTAACTGCCCCTTTGACCATACTTTTGCTCTGCCAAGGAATTCAGCCTCCTGTTCAATGTTGTTAATGTTGGTGATTCTCTGCTCACCGGAAAACCAAAATTCAAACTCGGTATTCAGTGTGTGCGGGGCACTGATATGTGGTATCAATTTCACTTCAAAGAAGCCTGATTCAACCCTGATAAACGAAGGGGCCGCTGGCGCACCAATAACCATCAGCACTTTCGACTCGCTTCCCAGCATTCCATTTTTATCTTTGCCGCGTACACCAACCAGATATTCCCCAGCGGCCAATCCGTTGAAATAATATTCAAGATCAGACGTTTCGCCGGTAAGGACAACCTTGTCATTTTTATAAACAGAGACAACGTAAGTAATATTTCGGTTAACTGTTGTTGTGGCCCACATAGCTCTCGCCTGCACCTGAGAGCTGTCATTGATATAGGCTACTGAAAGTCGCTCAATGTCAGGAATCCTGACCGTATTTTGTGTCGATGGATTGCCGGTGAAATCGACGCCATCGTCAACAATGCGCTCTTTTTGTGGTTCGTGAAGAATGCAGTTAAACTGATAGTTACCGTCTTTATCTTCAGTAATAGTCAGAACCCGGAACATTCGTGTAATCAGCGTGTTTTTCGATACAGAAAACACACCGAATTTTTGCAGTCCGGCTGGTTCGCTCTTCAGGATAACAATGTCGCCATCTACTGATGATATTTCTGTTCTGATGAACTTCCCGCTGCCGCCAAGGTAGGCAAAATATCCCTTATCACCAGAAGACCATTTTATAGGTGCATCTGTTTTTACTCTGCTGCCAACAACATCTAAAACCCGGCCACCGACTTTTGAACCCGCAAATGAATCATCAGCCACTTCAATGATGTCACCCGGAAGACAGTTAATACCCTCCCTGAAAGTTGAGAATGTTACACTTTCAGTCTCAAGCTTTTCTGTTTCCAGAATCCATTTACCGACACGATGGGCCTGCCCCCGGCTGGTACAACCGAAAGCTGTTACTTTCTTAACATTAAGCCCGCCAAGTCTGATGATAAGCCCGTCATCCTGTATGAATTCTCTCTCTTCCTGCCAGCCGTTATCCGGATTAATCCATGAAACCTCTATTGCGTTGTGTCTTGCACTTTTAGCTGTTGATGTATAGCTGAATTTTCCGTCGATAACATTTGAATTTGTGTATGTCCATTCAGGATCTGCTGCTCTGTCCTGAAAACAGGTTAACTGCAACCCGTCCCATAAAGGCATACCGCGAAATACAGATGCTAAATCATCAATAACATCTTTCGCTTTTCGCTGTGAGGTAATATAGGCATTGAAAGTGAATCGCGGCTCTTTGCCACCGAATCCATCTGAAACCATTTCATCGCAATACCTGGCTATCGCATATAAAGCAAACCGGTCACAACCAAAGCTCCCCATCATGGAGCCAATCCCGTAGCGCTCATTGGTCACCAGATCGTAAAAAATCCATGCGGGATTGTCCGTCCATGCAGGCTTAAACCTTCCCGTCCATATACCGTTATAGCTGCGTGTTTCCGGGTCATAATTATCCGGAACCTGAACAATCAGTCCTTTGATATGATATGTACGGTTAGGAGTATCGCCGTACTGAGATTTATCAATGCGCATACCAACCACAGCGGAGTTTGGGTATGAGAATTTAGCATCTGTGATTTCTGTATAGCTGGCCCACACCGTCCCATTTTTGAGAAGGTCACTTTTACTATCCTCAGTGAGGCGGGATACTCTTATCTGAAACGGCTTTTGTTTTGGCGCATTAATAATATGCGATTCAAGGTACTGCCCGCTTATCTTCCCAGGGCCTATTGTAATTTCTTTCTCTGTCATCCATCCGCTGCCTGCATTAATTTCGACGAGCATCTGAACAGAAGTATTTTCCTGATTACCTTTATCATCCTGTTTCACCAGCGCAGAAACACCCAACGTAAAGCGGATGCGGTCAACCTCCTGATCAGATACCGCACGCAGTATCGGTGTTTCTTTTTTCACTTCCACGTTCACAGGTATTTCTTTTTCTACAAACGGGAAGCCATCAAGCGGGGACTGAGACTGCGTGCCAGATTTCCACTGAACCTCAACCCCGCGAATATTCGGATTACCCTGTTTATCGACTACCGGCGTTCCGTTCAACATGAATCCCTGCATTCCGCCAACCGGCCCTTCAACAGGACCCTCTGACACCAAATCAATAACATTCAGGAATTGCTTATTTTTCAGATTGTCATCAACCAGTCTTGGTGTGCTTCCACCGCCGCCGCCTTTGCCCATTTATTCTGTCTCCAACCCCTGTGAAATAACATTTGAACCAACAACCATTTCTCCATAGCAAAGCGGGACAGGGTATCCCTGACCTATTCTGTTAGAGAGAGAACTGAAATACTGGTTACTTTCAGAATTACTTTCGCTGAAGTTAGGTGCCCCCGGTGTTCTGGTAAGCATGGTCGCCACCCCTGCTGCCGCTATCCCGACACCGGCAGCAAACATAGCTGTCGATGTCATCGTCGCCAGAAAACCACCGGGAATAAAGAATGACCCGGCAATAAGCGCCGCTCCGCCGATAATTCCGAGGAAGCCGCCTGATTTTGCACCACCGATAACCGGTACTATCGTGACAACATCACCTTCATTGAGCGGTGTATTTAATCCGGTCGCGATGCTGCTCTCTGTCATATCACGACCGGCAACGCGCACCCTGAACTGACCACTGTTTATTTCCCGTTTTAATCCGTCAATCTGATAACACAGGCATCTTAATGCCTCACCTGCACTGCTGACCTCTAATTCAAACCGACGTCCATATCGGCGTAAATAGCCTGCAAACTGTAGTCTGACCACTGTTTGTGTCTCCATATGCTGTGTGTGAATTTAAACCAGTAACCACCGTAAATATCTCGCTTGCTCAAACGGTCAGGGCGGTGGTGAAGAATCTCCTGATTACCGATATATAGCGCTGCATGACAAGGTTTTGATGTACCCAGGCAGATAAGAATAACGTCCCCCTCCTGTATCTCATCAACCTGGTGAAAACCTTGCCTGCTGATGTTATCCAGATACAAATTGTCACCGGTGTACCACCAGTTATCTCGCCGATCAAAGTCATCAAGACCGATACCGCACAAATGGTAAGCATCCCGGATAATGCTGTAGCAATCCTGAACGCCGTGATTAAACTCGCGCCCCAGCAGGCGCGGAACCGGATTAAATTTAAGCAACCGGTCATCACAAACCAGCCACCACGGCAGTCCGGTTTTAACCTGCATGCCTCTGTCGCCGGCACTTAAGAATGGCAGTCCGCCAGGGTGGCTGTGCACGACAACTTGCACTTCTGCATGACTCTCCGCCCTCAGCCATTCCTCCGTGCTGATTTCAAAATAATTTTCCGGGTCAGGGTGAATATTGGTACACGGGAAATAAATCCCTCCTGAAACCAATCCGCACGACTCCTTCACGCCTTCCGCTTTTGCGTGTGCGATAATGTCACCTTCAATCATGGATTAACCTAGTTTGTTGGAACCGAGAAACCCGCCAAACGGCAATACTGATGAGTGGCGAAGTTTGCAGCCACGGTACTTATGAGAGCATTGATCTTTTGTCGGGTCATTGGTTGGCTGATCTTTTTCATCTGCAACCGGAGGGCCGTCATACCCGCAATCCTGTCCACGATACCGCCACGGGCAGATATCAGCCTGAATAACCCTGGCGGGTATCTGCGCGTTATCGGTTTCTGTCGGCAGCGCAAGTACATATGTAACGAAATCTGAGTCAGAATTTTCACGTTGCTCAATGACAAATTTCTGTACAGCCTCCCGGGACGGATCTGCCTGATTGTTTCCATCCGGAAAATTTACCGCATCAAGATATTGCTCCATAACCTGCCGTCTGATAACGATTGCCCCCAGCGCATCGTCATAATCGTTATTGATTGCAGTCAGCAACCCGTCAATATTGGCGAATGTCATTTTCGGCCTTGCTGATGCCCCCTGCGCTGTCACGCTGAAACCAGTTACCTGAACCGGATACGGGTCATATCGATTACCCTGCCAAATAACCGGTTTCAACAAGCCGTTCATTCCGTCATGGAAACGGTATATATTCCCGCCGAAGCGACTTAAATCCACTTCATACAAATTAAGCATTGCTGATTGTTCAATCTGAGTAACCGCAATCCGCATATCTGATGGGATATCTCTCACGCAACCACCTCCTCAAACACACAATCAATCTGCCAGACAGCCTGCTTTCTGGTTACCTGCCAGTTACGGCACACAAATGTCCGCAGGGTTCTGTCATCCCCTGTCAGCCACAGGAATGATTCGACGGCACCGTGCTTACTGAGAAAGTTATCTATTTCACGCCCGGCTGAAACCGGTTTTATGAATGCCAGGTTATATGTTTTAAGGTGATTATTGATTCCGTCTTTGGCTCTCTGCTCGTAGCCATTGCCGAATTTCGCGACCCTGACCTTCGGTTCATTATTAATTTGGTAGGCATCTTCAGGACGCCATTTAAACTCTTCCATTTATCTGTTCCATTAAAAAAGCCACCATACTGGTGGCTGTTAATAGCGCTGATTACCTTGTATTGCACCGCTCCTGATCTCTGTCATCAGGATGTCATAAACAGTACCTTTAACCATCCCGGTTATCATTGTTACTTCCTTCTGTGTTATGCCATTGGGAGCCTGAACCTGAAAATTGAAATGCATATCCCCCATACTGATACCGCCTCCACCACCCATCTGCCGGTTACTGATAACTTTTCCACTGTCACCTGGTATCATGTACTGATGCCCGTTCGATGCCTTGAATATTTCAGGCTGGCCATTCTCACCAACGCGGTACATTTTGTTGGCGTCAACGGGGCCGCCGTTGTAACGGGCACCGGCGATAGCTATCATTGCCGGAATGGCGGATGACATGGCCATCATCCCCCATGTAGCTGCTGACCCCATTGTTGCAATGCTGGTTGTTGCGGCAGCGGGTGCCATTGCGGAATTTATTGCAGAGCCTGTTACCGTGGCGTCAGCTATAGCCTGAGCACTTGATGCCTTACGCATGGCGTTCTCAGTAACCATATTTTTAATCTGCTGCATCCCCATCTGAACGAGCGCCCCAACAGCCTCATCAATAATGGTTGACGCTACATTACGAAATGCATCATTAAGGTTCTGTGTGCCGGTAACAAGCCCTGTCAGTACGTTGGATGAGCGTTGGCCTAGTGCATCCAGCCCATCAGCCAGGAATTGATTGGCCTGACTCTGATTACGCCAGATTTCCCACTGAGCATTAAGCCTTGCATCCTCATACTCAGTATTTGCAGCATTCATTAATTCAAGGCTTTGTTGCGCCGTAATAACTTTCTGATTCTCAAAATCCTTAATCAGTGCCAGTTTCTGAGCATGCTCATTTGCCAGCGCCTGAACCGGATCAACCTGTGCCGCCATTTCCTGAACGGGGGATACCGCTGATTTCGCGTTTTCCTCTGCTGCCTTTTTTGCATACTCTGCGTTAATTTCAGCCCGGCGCTTCTGCGACTGCTCAAACGTCACATCTCCGGCCTTTAGCTGCCGCTCAAGCTGCGCCAAATCATCGTCACGCGTCTGTTTTGCTTTGGCTAACACGTTGGCATCAAGTGCTGCTTTCTGGTCTGCTGAGCGCTGCTCAATGGCGAATTTCTCTGCGACCAGCTTTTCAGCCTGAGCGATTTGTGCTGATGATGCTTTGTCACCGAGTGACTTGGCGGCATCGTACTTCGCCATTTCCAGCGACCCTTCGCGGTAGCCGGTATTGAGGCGTTCGAGCGCTTCCGCCTGTTTTTTCAGCGCATCAGCAGCAGTATCTTTTTTGCTGCCTGACTTTCTGCCTTTTTTGTTTTGCTCGGAGCGTTGTTGCTGAAGTTCTGCTAATTTTTTCATACCGCTGATGTATCTGTTTATCTGATCATCATCGGTCATCCCCATGGCCGTTGCGTTTAATGTTGCGCGGTATTCCGCAGCTGCAACGGCGCCCTCCTGCATCTCAATTTTAAGTGCGGTGACGTTTTCTTCTATTGAATTAAGCATTAACTCAAAAGAATTATCTGCTTTTGTTTCAAACAGGTTTCTTAAATTTGATACGGCAATATCGGCATCTCCCGCCTCAACACCGATATCAATCATTTTTTTTCTGAGAGACTCGAGAGCAACTTCCATTTCCGCAGCAGCAGGCGAACCTGTTTCAAGCGTTTTACTGAGTAATTCATTAGATTCGATCAGTGATTTTGCTGATTCGTTATATGCTTTATTTGCGGCAATCTGACTTTCTGTCATCCCGGCATGATCATTACCAACATCGGTAAATTTTTGCTGTTTACGGGTTAGGTCTGATACTGACGAGCCCAAAGTGTCGTAATCACCTTTGAGCGTTGTCAATTTAGAGGAAAGGTTAGCCAGAACTTGCGAATACATCAGACCGCTATACTGGTTTTGCTGTTGCCACCGCTGCTGCCCCATTGACATCATTTCATCAATGCGCGCCTGCGTATCCTTAATTTCCTGCTCTACATTCTTCAGATTCTTGGTCTCAAGCTCAATGGTTAGCTTTGTCTTCTCTGCTGCTGCTTTAGCCTGTGCCGCAGTAAGCTCATCAAGTTTCTGAATGGCTTCATTAATCTTGTTTTTGTATTCGTCGATTTTTGAGTTATCACTCATAGCCTGATAGAGTGCATACACTCCGGCGACGGCTAAAAGAATAATACCGGTTGGCCCACCAAATAACGCCATAACATTGCGCAGGCCATTCATTGCTACCGACTGAGCCGTTGATGCCTGCGCTGCCCTTGCCTGAGCCGCAGCAAGTGTGTCATTCGCTGCCGCTGCCGTGGTTTTAGCTTTCTGCTCAAGCGCTGTGGCTGCATTTAATTCCTGCGTAACCTTGGCCTGAGCCGCTTTTGCTGCTGTAAGTTTATTTTCGACCTGCTCAACCTCTCTGCCGGTTGTGGCAAGGTGCTTCTTGATTTTATCTTCGGTGGCATACAGCGCATTTTTTGCTTTTTGTACTTCGCGGAGATTTCCCTCGCTGGCGAGAATTTTATAACTGTTCTCTGCCTCTTTTACTGCCATAACCTGCTTGTCGCGGATCAGCGCTAATTCTTTCTGTCTGGCGTCTACTGATGCCTCAAACCCTGACAGGTTGGCGACTTCTGACTCTGCTGCCTTAACTGCCGCGTCAGCCATTTCTTTTTTTGCTTTCGCCGCTAATGCCATTTGAGATGCAGATGCCTGATATGCCGCAGCCTCTCTTTTAATGGCCTCTGCATTTTCAACTTCGGCAGCGGTTGCAGCAATAGCCGCCTGAGCGTGCCTCAGTAACGAGTTCGTGGCACTGCCGATGTTTCCAATGTAACCGGCACCTAATGCGCCTGACACTGTGCCAATGACACCGGTAAATTTATTGTTTGCCGTCGCCGCTTTATCCGCTGCTGCTGAGTTTGCTCCCATCTTGCCGGATAACTGAGCCAGATCACGCGATAGTTTGTCGATAGTTGGCATTTTCAACGCGGTAGAAACCTGTGCTGCTGTCGTGTCCAGTTTCGACATTGCTTCAGTGGCCTTTCCTGACGACCGTTCAAGCCCACTCATTGCCTTATTGACCTGCTGTTCACCAGTAAGCAGACCTTTAACATCCATGCTTACCTGATAGACGATCTCACCAACGTTTGCCATTTTGTAGGCTCCTTAAAAAAGAAAACCCCATCACAAGGACGGGGTTTGTTTATAGTTTTATTACACATCTATCCAGCAAGATTCCTATAGTAATTTAAGGAAACCCAAGCGGATCTATTTCCTGTTTTAGATACAACTAATGAAATCTTAATAGTGGCATCTTTTGTTTTATATTCAGCATCAAGGGGTGAGCAATCGTTCTTATTGATACAATATGATATTAATTCGTCATATTGTGACTTGCTGCGAGTTGGCTCATTAAGACTATTTTCAACATGCTCCATCACAGCCTTATATGCATTCACTATTGAATCATGGCTTTTATCTTCAGAAAGAGAAATTTCTCTGGTTCTGGCATTTATGAGACCAAGGCCTACCGATGTTTCAAAGTACAGATAATATGTTTGTACTATTGTGACTTCTTTGGGTGCTTCGTGTGTTTTAGCAATAACGATTCCGTCATCATTGCCAACATATTCAAAATCTTTAAGATTTTTTGATTTGATATCATTGTAAGATTCTCCCCATTCAAATCCAAATGGAGCATCAGTGGAAAACTCACTTTTTTCCTTACAACTCACCAAGGCCAATATTGCAATAACCGCAATCAATACCTTCTTCACATCCCCACCCTCAATAATTAGTTTTAAATCACAGCCAGCCGAAGCCCTTAGCCATTAATCCAGCCAGCCCCAAAGCGACAGCAATAATCGCACCAAACAGCATGCGGAAGTCTGTTTTTGCATCAGAGCGGATATCTTTCAGGTTTTCTTTTATTTCGTGGATATCACGCTTGATGTACTCAGCATCAGATTCAAGTTTCGCTACTCGTGCTTCCATGTTTCCTCCTCCGCCGTTTCCTGATCTGTAATCACCTGGTAGTAAATTATCATTCATTTTCTTTTTTAGCTATTTCCTGCATTTGCTCACCCATTTTTTTAACAGATTTTTTAATTTTATCTTTTCTGTGTTTATCTATATATTCCAACGCTTTCTTTTTAACGTCATCAAACCCATCTTCGCTAAGAAGCATGTGTCTTAGCAGAACGGTGCTAACGGCCTCTTTGTAAGCACTCTCCATTTCCCCGTCATCGATTTCAAATTTGACCTCTTTCCCTTCGTTGGTTTTAAGGGATATCGTATGCCCGCCAGAGAACATGTTTGA
>NZ_AZRH01000027.1:0-11160 GCF_000512315.2 Morganella sp. EGD-HP17
ACGGGTTTGCGGGTGATTCCTTATTCAAATAAAGCATACCGGGCAGCTTTGAAACGTTCTATCTTTTCGTGGTATTTATCGCGTTCTGATTCAGCCTTGTACAATGCCGCTTTCAGCCGGGCGATTTCGTCACAATGGGACTGATAAACCATCAGTGATTTAAGAAGCGTCTGTGACGCGCGTTTTTCGCTGAGTAAGCCGCCTGCATTCTCCAGCGCTTCCTCATGCTGCGGCTGAAGCCTGATCGTCAATGTTCTCATCATATCCTCCGGGTGTTGATGTCTGTTTTACTGCCGCCTCAGAATGCTATCATTTTTAATGCAGCCGGCGCGCCGGCTAACCTGAAAATGATATCAAAAATGACTCACCGGCGCCGCTGCAGCGCAGAAAAATGATAGCATTTTGCACTGCGAACGATGAGCGATCAGCCTATTAGATAAGACGCACACCAAAAAGCCCCATGAGGTCAATTATACTCAGTATGATTTCATCAAAGATGGGCTTTTTATAAATGCACAAATAAACCGGAAAAAAGACCCCGAGCAAAAAACCCGCCCCAAAATAACCCGGCAGCAAAAATCGTGCGGCTTTCTTTAACATGCATCATCTCTCTGAATATTTATACCATCATTGCAGACAGATTCTTTCGTCTGCGACCATTGCGCAATTTTACCGCTGAACGTCCGTAAAAAACAAAACCCGCTTATCAGGGGGCTGGCGCGGGTTCCTGCTGCTCTGACAGTCCCCCTGTTTTAACGGCGGTCTGACTGACGGTTATCCCTGATACGGCTGCGTGCCGCCTCACATGCCTGTCGGCATAAAACATGCCCCGCGAAATCCCGCTGCCGCCCTGATATTTTCATCAACCTGCGACTGTAACCCGTCCGTGCGTCCTCGCTGCGCTGCGGGCGGCGCGGACGGCTCACCGCCGCCGGTTACTTCAGTAACCGGGGTGTCAGTGGTTTTTCACTGTCCACGTCAAGCTGGAGAAAAATCAGAATATCGGACTTCGATTTCTCCTCACTGGAGGATGTCCACGACTTCGGCAAAAACGTAAAGCCGGTTTCCGCCTCACTGTTTTTCGTTTCCGCAAGTCCCCCCAGTACGATGATATCCCCGGAACGGACACCAACCGATGTCGATACCTCACGTTTTAACAGCGTAGGCGAATCATTCACACCGGTATCGGTTTTCACAAACGTGCTCAGTTGCTGGCTCACCACCAGATTGGTGATATCCCCGCGCACGTCCGGCTGTATCTCAAAAATCACCCCGGAGTTTTTATAACTGACCGACTGATACCGGCCGCCGTTACTGTCGGTCTGAATGCCACCGAGTACCGGCACTTCCGAGCCGACAGAAAACTGCGCCTTGTTGCCGGACTGCACACGCAGGCGCGGCGAACTCACCACATGAAAACGGCTGTCCTGCCGGAAAAGCTCATACAGCGCATCAATGCGTGACCCTGTCACCCGGATATAATTATCAAACGACCCCGTGAGTGAACCTGTCGCCACCTGAACTTTCCCGTTCAGGAGCTGCGCCGCCAGTGCCAGTCCTGACCCGTTATGTTCGGATGTCTGCACCTCAAACACATACGCCGCAACAAATACCTCGTTTGTCCGGGTATCAAGCTGCGGCAGTACCTGCTGTATTCTGGCGATATTCTCCCGCGTACCGTAAAAGACCAGCAAATCCCCCGAACGGTTAAACGCATCCGAGGCGGTGCTCGGTTTTATCTGCTCCGGGCTGAATCCTGTTCCCAGACCGCCGCCGGCTGAAAATGAACCCTCCACAAAGGTACGCAGGACATCCGTCAGATATTCCACCGAACGGTAACGCGGTGAATACGTGAAAACCTCCTGCTTCGGTGCCACCGTCACCGGCTTCACTGTGCCGATGTAATCCACGCCGTCACGGGTCGAAATGCGGATATTCATGTTCTCAAAGTACCGTTTTATAAATGCCCGTTCATCAATATCGGCCGTGATTTTAAAGCTCACGATCCGCTTGTCGTCCGCCAGTTCCGGCGACAGCATATACGGCTGTGTGAACATGTGGTTGTAAATCAGGTTAATCGCCTCCGGCAGTTCAACCCGGTTCAGCTCAAACTCAACCCCTTTTGCCCAGACGCCCCGGGCAAACAGGCATACCGCCAGTATTATGATGATTCTTTTCATTATCTGCGTCCTGTGAATAACGTGACGGCCTGACCGTCAATGTGTCCCGACAAAAAGCCGTCTTCCTCCGAAAACAGGGTCGCCGCCTCAAAGCGCAGCCGCCCGTCCGGTGCCTGTAAAATCACGTAATCCCGGCCTCTGCGGGATAACCGCCCCGCTATCCGGTAATCCGAGGTGCCGGACACCCTTTTGTAATCCGCCTGTCCCCCGGCCTGTGTCAGACGCTGATACGCCGCATCCGCCGGGTCTGAGGCCGTCTGCACCACTGTGCTCTGCGCCGGAGGTGGTTCCGTTTTCTGCCCCGGGCCGCGAAAGTAACTCACCAGATACACCATGCCGCATACAAACAGCACCAGAGGAATGACCACCCGGATAATCAGAAATTTACGGGTCAGCAGTGACTGGCGTTTATCAACCACCAGTTCTGTCCCGTTCCCGCCGTCATGGGATTTATACAGCGGAAACACTTTGCTTTTATACCGGTTGTGATACGACGAAATCAGCGCGGCCTTCACCAGCTTGTGCCCGTCATACACATCAATCCGGTAATTTTTGTTCATACCGACCGCATTCAGTTTCTTCATACGGAAGGTTTTATCGGTGCGGTCACGGATAAACCGGCTGATACCGGACAACTCCTGAGACATAAAGGCAAAGTCACAGGAAACGCCGGTCTCCGGATGGGTAAAATGACGGTGTTCCGCAAAAAAGGACTGCTGCTGCTCAGTCATTTTGTGACCGGAGCCGAACAGCCGCCAGAGTTCATCCAGCACAATCAGATCACCTGCCTGACACAGTGTATGGGTGGTGCATTTACCGTCCTTTCCCTTGAACGGCAAAAAATCCGCCTGTGTGCACTGCTCATCCGTTACCGCAATCACTGTCCCCAGCCGTTCCTCATCGGCTTTGTGTTCCGTTATGCAGTATTCCCGTATCAGTTCCGGCTGAATACCGACGATGTTGGTCACAACACGCCGTCCGGCCAGCACACCGTTAACAATCACATTAGAGACACATTCATAGCTCTTGCCGGAGCCGTTGATACCGATATACGCGGTGATTGCCATATCAGTGACCCACAACCGGTATCATGCCGAACACAAACCGGGTGGCCACCGCCGTAAACACCACCTGAATGCCGAACGGCAGTTCAGCCAGGTTGATAAAATACCAGGCGGAATCCGGCAGCAGTTCAAACAGGTCTGTCAGGTTGGTTTCTGACGGCATAAACTCGACAACCACCGCCATAATCGCGGCAATCAGCAGTGTCACCGCCGTGAACACCAGAAACTTCACCGTGATTTCTTTCAGTAAAACACTGAATGCACCGTTAAAGGCACTGGTCAGTAATCCCCACATAATCAGTTACTCCTGAAGGTAATAATCAGTCCGGCCAGCGTCCAGCCGAGAATAAAAAACAGCCGGATATACGGTTTCTGCTCTTCAATCACCGAACAGTACGTATCATCCGACACGGTTTCCCCGAGAAACGGCACGGAAATCGCCGGGCATTGCTGCGAATGGGTTTTCAGTTCAATCTGACGCAGGAAAAAGAACGAATTGAGCACCGGCAGAAGGGATTGCGTCATTTCCGGCGGGTTTAATTCATCACGGGAAAGCGTCGGGTAATTGCCGATATCCAGCGGGATTTTTTCCCCTTCCTCAAACTGCGCATCAGAGACATAACCGTTAAATTTATCTGACCAACGGTATAACCGGATGCGTCCGCCGTTTATCACATCGTGGAGATGCAGCTGCGTGAACGGCTTACCCTGTGTCTCCAGATACGTGGTGAGCATGTCAGGGGTCACGGCATAATCACCGCGGTACGGAATACCGGCGTAACCGGTGCGGGAGGACACCGAACGCCAGGCGGAATTGAGAAAATCCGCCAGACGGTCAGCCGGGTATTCATTGCGGGCAAGCCCGGTCAGAAAACGCCCGCGAACCGGCATATCCGTAAACGGATTAACGGTTTTCTGATACTGTCCGCCGGAATCAGGCGGAACGTAGCGCGGCAGACGGTTAACCACCTTTCCCGAACCGGCTGTGGCGGACACCGTAATTTCTTCTTTCGTCCCGTCCGGATGGTCAACCTGATACGTCATCACCATTGAGTTGTTGAAGTAATAAGAAGACAGCATCAGTGCTTTTTTCCCGCGAAATAAAAAATCCCCTGATACCTCATCCCAGTAGTGCGTTTTATAGCGTACCTCCAAAATCGTGAACGGTTCACCGAACGAATAGAAATACGCATCCTGCAATAATGCGTTATACGCCTCAACCTCCAGTACCGCGCGGACAAAATCCGGAATGCCGGTTTTGGTGTCAGAGGTGTAATATTCCTTTGTCTGACTGTTCTCATAAATATAAATACTGTCCTGCCCTATACCGGTGCGCAAAATCACGTCGTCTTTTTTTGCTTTCCGGTCACACTGCCCGGTTAATATGCCGTCCGGGTTATCCGGAACCGTATTATTCCAGCCGAACGTAAAAAGGCAGATAATATCATCCTCCCCGTCTTCCGCGTCCGGCTCATCCGTAAATGAATGCTCAAACTCAAGTTCTGATGTGCTGATTAACCGCCGGTTCAGAAACAGATTAAAATACGTCAGATTATTTTCCCGCATAAATACTTTGTATTTTGTTCTGTCCAGATACGTGTTTAATTCAAGGGTCAGTAATTCCAGCGTTTTAATCAGCATGTCATGGTCATATCTCATGTTGTTTTTTTCATAATATATTTTTGCCTCATCCAGTGCTTTGTTATAACCCACAGTCATTAATTCCGAGGTCAGACTGTCCGCATTAATCACATCATCCGCCAGTGCCGGGAGCGACAGCAATAAACACCCGGTCAGCCAGTGTTTTAATTTCATGTTATTTCCGCCTGAATGTTATCAGCAGGCCAATCATGACCCATACAATGACCGCAAAGGTGCGGAATATATTTTCATTGTCGTTTAATACCTCACAATGCGATGAATACGCATCATGAAAATCAAGGTATTCAATGTCGACATTAAATACCGGACAGTCCGCTTTGCGGGTTTTAACGTTAATGGCAAACAGCCAGCCGAAGGAATTTAATATCGGTGACAAATCCAGTTCCGCATCCAGTACCGGGCGCGGAATGACCGGGTAATCACCGATGTCGAGTTCCGCACTCTTCTGAATGGTCAGCATGGACACATACGTATTGGTAAACACGCTGTACACCGGAATATCCCACTTCGCCGTGCCGTCAATACTGACCGGTGTCACCAGCGCACCGGCAATGGTCAGGTCAAGATTGCGGACATCCCGGATATCCCGCACCATCTGAGCGGTCGCTGCCCGGGATGCGGTGTACGGAACGCCTTTGTAATCCGCCCGTGACGATGCCCGCTGCCATGCGCGGTTGTACAGGTCGGCCAGTGCCTCCGGTGACAGTGCGCGGCCGCCGTAAATGTCCATCAGTTCCGGCACCTGATACACCGGCGGTAACAGGCCGAATGTCCGCTGACGGCTGTCAGGCTGTGCCATCACCGAGTTGTAATCGATAAATGCCGCCTGTGGTGCCACATCAACACGGACAGTCTGCGCCGACACAGACGGGCTGTATGTACGGATTTCAGAGGTCAGCAACTCCCCCTTAAAATTGTATTCCTCATCCAGATACATGCAGTTGTATTTCACCGGGGGGATAACATACAGCGCGGACGAATACGCCGGAACCTGAATCACCTTGTTACCGGTCATCACCGGTATCACTGATGATGAGCGTGATATTGTCATTGTCGCCGCCGGTGCGGTCGGCGGGTCAAGGGATACCGGCGTGAAATTATGCACGCTGTTATAACCGGACTCACTGCGGGCTTCAACGCAGTGACGCGCCCCGAACGACCCGACAGAAAAAAACAGGTCGTTGTAAATCTCCAGGTGCTTTTTATACTTATTTTCCAGAAATGACGGGTATGACAGCAGATGCTGAAACAAGGCCGTGTCAGTGCCGCCGTAGATGTAAGCATGGTAGTCCGGATTGTCGGTATAGTTTATGTAACCGGCTGAAATCTGATACGGTGCGATAACCGCACTGGTTAACCCGGTGCCCGTGACAGACGCCTGCGG
Organism: Morganella sp. EGD-HP17; assembly: GCF_000512315.2. Taxonomy (NCBI): domain Bacteria; kingdom Pseudomonadati; phylum Pseudomonadota; class Gammaproteobacteria; order Enterobacterales; family Morganellaceae; genus Morganella; species Morganella sp. EGD-HP17. The sequence continues at coordinate 6,291 of NZ_AZRH01000027.1, forward strand.
TTCCGGATATACATGACTGTTTGCGGATTCCATATACTCATAAACCGGCACCGGATTATAACGGGAAGGCACACCGTACCGCGCCACCGCTGACGAAACAATCTGACTGCTCATCATGTCCGCCGTCATTTTCATCTGTCCTTTGCGGAATTTTTCCACCTCCAAATCCGCGAGGGTAATGACGGATTCCGCCAGTAACAGCCCGACCGCCGCTTCTTTTTCACCGGAGCGGATAGCTTCCCCCGTCACGGGAGAGCTGCGGCTGAGTTCGACCGCGATGCCGACCGTGGTGGCTGTCACAACGGTGGTCGCTGCCCCGACAAAAAGATAGCTGCCGATAACACCGAATAATTCCGCAACAGCAGGAACTTCAAATGCCACAAGGGCTAACAGCGCGGGATTGGCAGAGGCAACACGGGGAAAGGAGAGGAAGCAGAGATTAAAACACAGAAAATAAGCAATCAGTCCCTTAGTCCGGTGATAACAACATATGCGCATACTATCCCCAACAAAAAATAAGAAAGATTCCAGAGTTCACTCACGTGATAAATTCCTGATTCAGATCGAAAAAAGGGGATTAAATCCCCTTTTCTCTTTGTTAAAACGCGGATTACGCAGAGCGTAAAAAGCCCGTCAGTTTCTTCACACCGTTAATGCAGACATATAACCCGGCAATTGCGACCGCTATGGCCATAATACCGACCATCACCTCAGCGAAATCAACGGAGCTGGTAACCTGCGAATAATCCGGGCCTTTTGCATCCGCCGCCATTACGGGCGAAGAAACCACCGTAAGAGCCGCAGCACCCGCCACACATACCGCCAGAAATTTACTTTTAATACGGTTAAACATATAACTCCTTATTATGAACGTTTAATTAAATTTAACATCTGCCCCAAACCCAGACTGAATAACCAGCATGACATCACGGCTATAAAGCTGTACCCGAAATACATTGCACCCTCAAAGGGCTGTGACGATGCAATTTCAAATGGCAGTGAATCTATATTAAATGTGACTGACTGACATGTATTTAATGTGATATCGCAAATCTCACCGGATAACACTGCCATAATGAATCCTTATTTTTTATCGGCGGAAATTAATTTCACACGGGACGCGAATTTCAGCGCGCCGAAATCACCCACGTCAATTGATTCAGGTGCAATGGTATAAATCCCTGCCGGGTATTCCGCCTGATTATCATCCAGTGAAATAATAAACTGCTTAGGATAAATCCCGCCGTTATAAACATATCCCTTTTGTTCGCGAAAATGTAAAACCTCTCCGGTTTTTTTAGATGTAACCTCTTTTACGGTAGCGGCGCAATCCGACGGATTAAGTTCAATTTTAATAAATGACATTGTTTTTCCTTTTCAGTTAAAACGGTGTTATTCCCGTTTGTAATTTTTGACGAATTAAATTCTGATACAGCGGTGCTATATCAAACTTAATATTTAAATCCTGAATATGTTTTTCCTGTATAACCAGTTCAATCAGTTTTACCGGATCACCTTCGACAAGATGAAAGATCTTTGCCAGTGTCGAAGACCCCTGTTTTCTTATCCAGCGAAGCATCCCCTCAACGGAATCAATTGCTCTGCGCCCTGCTCCGCGGGTGATTTTCTGCGGAGGCGCGGTATTAATCTGCGCCGAATACGCACAGATACCGGTGTATGTTGCAGCGATCTCCGTCAGAACATCCAGCGGAACGTCTTTTAATTCCGCCTCAGAACGAAACCAGACACCGGTAACTTTCTGCTCAGCCGCTTTATTGTAAATGCGCCAGTAAACACGGGATTTACGGGAGCCGACGGTCAGCATTTCTTTGGTGATTTCCCCGTCAGCACTGACCCCCTGAGAATACTCAAAACACGGACGCGGCCCCATACCACCGTAAAAAGCATCATCTTTGTAAGCCAGAACAGCCGCCTGACAGGTATAAATGCCGTGATAATCGTCCGTTGCCAAATCCAGCCGTTTCAGGGTGGTAATACCCAAATGCTCCAGTATGTTATGGACTGATTCTGGTGTTGTATAACTGAACACATGAGCACAGCCTTTCCCCGAGATCTGAATATAAACGGTGTCGCAGTTACCACCGAAATAGACAGTACCCAGCAGTTCATAGCCGCCGTCAACGCTGAATAACGGTGCTGAATCCTGATAAAAATGACCGCCCCGCCCCCGGGACGGCCCGACTGCCAGACCGAAAAACTCAGACATGAATATTTTCATGCGCTCAAAGTAACAATTGTAAGTCGCTGAAATATAGGCTGTCGTTTCTTCCGGCGTGAGATCGGTTGTTTCGCTGCTGAAATACGCGGATTTAAAGTTACGAATATCCGGCAACGGCGGGTATTTACGCCATTCAAAGCCCCGTTTGCTGTACGTATGCATTTCCCTGAAAGCTGAAACGGGCGTGCTGAATGACAAATGGTCAATAAAAACAGCATGTTCCGGTAAAGGCATTTTCACAGGAGATGGATTAGTCATTGCTGATACTCTCCTGATATCCGACGAACGGAAAAGATCCCGCTGTAACAGATGCCAGAACAAAATTATCCGAATGCACGCGGATACACTCTCTGAACAGTTCATCAAATGAACCATAGAAATCCCAATCGGCACCAACATTGGCGTTGATACCGTAGTTTTCTATGTAATCGAAGTAGATTATGTTCATGATTCAAAGAGCCTCAAACTGTTAAAACCGTAAATAAAAACCAAGTGAACAAATGAACTCATTAACTAATAACTATGAAACATACACCACGGAGCTAGTGTGTTCAATAGTTTTTGAGTTTATGAGTGAATAGTGCGATAAACTTCTAAGTTAGTAAGAAAGGCTCACAAGCATAGTGAGGGAAAAATGACCAAAAAACGAAAAACATACAACATCACAGAAGATCGACAGATCAAGCTGGAAAGGTTGGCAATAAACTTAAGCCAAAAAATAGAAAAACAGGTGAGGTGGTCGGAATTACTCACGTATATAATTGATAAATATAGCAAAATTGCAACTGAAGATTTAATCTATGAATATGAAGAAAAGCAAAAAAAATAAACTTATTACTGCATATATCCTTTACATATAGTTATGAAAAGTTTCAATTTGTACTATTGGCGACTAAGTCGCCTTTTTCATGCCCATAGAAAGTGGTCAAAAAATATCATCCAATAACCCTATAGGAAACATAACATGTTCTATATCTTAGGTTTTGTTATCGTGTGTATTCTGGTTTGCTTATACATCGTTAAGATGAAAAGCGTAATAAAAGAACCGAATAAAAATGAAAATGGAGATAAATCAAAAAAGAATTATTCATTACAATTGATGGAGAAACACAATGACTGCTACGTCGAAAAACGTTTCATGACAAGAAGCGAACGAGATTTCTTCTATGCGCTAAACAAGCAAATAGGAGATAAAAACTATATTTTTCCGCAAGTTAGGGTTGCCGACATACTAAATCCAAACAAAAAATATCATCCGCGAAGTAAAGAATACAATTCGTTATTCAAGCAAATATCTCAGTGGCACTGTGATTATCTCGTTGTCAAAAAAGAAAATTTCACTATAGAGCACGCAATTGAGTTAGATGACCATACTCACACAAAAGAAAACAGAATCAATAGAGATATCATTTTTAACTTAGCAATGAAGCAAGCAGGAATCTCTTTATTAAGAGTCCACGATATAAGTGATTACAATAAAAAAATACAAGAACAAAAGAAAGAAGAAATACTAGTCAAATCGCCGGAAAGCGCGGAGTTACCCTGAGACTACCCCCGTAGTACATGACGGGGGTTTTCGTGATTGAATGGAACGTCTGAGTTTTCAAATCACCTGAAATTAAACAAAAGTTAAACTAATCGTAAAAATAAGGAGTGTTATGCTGGAGAAATACAGATCTATCGTATGTTGGGCAAATCTGTGGCTATCTATGTTTCTGATAGGGTCTGCGCGGGTTTACAGCTTTATACATGAAGTGACTTTTATCGAAATTTCAGGAGGCGCAATCAAAATAATAACGTGCCCGGATCCAACGGTGGCTGTCATGGTCGCAATGGGTGTGGTGTTATTTTTGATGAGTAATTTTTACTTGCTTTTCCACTACATACACGTTTTTTTGATTATTATGACAAGGAAAGCAATCCGTATTTAAAAAAAATGGGCGCATCTCCTGACGCACCCTAATAATAGAAGCAAGGTATCACTAACACGAATTTGTACTCAGCATATAAAAAAATAAAATCAGTAAGCTGCGGAAAAAACATAAAAAAAAGAGGGCGCAGCGACGAGGCCCTCAAAAAATCCACGATATAAAATAGTACGCATAGAACAAACAAAATTTAACTATATGAACACGGTATGATCAACCTAAAATCCACCGGATTCCCGTCCTTGTTGCATAATCGTTATGTTAATTTCGGTTATGTGACGAATATCTACTTTGCGCCCTGTATATAAGACGTCAGCGGCAGAAAAATCCCATAAAAAAAGGGGCCGGTGATGCGGCCCCTAAAAATCACACAGCATAATCACTAATGAAATCGTTCCTACAAGAGAATCTTCAGCAAGTGAAATTTAACTATATGAACACGGCATGATCAACCCAAAATCCGCCGGATTCTCATGCTTGTTGCATAATCGTTATATTAATTGCGGTTATGTGACGCAGGTCTGTTTTATGCCCTTACGTAAAAATAATCACGTAACCCGGCGGTATTACGTGAAAAATAACGTTATGGCTCGCATAATGCGCGCTATGTTAAAGACGAACCGCCCCGGCACCGGCGGCAAACAGTCTGCCGGTGCCGGAACGAACCCACTTGCAACATAACGTCATATACGTTATGCGAACC
>NZ_AZRH01000028.1:0-9741 GCF_000512315.2 Morganella sp. EGD-HP17
GGTTCGCATAAGGTACATGCCGTTATGTTGCAAGTGGGTTCGTTCCGGCACCGGCAGACTGTTTGCCGCCGGTGCCGGAGCGGTTCGTCTTTAACATAGCGCGCATTATGCGAGCCATAACGGGATTTTTCACGTAATCCCGCCGGGTTACGTGATTATTTTTACGTAAGGGCATAAAACAGACCTGCGTCACATAACCGGAATTAATATAACGATCATGCAACAATGACGGGAATCCGGCGAATTTTGGGTTGATCATGCCGTGTTCATATAGTTAAATTTTACTTGTTCTGAATACGTACTCATTATTTTTTGTGTTAAATCGTGGATATTTCAGGGGGGCTCATCGCTGCGCCCCCTTTTTTTATGGAGTTTTCCTGTGATTTCGACTGATGCCATTTTAACGATATACGCGTTTTTACTGGTTGCCTGTCTTCCGCTGTGGGTCTTTTACACCCTCTCCAGTGCTCTGCGCCGCCGTTCGGAATATAAAAAGCTTAAGCGGGATTCTGAGAAGGTGGACTTACCGGAAGATCTCGAAGAGGCATTTTCGCCGGGCGCGAAAAAAGGCGACTGAGTCGCCGCACGTTATACTGCGATTATTCCTCATCACCGCAAACGTAATAGGTTGCGGTGATCTTATTTTTTTTCATCTTTCAATATCAATTCGCCATTCTCATTAACATCAACCATGTTGATTTTTGATTCCAGTATAAAGTGAACAATATCGGATTCTCTGTATATTGCTTTACGCCCATTCATTATATTTTTTTTTGTTAATTCATAAGAAATATCTTTTAAAACAATGGCTTCACTATCTTTTAAGCGAATTGTTTTTTTCAATGGCTCTTTCATTTTACTTATTCCGTATGTGACGTACTTAATATTCCATCCTATAACATGTACACATATTTTCAATTACCGGTTGACATGTAATCTGAAACAGGTGTACTTTTTGCCTCAATGTAATTCGTAATATGTATACATTGAGGTGAGTGGTGCAACTATCAGCCAGTAAACAGAGCCAACATTTTCAGCAGCACCCCGACAGGGATGTGCTGAATGCTCAGTTACTGAACAGTTACAACGATTACTTCACCTTTTCTTCGCGTCAGCACCAGCCCCATCAGTTACAGCACGAATATCATCATAATAAAACACAGGCGTCCGGCTCCCGGGCGCACTTCTTACTGACCTGCCGCCGTTATCAGGCGCGTTTCGGACTGACCGAATCTGAATTCCTGCCCCGGCTGGATTCCCGCATCAACCGGATCATCTTCACGCATGAGCCGGAACTGACGGCATTCTCCGTGGACTGGCGGCGGTATGCGGCGTACCTGTGTTCGGGCTTCGGCTCGTTTTCAGTCTCTGCCGCGAATGCATTCTGCCATCTGGTCACCGGACTCGGCACCGAAAAAGCCGTTGCCCGTCTGGAAGCCGCTTATGCACTGGTGTCTGTGACACCGGACGGCAAAGGCAAAAATATAAACCTGTTCTGCTCTGATGCTGATTTGCAGATTACCGCCACGGATTTTGTTAATACCCTGTCGGATTCGCCGTTATGGTCAATTCCGGTCTCCGCGAAAGAGGTTGATCTCTTTTGTGAGGTGTTCGTGGATGTCATTGCCGCACAGGTTGACACTGATTTTAATTTCCCCCGCGAGTCCGTGCTGAAACGGGTGAAAACCCACGATTATCCGGGGGTGATTTACCGGTTTATGAACCCGAATTTTGTACGCCGGTTCATTGACCGCCTGCGCCTGTCCCGTGTGATGGAAATCTCCCGCATTCTGATGATGCTGACCCCGCTGCGTCCGTATTCACCGGACTGGCTGATGTCCCACTATCAGCGCAAAGATACCCGTACCGAACGATTCTTACAGTCGATGGGGATTTTTGACGCTGACGATAAGCTGGTCTGCTCACTGAAAGAGGCGTTTGACGCGTCGGTGTCCAATAAGGCAAACCGGGTCACTGAGCTGATTGTCCGGTCGAAAGGGGTCTGCACACTGGCGGAATCGTCCGGCCTGAAAGGGCATTTTGTGGTGCTGACCTGTCCGTCACGGTTCCATTCCGTGACCACGCTGCATAACCGCAAAACCGGTAAAAAATGGCACACGGAAAATCCGAAATGGGTGGAAGCGGGTATGCCGTCCGTCCGGGACTCCCATCAGTGGCTGCTGGACACCTTTACCCGGATCCGTAAACGCCTGAATAAATCAGGCATCAAAATACCGGGGTTGCGTACCGTTGAGCCGCACGCGGACGGTTGCGTACACTGGAACTTTCTGTTCTATGCGCAACCGTCATTGTGTGCTGAGATTCTGGACGTTTTCCGGGAAGAGGCGTTACGGGATTGTCCGGATGAAAAGGGCGCACAGGAACACCGCATTAAAATCACCGAAGTGGATCCGGAGAAAGGGGACGGCTTTTCCTACATCATCAAGTACATCACCAAAATGGCCGGATTTGAGAACGCAAAAGGGACTGAATCCCTGAACGATCACCATTCATCCGCCACCTTTCAGCAGGCTGTGAGCCGGGTGTCCGTCTGGTCGCGGGTATCCGGTATTCGCCTGTTCCAGTTCTACGGCTGTCCGAGTGTGACGGTCTACCGCCTGTTACGCCGGATGCGCGCCCCGCTGTCGTCCGGGGATATTTCCCTGACGCATTTCACCGACGCGGAAAAACAGGAGCTTGAAGCGCTCCGTCAGGCGGCGGATGAGGGGGATTTCCGGCGTTATATCGAACTGAATAACGGCTTTTTTTCTAAGAATGTGGTGCGTCCGTACTACCTGACCCAGACGGTGGCGGGTGTTCCGCGTACCAACGGTTATGACGAAGAAGCCGACGAAAGTGTGTACGGATTTCATTACCGTGACCACGTTTTTATCACCCGCTTTAACACCTGTGAGGTAAGAAAAATGACAGAAGCTGACCGTATTGCCATGACGCTGCTGCGCCGCCGTGAAGATGAGTTTGACCCGGGATTCCTTGACTGCCTGGAAAATCAGGAGGGTGAGGACGATTTTGAGGATGAATACGAGGACGGCGTTCATCTTCCCGGTCTTCTGGATCATCTGCTGTGAGAAGGGCAAACCGGTTACCGGTGACAGCGTCACATTCCCCGCTTTGTGTGCTGCTCTCTTTTTGTGCTTTTCTGCCTGTTTTCCGGGTTATTGCTCTGATGTCAGCGGCAAAAAGTGCTTTTTTCCCTGTGTCTTCTGAAAACAAAAGCGCCTCAGCCGACGGAGGAGGCTGCGACGCTTTTGTTTTCCTCGGACTCGTGACAATAACTGTCGCCACTACTAAAGAGACGTACCTTATGAAAAATCTTATTGACCGTTATCAGTTTAAAAACAACCTTCCGGAAGGTTTTAAATGCGCAGCCGTTCAGGGCGGGCACTTTTCGCATGTGCTTTCTGACATACAGGAAACGGAAGTGACCGGTGCGGACGGTAAAAAAGAAATCCGCCAGAAGGAGAAGTTCGGCTTTGTTCTGGCCGTACCGTTTGACAATGAAAAGCTGCGTGTGCGTGAAACGGAGTACCGAAAATACTCCTGTAGCCAGGAGGATTATCAGTTCCTGAAATCGGTGGAGGCGGAGATTTCCGAGCAGCCGGTGTATATCACGTTTGTGCCGGGCGCATGGGCAACATCCCGCGACAATAACGGGGTCTGGTATCAGTATGTGTCCGGTTCTCTGCTGCGCTTTGACGGTAAGTCACTGACAGCGAAGAAATAAGGTAATCCGTCATGACCCTGTTCACGCTGCTGTTTTCAGGTCTGTCACTGATATTTTTTTCACTTTTTTTCATTGCCGGTCTGCTGGCCGGCGGTGATTAACCGGGGGCGGTATGTGGTCTGTTATCTGTGATTCGATACTGTCCTCATCACTGGATGAGAGCACCAAAGCGTTGTATCTGGTGCTGTCGTTCTGGCTGGTACTGATGTTAACGGGATTCGGTGCCGGTGTGTTGTTCTCGTTTATCTCCCGTCTTTTTTTTACATCAACTTATTCGGAGAAAGAATAATGTCATTATTCACTGTTGTTAAAAGTAAATTTTTTAAGGCTGCTACTGTGTTGTCACTGGCAGTGGCGTCCGCAGCGGCTTCTGCAGCCGATGCCACGCCTCCGGCAATCACAGATTTTATCAATGCAGGGACGGTTGCACCGATTACCAACTCCGTCCTTGATGTGGTCGGTATCTCGGTTGCCGCCGGTTTTTCCATTCTGGGCGTGGTGGTTGCGGCTAAAGCCGGTTTCGGTCTTATCAAAGGTTTTATTTCCCGCGCCGCAGGGTAATCCTGTCTGACAGTTCCCATCACGAAGGCGGCGTTTGCCGCCTTTTTTCCGGAGTCCGTGAATGCGTATTCTGCTGATTATCCTGCTGTTGTTTTCCTCACTTGCCCGTGCTGACGTGATAAACCCGTTCCGGCTGCTGTCGTCACTGTCCCCTGAGCAGCGCTCCCTGGACGGGGATTTACCCGTTGACAGCGACTGCCTGCTGCGCCCGCAGTTTCACGGCGCACTGCCGTCAGTGGCTTATATTCAGGGGGCGTATTTCGGGTATGTGAACCGCTGTTACTGGGAGGCGGTATCGGATGTGTCCACGCAGTCGGTGAGCGGTGCATCGGTGGCGGTGATTGCGTGGTGGTCACCGCGCAACAGACTGCCTGACCATGATATTACGGCGGGGGATACCTGCCGTAAAAAAGAGGCGTATCCGAATGTGCAGTTTTCGGATGCATGGCAGGACTATGACGGTTATTACGCCAACTATGACGGCTGTCTGTATTACTCGTACTGTTCCAAAAGCCGCTGTGAATCCCCGTCGAACTATTCAGGCCGTTATACACCGATAGGTGAGTCCGATATCCGGCACCCGCCGAGCAAAATGACCGCAGGAGGCCCGGACGATGATTTTCCGCTGGTTTCCGGGTACAAACAGCCGTGGCCGGAAGGGATAACGGCGGGGCAGATGGTCAACGGTGCCACGCTGCTTGAGTACTACGCGTATGTTTATCAGGATTACTGTGATTACGTGGCAACCACCGGCCCGGGTAAAGGATGCCGTTATGGTTATCCGCCGGATACTCTTAATCCGCCGACCCGTCTTCCGCTGAAAAAGCTGTCTCATAATTCTGCCGGTAAGTATGAGTGTTATGCCTGGACACTTGAGTTCCCTCAGATGGGGGATGATGTCTGCACGATTATGACGGCAGAGGAGGATGAGATTAACGGTAAGCTTGACCTGACGCTTCAGTACAGTCATCTCGCGTATCTGTCGGGCGTGCGTCAGGAATCTGACCTGTATCAGCTTAAGGCGGAATCCTCGGCGAACGGGATGATGCTGGATGAGGTGGTTAACCTCAATCATGAAATGCTGGCTGAGCTTAAGAAAATCCGCAAAACCACAGACCAGACACAAAAGGATGTGAAGAACATCGGCACGGGCAGCGGGTCAGGCGGCGGGACAACCGGCGGTAATTATCACGGTGATATTCAGAAATTCAATGACGACATGAATGCCAATCACAACGCGCTGATGGAAAAACTCAGTGAGAAAGCGGACGGTGAGGGCATTGATATCGATACTGAGGCCATGAAAGAGCAGTACGAACTGGGCATGGAGGCGTACGGCAAGGGGACGCTTGACGAGGTGCAGGGTGTTCTGGACAGCATGTTTGATAATCTGCCGGATCTGACACTGGCCTTTGAACTGCCGCCGGAATTTTACGGTCGCGCCGGACGTCCGCCGGGTTCCTGTATCCCGCTGAAACGGCACACCTCCCTTGATTTTACGCAGGGTGTCAAGGCGGAGTTTGATTTCGACACGTCAACCGCCTGTGATTATTACGATGATTATTTCCGGCGTGTCGTGGAGTTCGGGCTGTATTTTCTCACGGCGCTGGCGTGTTTCCGTATGTATCACCGCAATGTCGGTAAGGAGTAGCGGTTATGTGGGTCATTGTTGCGGGTATTTTTGATGTGTTTGTCAAGCGCATCGGGTTTGCCACCTGGCGTTTCTGGCTGTTTTTCTGGGTCTGGGTTTCGCTGTATGTCCTGCTGCTGACCGCCACGCGGGAATGGCTGTCGCTTTTGCTGTCGGACAGTCTGCTGTTCCGCCATGAGTGGTGGATAACGGGCATCAGTCTGTTACCGGGCAATACGGCATTTTGTATGTCAACGCTCGGGGCGGCGTATTCGCTCAACTTTCTGGTGAATTTCAAGCGCCGGATGTTTGCGAGATACAAGTATTCACTGGACAGCAAATAAGGGGGCGTTATGGCGGTAACACTGGTAACGGGGGCGCTCGGGGCAGGAAAGGGGCTTTACTGCTCTATGCTGGCCTGTTCGGCTTACCGGAACGGGCGCCGGGTGGCGGCTAACTACCCGCTGGATGTTCTGAAATTATCGGCGGACGGGGATAAACCGGTGTCGGTCATTCCCAAAAATTTCACCTATGACGACCTGATGGCACTGGGGCGCGGGTGTCCTGAGGATGATTTTGAGAACTTCGGGGTGCTGCTGATAGATGAGGTCTCATTATACCTGAATGCCCGGACGTTCAAGGATGCGGAGCGGCTTAAATTCATTAACTGGTTTGTGAATTCCCGTAAATACGGCTGGGATGTGTACTGTCAGGTGCAGGCCTCGTTTATGCTGGATAAGCAGCTGGTTGACGGGATGGCGGAATATGTGACCGAACTCTCCCGGCTGGACAGTCTGCGCATTCCGTTTGTCACCACGATGGCGGAGCTGCTGTTTCCCCGGCAGTTCGGGCGCACTGCGGCTAAAAAAAGTCTGCTTCCGCATGTTGTCCGTTACCGCACGTTTCTGCAGAAAGAGAAGGGTCGCCGTAAACGTGACGCCATTGAGAGCGGTACATTCCGGGCGAAGGATTTCTTCGGGGTGCATGACACACTGTCGGCGTTTGGTGATGGTGCGGACGGTGAGGGGGCTTACAGTCTTCTGCCGCCCGTTAAACTGCCCCGTCCCGCCCCTGTCCGCCGCAGTCTTTTCCGCAGGCTGCTGAGTGTGCTTTACCCGGTTATCGCGGTGTTTGTGGTGCCGGTTCTGATTGTTTTTTACTGGTCAGGGTATTTTTCATCTTCCCCGGAGGAGGCGGTTCCTGTTGCTGCCCCGGCGGAGAAGGCTGCGCCTGTTGCCCGTCCGTCTTTTGTCCCTGACACCCCGGCGCCGGAGAGACCGGTTAAACCCGTTCTTCCCCTGTCAGCCACATTACGCCTGACCGGGCATATCACCGTCCGGGGGGAATCAAAGCTGATTGTCCGTGATACCTCTACCGGGCTTTACCGCTATGTCCCGTTATATTTCCCGCTGGAGAGCATCCCTGAGGAGATAGAGATAGACGGGGAACGGGTTACCGCGTACTCCGGTGCGGGGGTGACAGGCAGTAAACTCCCTGCGGCCGCAGGTTCCCCGGTTTCATTGTCACTGTGAGTGCCCCCGGCTGCCTCAGGCAGGCCGCCGGTAAACATGCGGAGGGTCAGGCAGCACGTGCCGCCGTTCTTTCCCCGGGGGTGAGGGGGATGTGTTGCGGGCGGTCAGTGGCTCAGTTGCCCGTTTGCCGCAGGCAGGAGGACAGGACAGCAGCACCGGCAGGCAGGCACCGGCTCCCGGGGTGAAGTGCGGTGCGGGGGTGAGGCCGTTCGCCGGACACGGAAGGCAGAACACCGCGGCGGAGGGAATACTGCGGGTGAGGGCCCTTTTTAAAAGGGCGGAAGACAGAGCACCGGAACCACAGACGGCACCGCGCGGGGGGTTGGGTTTTTGCGGGCTGTCAGCAGCACCGGAGCCGGAAGACAGTACACGGTGTGTCAGCGGCACCGGCAGGCAACCGCCGTGCCTGCTGTGAGGTGAGGGGCGGGGTTTGGGTTTTATGCCGCAGGCATGGGAGGCGGCACACCGCTGCGTCAGGGATAATCCGCTGCCTGACCGCCGTTAAAACAGGGGGACTATCAGAGAAATACTCACCCCCTCCCTCCGCCCTGCAAAGCGTGTTTTGCCTTTGACGGGCGTTCAGCGGCAAAAAAGCCTGATTGTCGCAGACGAAAGAAAGAAACAGCGGCACGGAAAAATTTTGTTTTATATGATTTTTTTTACATTTTTCATATTCATTTTTTTCATTAAGAGAGAGTCAGCCCGTGACATTGTGGTGTTTATTTCTGTGGGCAACACCGTCCATTCCACGATAGCTGATTGTGTATGCCGCTCTGCTGATTCAGCCCCGGGAGAGCGGTACATTCCCGTCAGCAGGCGCATCCTGTATGCCGGTTTACCGTTATCATTTTAATTATGTTTACTGAGAGGTTTTTATGAAAAAACGGGAGAAGCAAAAATATGTTATTTTTGATTCGGGTCGTTTTCGCCCGCGGCAGGCGTTCCGGTCTGTTGTATGTATGCCGGTGGTTATGTTTCTGGCACTGTTGTTTTCCCGGGGTGTTTATGCAAAGGGCACGGAGCTGGACATTAAAAAAATGCCGCTGCCCGACGCGGTCTCCCTGCTCTGGACAGACGTGTTTAACGAGCCGTTTATGCTGGCGCCGGAACTGGCGGACGACCCCCGGCTCATGACGCTGAAACTGACCCGCGAACTGGACGAAAAAGCCTTCATCACCCGCTATCTGTCCAATCTCAATATCCGTGTCAGCCGCCGTAACAACGTTGATTATATCTACAGTTACATTCCGGATGTGCCGCAGGAAAAACTCGTCTCATTCACCTACGCGCCCCGTTACCGGACGGTGGAATACCTCTATGCCGCACTGTCACAGGTGTTTATGTCACCGCCGCAGGTCACGGCCGGACAGCAGACACCGGGCGGCGGGACGGTGTATACCCCTGTGCAGCTTAATCCTCGCTACCTGAGTCCGACAGGCGACACTCTTGTTTACCGGGGCACTCCGGCGGAAATCAGTCACCTGAAAGTACTGCTCAGCGACCTCGATACCCGGGCAGAGCAGGCCGAAATCACGGCTTATGTGTTCGAGGTGCAGACACAGGAGAAAAACGGCTCAGGGATGGCACTGGCGGCGAACCTGCTTTCCGGGCGGTTTAATGTGGGCATTAACACGACTTCCGGCTACAGCAACTTTATCCAGTTCTCCGGCGGTTCGGTGGATGCGCTGTATGAATTATTCAGTCAGGACAGCCGGTTTAATGTGGTGAGTTCGCCGCATCTGCGTGTTGCCTCGGGGCACAATGCCACGTTCAGCGTCGGCTCAGATGTGCCGGTACTGTCGTCTGTGACCTATAACGACAAAACGCCGGTGCAGTCGGTTGAGTACCGCAGCAGCGGGGTGATTTTCACGGTGAAACCGCTGATAACACAGCACCTGATTGATTTGGACGTGACCCAGCAGTTAAGCAATTTCGCCAAAACAGAAACCGGCGTCAACAATTCCCCCACGCTGATAAAGCGGGAAATTAAGACCAATGTGAATATGAAAAGCGGTGACATTATCGTCCTCGGCGGACTGGCGGAAACCAAGAACAGCGAAGCGAACACCGGCTTCTCATTTTTGCCGGATGCGTTCCGGTCAAAATCGGACGAAAACAGCAAGACCGATATTATTGTCGTGCTCCAGGTGAAAAAGGTGGCGCAGGCGCCGGAAAACACCGGGCTGAAAATGCAGCCGCTGCCGTCAAAATAAGGTGACCGGTCACCGTGGTGCTGCGTAAAATCCGGGGTATCACGATGCCCGTAAATATGG
>NZ_AZRH01000029.1:0-8742 GCF_000512315.2 Morganella sp. EGD-HP17
AGGAGATCAAAAATAACGAAATCTCAAAAAGTGTGTGGAACTGAAACGGGTGTGCTTACATGATTACCGCTTTATTGAAATGGTTTTACAACCGGAGGGTTCAGGCAGGACGGGGGAGGGTATGCGGACTATAACAGCCAGTAACCGGCGCTGCCGGGCTGCGGCGGCCATCTGACCACAGTGATATTCTCAGCAATATCTGCCGCCTGACATGCGCTGACGCGCATAACAACAATATTATGATGAGGTTTTCCGGTAAATGTTCAAAAATTGACTACACAACTGTGAACGAGCTTCGCACCATCTGCGGTTGGCTGACGATGTTGCCAGTAACCAGGCTTCGTGCCACAAAACTGACGCCTGATTAAAGTTTTCAGTTCGTTCTGCTTGAGCTGCACGTTCAGCAACAGTTTGATAGTCAGTCATAATTTTCAATCGTTTTATTCTCTTTTCAGTTGAATCCGGAACAATTCAGCCTCAGCCGAAAGCGTTAACTATATTAATAATTAAAATATATCCTGTAATGCTTCTGATTTCATACTGGCTTCAAAAGGAATAATCACTGATTCCGCTATCCCCATCTTTTGGAATGGATCTTGGCTTAAACGTTGTTCTAAAGCATGAATATCATTGCACTGAGCTATAATAACGCCCCCATTCCGCGGCACTCTTCTTCCGGATGCGAGAAAAGCACCATCTGAATAACCTTTTTTTAACCATTCGATATGTGCCGACATTTGCTCATCAACGTCTTTAAGTGGTTTTATATATGTTAAAACGACAAGATAGGTAATAGCCATTTGATATCCGTATGGTCAACTATTTTTGATAAACAAAGTTTATTCCAATAAGATTAAGTGAGCAATGCTGAATGAACCATTGTAAAAAGTAACATTCAGTTACCGATTTGCCAAATGGATGGAACGACTGGCTCAGGGGATAGCTGATGGCCTAATTGAAGCTCCGAAAGATCATTGAAAAAACCTATTTCGGAAATTTCGGCGGTTCCGGCGTAGAACCCCATCATGAGTATAATTGCTCAGCCGAAAATCTCAAATATCCTCCCGCCATTATAAATGAGAGGAAATATTTTCCTGAGGAAAGTTTTTATTTATCACGCACATTGCAATACACATCTAACAAATTAACTGAGTCGGCACAACAACATGAAACAAATGAAACTTTAATCAAATATGGATTTTAAATCCAAAAAAAGACCTTTTTTTTTAGTTATATCGGATAAATGAAAAGTGAAACATAAATTGCAATCTTTATTTATGAAAAGAAACATATGCGCCATCAAAGTAAACTATTTTTATTTGTAAAAAGTAACAAAATGCACTTTCAGATTGATTCCTCTGACAACAAACAGGTGGTTTAATCAATTTACGGTCTGGATCAACAATTATATTCTAATCAAAAAACGACATATCCACTCTGATTAAAATAACGTGCAAATTAAAAATTTAAATATATAAATCAATGTATTGCATTGAAATTACCGACGTTATCGTTAAAGACACGTCGGAGGTAATACTAGAAAGTGTAGCCACACCGGAAACCAAATGACCATGATCAATTATCTTTTTGACTGTTTCAATTTCAAATTATTCTGGATCATACCTGCCAACCACTGGCGTTTTTTTAACGCCTTAAATTACACCAGTGGTATCCGTTAAATCCGTGGCAATCCACACTTCGTAATTTTTAATTACACAGAAAATGATATAAAATACAACAAATTTCAATTAAAGACTGGAAAAATATTATTTTTTATAATAAGAATACACAGCTGTAAGTTACAAAAACAGGTTTTCTTACTCTTTTGGTCACAGAAAATAACTGAAATTGTCTTTTTTTTTAAGTCGGATGTTTTATTTTTACCGGAGTTAACCATGTTAAAGAAAACACTTATTACGGCATTAGTTTCTGCCGCTTTTTTTTCAGGTTCAGCGTCCGCGGTCACTGCTGCGGGCGGAATTATTAATATCACAGGTGCTATCAGTGACACCACCTGTACCATTAACGGGGGCAACAGCACCGACTTCGCCGTATTATTAGATCCGATTACCGTAACGGATGCCGGGGTAACCGCAAATACCGTCATTACCAAAAATCAGAAAGCATTTACGATGACATTCTCTGATTGTGCACCCGCTTCAGTCCCGCCCGGAAGTAACCTGAAAATACATTTCGCGTCCCCCAACAATATATCGTCAACCGGAAACTACCTGATTAACGATACCGTTAATGAAGGGGATCCGTCTGTCGCGAAAAATGTCGGGTTCAGTTTATCGTCAACAACCGCACCGTCAGTGGCACTTTCACTGAATGCAGCATATGACACAGGAGTGAAGGGAGATAAAACCGCACCAGCATCGGATCAGGTGACATTAATTGCCAGTTATTACAAAACCAATACCTCTCCTGCAAAAGTCGGGCCTGTACATTCCAACGTGATTTATACAGTCTCTTATTTATAACCATTGTCTGACAGTCAGGCTTATCAAAAAGCCTGACTGTTTACGGGGGAATATAATGAAACGCCGATTCTTTTTTCTGATGATGCTTATTTCATCCGCTAATGCTGCCGCCAATATCGTGATTAACGGGACACGGCTTATTTATCATGAAGAAAATGACAGCATTACTGTTCAGCTGAATAATAACAGCCAGACATCATCATTAGCACAGAGCTGGACAGATGACGGTGACATTAATGCCACACCGGAAAACAGCCGTTCCCCGTTTTATGTTTATCCGCCGATTGTCAAAATAGACGGCATGCAGGGGCAGCAGCTTAAAATAAAGAAAAATAATGAAAAATTACCGGATGACCGGGAAAGTGTCTTTTATCTCAGTGTGCTGGATATTCCGGCCACACCCGCCAATGCCAAAGGAAAAAGTGTGTTACAGGTGGCCCTGCGGTCACGGATAAAGCTGTTTTACCGCCCGGCCGGGCTGACGGCAAATCCGGAAACGGTTATTGATAATATTCAGTGGAAGCTCAACGGTGACCATTTATCCGTCACCAATAATTCCCCGTATCATTTTACCATTGCGGCGGTCAATGCCAATGACAGCAATCACACATGGCTGACCGTCTCCGAAATGATCCCACCTTTTTCTGAAAAACAATTACCACTGAAAAATAAACCCGCGGCCCGTAATGCCTCAGTGACCTATGTGGATGATTACGGCGTGTATAAGTCGAAGAATATTACCTTCTGACGGACGATAATAACGTGAAAACACAACACTGCCTGCCGATTCTGATTATGGCCGGATTATGGAGTTACCCCCGCGAAGGTTTCACGGAAGAATTCGATACCACCCTGCTGGCCGGTGAATCCGCTAAAGGGGATATTTCACGTTTATATCAGGAAAATACACTGCCGTCCGGCGAGCAACTGATGGATATTTATGTCAATAACACCTGGAAAGGCCAGTTTACCGTTCAGGTGGGAGAACATAATAGTAACCTGAGTTTTCAGCCGGAAGATATTAATAAACTCGGACTGAACCTTTCTGATAATGCCAAAAAACTGTCCGCCGAGAAACAGCCGGTTCCTGCAGATACCCTGACACCCGGACTGACTTATCACCTGAATAAAAGTACATTACGGTTAGATCTGTCCGTACCGCAAATCGGGGTAAAGACCGCCGATGCCGGTTATATTGACCCGGAATTATGGGATCACGGACAGCCAGCTTTTATTCTCGGCTATAACGTCAATTACTATAACTATAAACAAAAAAAGAATAACAAACAGAACAATGACAGTTTTTTTGCCACCGTAAATACCGGGCTGAATCCCGGTGTCTGGCAATTCCGCGATGAATCGGTTTACTCCTTTTATTCCGGCGGACACAAAGGCTGGAAAAATAACAGCCGTTATCTTTATCGTCCAATCAGCCGTATTTTATCTGCACTGACACTGGGGGATTTTTACACACCGCCTTCGCTGTTCGGCAGTTTTAAATTCAGAGGCGCATCACTGGGAACGGATATGAATATGCTGCCGCCATCCGGCCAGGGATTCGCACCCATCATCCGGGGCGTTGCCCAGACCAATGCCCTCGTCAGTATTTACCAGAACAGCAATCTTATTTTTCAGGAAAACGTGCCGCCGGGGGAATTTATGTTCCGGGATATTCAGCCGACCGGCGGCAGCGGCGATTTTTCTGTCATTATCCAGGAAGCAGACGGCCGGAAAGAATCATTTACCGTACCGTTCTCCGCCGTGCCCGATATGCTGAAAGAGGGAATTTATAATTACAGTCTGACCGCCGGTCAGGCGCGGCTGGATAATACACACTACCGCCCGGAGTTTGTGCAGGGGGAATTCCGTTACGGGCTGAATAATACCGTGACACTGTATACCGGCGGCATTGCCGGAAAAGATTACCGCTCTGTTCTGGCGGGAAGCGCCTGGAATCTGCCGTTCGGTGCGCTTTCTGTTGATGTGACGCAGGCGGATGCTGACTTTAAAACCGGCCGCAAAAGCGGCCAGAGCTACCGTATCGCCTACAGTAAGTTTGTCAGCACCACCTCCACCAACCTGACCCTCGCGACATACCGCTATTCCACCGACAATTTTTACGGTTTCACGGATGCTATCTATCAGCAGGATAACTACCGGGCGTGGGATGCTTACCGTAATACACAGGAAAATACCCCGGATAATACACCCCGTGAAATACCGGATCTGATGACAATGGATACCATGCGCGGTGCACGGGCTAAAAATACCTTCACCGTGAATTTAAATCAGTATCTGGGCGAGAACCGTGGGGGGATTTATATCTCCGGCACACACCGGGATTACTGGAATTCCGGCGGCAGCAACCGGGAATATCAGTTCGGATATTCAAACAATTATAACGATATCAGCTATACCGTGTCTGCATCACGGACACGTAATTTTGATGATAAAAATGAACCCCGGTTTTACCTGAATGTCAGCGTGCCAATTTTTGTTTTCGGCAAAAGTGCATCACTCAGCAGCGGTATTTATGCCACCGATTCCCGTTATCAGCAGGCCACTGTCAGCCTGAGCGGCACGGCAGGTAAAGATGATTTGGTTAACTACACACTGACCGGCTCAAACCAGAACGGCGACAATAATCTGGCGGGCGCGAACCTCACTGACCGCAATCCGTACAGCACCCTGTCCGGCTCATTCAGTGAGGGGAACGATTACCGTCAGGCGGGCGCCGGGGCAAAAGGAACTATCGTCGCTATCCCGGGCCACATCGCCATGTCCGGTGACACCGGCAATACCTATACCATTATTGATGCCCCGCAGGCCGGTAACCGGATGGTGAATTCGGATAAAGCATCCCTGACAAACAGTGATGGTGTGGTGCTGATGACACAATCCGTCCCTTACCGCGCCAATTCTTACACCCTGTCAGACACAGAAAAAAGTTCAGGTGCCGAAGTGACCGGCAATATCGGCCAGGTCAGCCCGTATAAAGGTGCTGTCAGTTATATCCGCATGGAAACCGACCCCCGTCAGACTTTCATTCTGCGGGCGGCGCGGGAAAACGGCGGCACACTGCCGTTCGGCACAGAAGTGACCGATGAGCAGCATCAGCCGCTGGGGTATGTCGGGCAGTCCGGACTGCTCTATCTGAAAAGCGGGCAGTTGCCGTCATCGCTGCTTATAAAACTGACGGCAGACGGGAAACAGCAGTGTGTTATCCGCAATCCGGTGGTGACGCCGGATAAAAACAACAATATCTGCCGGTAAAAGGAAACAATGATGAAAACCTCCGCCGCTGTATTATTTTTATTTCTGACAGTAATAAGCAGCCGGGCCGCTTATGCCACCTGTTCAGTAACATCCACCCAGACCGCCTCGGCCGTGGCGCTGGATCTTTCGGCTGATCTGATCGGGGCCACCACAACCGTATCCAAAGTATCTCAGACCAACTTCAGTGGTCCGTTTACCTGTAAAACAATATTACTGCAACTGTATCCGAATACCATTGGGATCAACTCACCATTCAATGGTCGGACGGCAACAATCGGTTTTAATAACGGCGCACAACTCGTTAATATCACCCTGACCGCCCTGGCAAAGAATAACGTCACAAATCTTACGGACGGCGCTCATAACGGGACGGAACTTAATACCCTGTTTACACTGCGTTTTGATTTGGTCAGCACCCCGACCGGCAACTACACCAAAGTACCAGGCAATACTACAACCATAACACCGGTTATTTTTGCTTCGGATGCCTCCATTCTGGGACTCGTTGGCTGGCTGGCTGCGCTTCTCAATAAGATTCTGGCATTTTTACTGACACTGCAATGGCCGGCTGATCCCAGTGATATGTTTTTGCAGCCGGTACAGATTACTTACAATCCACCGGTGACCACCTGCACCTTTACCAATGCCGGGCTGACCGTCAGTCTGCCACTGATGAGTATCAATGCCGTTAAAACTACAGATAAGGCCGGATACACTCCGTTCCGGCTCAATTTTACCTGCAGCAGCCTCCTCCCGGGCAACACCGCATCACGGGATATTGCTGTTTTTCTGTCCTCATCCAATTTGCAGGCGTCCGATAAAACCGTGCTGACCAATACCGTTTCCGGCGGTGCCGGTGGTGTTGGCTTCCGCGTGGTAAAAGCCGGCAACCTCAGCAGCCCGTTGCAATTTTCTGACAGTGCCAATACTCAGGGCAGTGCCACCTCTGTTTTCAGTGCAGCCGAAGGCAGTGCAGTTTCACCGGCCTTCTCTGTCGATCTTGGCGCGTATTACTATCCCTACAGTCCCGGCCCGGTGACACAGGGAAAAATGAGCAGTTCCGCGACCCTGGTTTTTTCCTACAACTGAACCGACGGAGGACATGATGCGGACAGGCATTCTTATCATTCTGCTCCTGTACATGCAGGCGGTATGCGCTGGTGTTGTCATCAATACCACGCGGGTAATTTTTCCGGGCAATCAGGAAAATACAGAGATCCAGCTGACCAACAGCGGGGAAATGCCGTCACTGGTACAAAGCTGGGTGGATGAGGGGGACATCAATTCCTCGCCGGAAACCAGCAGTGCCCCGTTTATGGTGGTACCGTCGGTGACGCGGTTAGCCGGGGGCGGCGGACAGCAGCTGAAAATCCGTGTTCTGAAAAACAATCTCCCCCGCGACCGGGAATCGGTTTTTTATCTCAATGTAGTGGATATCCCGGCGAAGACAGCTACCACCGGTAATACCCTGCAATTTGCCCTGCGGACACGGATAAAGCTGTTTTACCGGCCGGATGGCCTGCCGCAGCTGCCGGATGCGGTCCCGGAACAGATTTCTGCCTCGTTATCAGGAGAAACACTGATTCTGAAAAACCCGGCACCTTACTATTTCACATTATCCGCACTCGTCTCCGGCGGAGATAATGCGCCGTCACATATCAGCACCGTGATGCTCCCTCCTTACTCAGAGAGCCGGGTGGTATACACAGGGCATTTATCTGTGGGAGAGTCCGTCACGCTGATCAGTATTAATGATAAAGGGCGCAGTGTACGGACAGAGAAAAAATTAGGCGTTATTACAAGTAACGTAGTGAATTTGAATTTTATACCATTGTATTAAAAGGTTCGGTTGTGTACATGTACACCGTTCAGACAGAGTCTGTGTAAGTAGAAATATGACAAACGAACGACAAAATTTTTGCCGTATATTGGGGAGCTACGCCGGAACCGACGAAAGTTCCGAAATGTTTTTTTTCAATGATCTTTCCTTAAAATAACAACGGTAAACACACCCAAAAAATATCAAACATGAGTCCAGTCCTCTATTTTTAGTCCTTCAACTCGTGAAAATTCACGGGTATTATTTGTTACCAATATTGCATTCACAGCGACAGCATGACCAGCAATCGCGCTATCATTATTACCTATGAGCAATCCCACATCAGATAAGCATTTTTTTATCACGGTTGTTGCCTCTACCGCTGCTTTATCCCATGCCAAAATCGCGTCTACGCGTTCACAGAAAGCATCAACCAAACTATTATGTTTAGGAGATGCTTTCTTTCCTATTGCCCCGAAACGCATTTCTGAATAAGTAATCGCGGAAATGACAATAGTATCATTATTCATTACGCATTTTTGGAGCTTTTCAAGCAGTGAAACAGGTTGTTCACGCATAATAAAAGAGCAAATATTAGTATCGAGGGGCTTGTTGCAAATAATAAATTAGCGTGTTTTTTGTTCAGATCTCATTGAGTGTTTCAGGCTAAAACGGCTTCCACATTGAATAATCGATTGATAAAGGCTGATCGCTCCCGTACCAGAAATTCAGGTTCGTCACAACGGAGCCATTCATCAAACTGGCCTTTATTCAGCTTTCGTAAGGTTTCAACCCCCTGGATAGTTGACCAGGCCCGCTTCGCCGATTTGAAGCCGCCCGTGGCGACAATCAATTTTTTAATCGGTGCGTGATCGGATTCAATACGATTATTGAGCGTTTTGATTTGCCGTTGTTTCACATCATTACGAAGTTTACCTTCTTTAATTAAACGGGCAATCGCATAACCGTAAGCGGCGTGTTTGTCAGTATTGAGTATTTCTGGCTGCCGCTCAGCAGAGTAAGGTTTTAATACCCGTTTGAGAAACTCATAGGCGGCATGCCGGTTTCGTTTCGGGGAAAAATAGATATCCAGTGTATCGCCGTGCTTATCAATTGCCCGGTAAAGGTAAAACCATTTTCCGTTAACCTTGACATAAGTTTCAT
>NZ_AZRH01000030.1:0-8718 GCF_000512315.2 Morganella sp. EGD-HP17
CAAGTAAACACCATGAATTTAACAGAGAAAACTTACTAGATTAACCCTAAGTATCAATGTATTACATGTTCTATGCATCTTCATCGTTCATAACAGGGTTAACTATGAGCATGTTACTGAAATAATTTATGTTTTATCAATAGCATTTTTCATTAATAATATTGGTTCTTTACTTCTATATATACTATCTGTAATAGTGTTATTACTGTGTCCAAGTATTCTAAACCTGATATGATCCGGTAAATTTTCAATATCTCGAAGCCTATCACTCATACCATATCTATAATCATGAGGAGAGTGCTTCTCTCCTATTGTTCTAAATAATTTTGTCACTATATATGATGCCATATGATATGTATTCCACGGAAATATTGGCTTTATATCCATAACTCGATGTCTAATTAAATTTTCATGCAATGGAATTGTTCTAATACTATCTTTATTTTTAACTCTCTTCCCATTGTTTTTATTAATACTGATACAATGAATATCTACGTCTTTATCATTTATCGTTATATAGTCATCATGTGTTAATTGAATAACCTCTGTAATTCTCATTCCAGTATGATATAATATTTGCAACAGCCACCATTCTGTCGAACCATACCTAACATTAGTTAATGTTTTCTCATGTGATGAAAGTACCACTGATTTTTTCTTATTCAAACTTTCTGGATTTATAAATCCCATTCCAGTGAATGGATTTTTTATTATATACTCTTTGTGATTAACAGAGAAATTAAATAGAGCTGCTACTTTACGGTAAATACTCTGCCTTGATACTTCTGAAGGATAGATATCAACTAGTTTATTTTTAAAATTAGATACAACTTCTTTTGTTACTGTACGTATATCTTTATCACCATACCATTCTATAAATAAATTTACAGCATGTTGATTAGATTTTAATGTCAGAGGTTGCCATTTTTTGTACATATACCGATACCATTCTATAGACACATCACTTATTAAGTGCTTAACTTCATCTTGAATTTTATTATTTTGAATTACATTATTCCCCCAGCAATAATCCTCTGCATATCTCTTAATTTCATATTCAATATAACTATCCCTTTCTGAAATCAGAAGGCTTCTCATTTCATCAAATGTCAGATTATTATCTTTAATTCTAAAATATTTACTCAAAATAACATTTGAACGTAAAATTGCAGTATGAAAATCTCTTGTTCTAAGATCAAACCTTATAAGTTTTCCCTGGTGATATTTTTGCCAGATATAATAACCTCGTTTATTACATGAAAAGTACATGCTCATAGTTAACCCTGTTATGAACGATGAAGATGCATAGAACATGTAATACATTGATACTTAGGGTTAATCTAGTAAGTTTTCTCTGTTAAATTCATGGTGTTTACTTGTCCTGCGGATAAATAAACCGGGTGCCGCCGACAACCACGGCAGCAATCGCCTGACTCATTGTCAGAAAAGTAATAATAAGAAAAGTAAAACCGATTTTCATGATGCTGTTTATCCGGGGCGGCAACACCTGTTGCCGCCGGTATTAAATGTTACTCATAAGAAACAGTGTAATTCACCGTTGCATTACCTTCACCCGGTGTTGCCAGGCCGGTAGCCTGATACGCTGCGGTATAATTCAGAGTATAATCACGGGAATCGGCCTTTAGCAGAATATCACGATAGCCACCTGCCGGCGTTACCTGCTGCCCTTCAGCAGTCGCAATGCTGATCCCTACTTTTCCGGCACTTTTTTCATTGGCATCCAATGCATACAGCGTTGCATTGTCTGCATGCGCCGTGCCCTCCATTTTGATTTTCAGCGATGTCATTGCTAATGAACAGTTAATCAGAGAAATATCAAAGGCTTTTTCTTCCGTTCTGTCATCATTTTTCTTCAGTTTAGCGACTGAATGCTCGCCCAGATAAACATCTTTATCTTTTAGTGTAATATCACAGCTTGAGTCAGTGATTTTCCCTGTAAATCTGATATTCCCTGTTATTTCTTTGGGATCGACGTCGACTTCCGGAGCGATTTCATTAACATCACCATCCGCAGAGAATGCATTAAAGGAAAATAAAAGTAAGGATGAAATAATTAACTTTCTTTTAAATAAAGACATAAAAATTACCTTTTAAATATTCAACAAATATATGTTTCTTATGACATGTATTATCTGAACAGATATAATCATACACTAAATATTGACAAGCGGATGACTATACCAGCAGGAGATAAACAAACACAAAACAAAGATTAATCAGTGAGTGATAAAAAATCACATCAACATAATAATCTTACTGTTTATTTAAGTCAGTTTATTTAATAAAAAAGCCATCTTATGCAAGATGGCCTTTATAATATTTAATTGATATGTGAATTATTTATTTCTTCATATCCAGTGCAGTTAATTCTGCAATCCGCATAATCACGGAAACTGCCTGTTCCATGCCTTCCAGTGAGATAAACTCGTGTTTACTGTGGAAGTTATAACCACCGGTAAACAGATTCGGGCACGGCAGACCACGGTAAGAGAGTTGCGCACCGTCAGTACCACCACGGATAGGTTTGATATCCGGTTCAATATCGCAGTCAATCATTGCCTGTTTGGCCAGTTCAATCACATGCGGGTGTTTCACCACATGGTCGCGCATATTGTAATAGCTGTCATCAATCGTCAGCTCGATATAGCAGTCCGGATGCAGACCTTTACCGACTTTCTCGGCAATCGCAATCATATTGCTTTTGCGTTTTTCAAAATTGTTACGGTCAAAATCACGGATGATATAGTTCATTTCCGCGCGTTCAACCGTGCCTTTGATGCTTTGCAGATGATAGAAACCTTCATACCCTTCGGTATTTTCCGGCGTTTCTTCCGGCGGTAATTCGCTGTGGATGCGGGTTGCCAGTGACAGCGCGTTCACCATCACACCTTTGGCACTGCCCGGATGCACGTTATTGCCCTCAATACGGATGGCAACTGCCGCCGCATTGAAGTTTTCATATTCCAGCTCACCGACACCACCGCCATCAACGGTATAAGCCCACTGCGCACCGAATTTTTTCAGATCCACATACTGCGCGCCACGACCGATTTCTTCATCCGGCGTGAAGGCAATGCGGATATCACCGTGCGGAATATCACTGTTTTTCAGACGTACCATGGCAGTGATGATTTCTGCGATACCGGCTTTGTCATCCGCACCCAGCAGGGTTTTACCGTCGGTCATAATCAGGGTTTTACCCAGCATGGTGTGCAGCACCGGGAACATTACCGGCGACAGCACTTCATCGCCGATGCCGAGTGCGATATCACCACCACGGTAATTTTCCAGAACCTGAGGATTCACATTACGCCCGGAGAAATCCGGTGAGGTATCAAGGTGAGAAATAAAACCGATAACCGGTACCGGCCAGTCAACATTCGCCGGTAACGTTGCCATCACGCAGCCGTTATCATCCAGCGAGACATCTGATAACCCCAGCGTTTTCAGCTCTTTTTCCAGAGCACGCGCCAGCCTTAACTGACCGTCGCTGCTTGGTGTCAGCTTGGCTGACGGCTTCGACTGCGTGTCAAAAGAGACATAACCGAAAAAGCGCTCTAATAACTTATCCATGTGTTCCCCCAATAACATTGATTTCTTATTATCGGGGAAACATAAATTGAGTTATTGCGTCAAATCAGATTTAGTGTTGTTAATCTGCGCCAGCAGCTGACGGACATACTCCGGCACCACCTGCCCGGCAGGACCGTAGTGACACTCCTCAAACTCACTCTGCACCTTACTCGGTTCCAGATTGAGTTCCACTGTATGTGCCCCGCACAGCCGTGCCTCATGGACAAACCCGGCCGCCGGATAGACATGCCCGGAGGTACCGATGGCGATAAAGATATCCGCATCATTCAGTGCCTGATAGATTTCATCCATGCCGAACGGCATTTCACCGAACCAGACAATATGCGGCCGCAGCGGTGACGGGAACTGACAACAGTGGCAGCGCTCATCCGCTGACAGGTCACCGGTGCACGACTGAACCTGTCCGGACATCGCACAGCGAATTTTCAGCAACTCGCCGTGCATATGAATAATCCGCTGACTACCTGCCCGCTCATGCAGGTTATCAATATTCTGGGTGACCAGCAGGAAGTTATCCCCCAGCAC
Organism: Morganella sp. EGD-HP17; assembly: GCF_000512315.2. Classification (NCBI taxonomy): domain Bacteria; kingdom Pseudomonadati; phylum Pseudomonadota; class Gammaproteobacteria; order Enterobacterales; family Morganellaceae; genus Morganella; species Morganella sp. EGD-HP17. The sequence goes on from NZ_AZRH01000030.1 coordinate 4,141, forward strand.
CTGTTCCAGCTCCGCCAGGGCGAGATGTGCCGGGTTCGGCTGCACGTCAGGGGACTGTAACTGGCGGCGGCGGTCATTGTAAAACTGCTGCACCAGACGCGGATTGCGGGCATAGCCTTCCGGCGTCGCCACATCCTCGATGTTGTGCTCTTCCCACAGCCCGTCTTCCGAACGGAATGTCCGGATCCCGGACTCGGCGGAGATACCCGCGCCGGTCAGCACAACAATTTTAGGTTTAAACTGATCCATTTTTCCGGCCATCCATTTATCGCGATAGAAAAAGCGTAAGTGAAAACGCTGGCGCAGGATCCGCCGCTGTTTGCGTAACTTTCTTAATCGGTGCGTTCTGCGCATAATCCGGCCTTTGTTCATCACTGTCTCCGTTCAGGGTAATGCATCCGCACTTCGGATTCAAAAATCATTACAATTCCTGCGGGCTTTACTGCCCGCTCAGAATACGTGCCGGTTCAAGGCGGCAGGCGCGTCTCGCCGGATACCAGCTTGCCAGCAGGCTCAGCACAATGGTGGTTAAGACCACATACAGCAGATCGGTCAGCCGCAGCTCCGACGGCAGAAAATCAATAAAATAGACATCGCCGGACAACAGTTTGTGCCCGATAAGAAATTCAATACCGCGGATAAGCGGTGTCAGATTCAGCGCCGCCAGTGTGCCGAGAACCGCCCCGCTGATACAGCCGACCATGCCGGTCAGCAGTCCGTACCAGAGGAAAATGGAGCGGATCAGGCTGTCTTTCGCACCAAGAGTGCGCAAAATGGCGATATCCCCGCTTTTATCTTTCACGGCAATAATCAGGGTGGAAACGATATTGAAGCACGCCACACCAATCACCAGAATCATGGCCAGATACATAATACTGCGCACTAACTGAATGTCGCTGTACATATAGCCGTATTCGTTGATCCAGCTTTTATAAAAGACATGTTCACGGCTGGCTTCCGCCGCCCGCAGAACCACGTCATTGGCATTGAAAACATTATCCACACGGATTTCGATACCTGTGACGCCCTCACCGTAATCCAGATACTGCTGTGCATCTTCCAGCGGCAGCAGCGCCAGCCTGTGATCCAGCATGCCGCTTAAGCGGAAAATCCCCGCGACCTGCAAACGGATGCGTTTCGGCTGTAACAGGCGCTCCGTGCTGTCGTGATTCGGGATCATGATGGTGAGCCAGTCACCCTGCGCAACACCGAGGGAATTTGCCGCGCCGTCACCAAGGATTATCTGATTTTTCCCAGCCTGAAAATCCGCCCATGCATTATCCGCCACAAATTCCGGCAATCCGCTCACCAATTTCTGAGTGACCGGATCCACGCCCATTAGTTGCATGGCCTGTAATTTACTGCCTTTTTCTGCCAGCCCGGTAAATTCAATATACGGGCTGGCGGCCACCACACCCGGAGTATTTTTGATCCGCAGCAGGCTCTGCGCCCAGGTATCAAACGGCTGCTCAACAGTGGAAATCTGCCCCTGCGGCACCACGGAAAGTACCCGGTTCTCCAGCTCACGCTCGAAGCCGTTCATGGCACTCAGCCCGATAATCAGTACCGCCACCCCGAGCGTGATCCCCAGGGTGGAAATAACGGAAATCAGCGAGACCATTCCCGCCCGTTTCCGCCCTTTGCTGAAACGCAGCGCAGTCAGTAATGACAGCGGTAGTGCATTCATAGCGCCGTCTCCGGCTGTGCATTCAGAATACCGTCGCGCATTTCCATCTGCCGCCCCATTTTCGCCGCCAGGGCGAGGTCATGGGTAACCACCAGGAAGGCAGTGCCGAGGGTTTTATTCAGTTCGGATAACAAATCAAAAATGCTCTGCGCATTGCGCTGATCCAGGTTACCGGTCGGTTCATCCGCCAGCACCAGTGACGGTTTATTCACCAGCGCACGGGCAATCGCCACCCGCTGACGTTCCCCGCCGGAGAGCTCAGACGGACGATGATGGGCGCGCGCGGCCACACCGACCCGCTCCAGCATCTCCCCCGCCTGTGCCAGTGCTTTATCCCGCGCCATACCGCCGATCAGCAGCGGCATCGCCACGTTTTCCGCCGCCGTAAAATCGGGCAACAGATGGTGGAACTGATAAATAAAGCCCATTTCCTGATTGCGCAGCGCCGACAGGGCGTTCTGGCTCATGGCGGAAAGTGCCGTGCCGTTGAAAATCACCTCACCGGAGGTCGGGGAATCCAGTCCGCCGAGCAGATGCAGCAGCGTACTTTTCCCCGAGCCGGAACTGCCGACAATCGCCAGCATATCCCCGCGACGGAGTTCAAAATTAACCTGTTTCAGGACATCAGTTTCCACTGTGCCCTCATGATAGGATTTGCATAACTGACGACATGCCAGTAATAACTCACTCATAACGTAAAGCCTCCGCGGGTTGTACCGCTGCCGCCCGCCACGCAGGCCAGAGTGTGGATAATAACGAGATAAGCATGGCAGCCGCGCCGATAGTGATGACGCGCAGCGGCTCAATGACCGTCGGCAGCGCGATTCCTTTCGGGATCAGCCCCAGCAGCGGCATCAGAATATTCAGTTGTGACGATAGCAGTGTGCCCAGCAGAACGCCGATCACCGAGCCGAGGATCCCTGCCCCCGCGCCCTGAATCATAAAGATCAGCATAATTTTGCCGCGTGTCATTCCCAGGGTTTTCAGGATGGCCACTTCGGTCTGTTTTTCCATCACCAGCAAGGCCAGTGAGGTAATGATATTAAACGCGGCCACGGCGATAATCAGGCTGAGCAGCAGCCCCATCATATTTTTCTCCATGCGCACAGCCTGGAAAAACTCACCTTTCTGCACGCGCCAGTCTGTCCAGACCAGCCCTTCCGGTAATGTCTGCTGACTGAGGCTGTCCACCTGTAACGGCTGTGACAGATAGAGACGCCAGCCGGTGATATTACCCGCCGGATAGCGCATCAGACGTGCCGCATCCTCCTGATTCATCAGCACCTGGGTGTTATCGGATTCACTGCCGGAGGAAAAAAAGCCCGCCACGGTGAACAGGCGCTGGCTCGGGATGCGTCCCATCGGCGTCAGCTGCGACACATTCGGCACCAGGATACGGACACTATCCCCGCGTTTAAGCCCCATGCGTTTCGCCACGCCTTCGCCGACCACCACATGATACTGACCTGCCGCCAGGTCGGATGGCCGGGTATTCACCAGATAATTCATCAGCGGTTCATCCCCCAGCGGATCAATTCCGGTCACGGAGGCGATCCCCACATTGCCGGTGCTCTGCAATACCACATCACCGGTGACAATCGGGGCGGTTTTTACCACATCACGCAGCCCGGCTAATTGTGAGACCGGATGTGTCTGCGGATCCAGCACACCGTTTCCGGTGGTGATTACCGCCTGCGGCATAAAATCGAGGATACTCTGCTGCAATGAGCGTTCAAAACCGTTCATCACGGATGTCACGGTGATAAGTGCTGTCACCCCCAGCGTGATGCCGATGGCGGAAAGCAGCGAGACAAAACGGGCAAAGCGATCCGTGCCGCGTCCCCGCATGTAACGCAGACCGATTAAAAATGAGACAGACTGAAACATGAAATCTGAACGCCCCTGTTGCCAAAGCGAAGTGTTCAGGGATAATAAAGGCTCCGGTTGATGAATGGAACCACTCCCGCCCGTTTGCGGCAGTTTTTTTTCATTGACGGTCAGCGTGTTGCCGGTATCAGACCACCTCCGGACCGGCAGCGCGGCGGCCTTTTATTGCCCGGACAAGCCACTCCGGTATGGCAGAACCTTGTTACCTGACAGAAACACGCAGCCCGATGGAAAACCGAATGTCGCTGAAAACACGCTATGAACTCCCGGCCCGTGCCGCAGACACCCGCCAGCTCGGTGAAATGACCGGTGCAGCCTGTGCGGTGGAAACCGCGTCGATAATTGAACAACACGACGGCCCCGTTATCCTGGTGACCCGCGATATGCAGAATGCCCTGCGGCTGCGGGATGAAATCCGCCAGTTTACCGCGCTCCCGGCAGAAACCCTTGCCGACTGGGAAACCCTGCCGTATGACAGTTTTTCGCCGCACCAGGAGATTATCTCCAACCGGTTATCCACGTTATACCGTCTGCCGACCCTGGAAAAAGGCGCACTGATTCTGCCGGTCAATACACTGATGCAGAAAGTATGTCCGCCTGAATTTCTCACCAGTCATGCGCTGGTGATGGCCAAAGGGGAAAAGCTGTCGCGGGATAAGCTGCGTGAAGAGCTGGTTCAGGGCGGCTACCGTAGTGTCGAACAAGTACTGGAGCACGGCGAGTTTGCCATTCGCGGCGCATTGCTGGATCTGTTTCCGATGGGCAGCGAACTGCCGTTCCGGATTGATTTCTTTGATGATGAAATCGACAGCCTGCGCACCTTTGATGTCGACACCCAGCGCACCCTCGATGAAGTGAATGCGATCAATCTTCTGCCTGCTCACGAATTCCCGACGGATAAAGATGCTATCGAGCTGTTCCGCAGTCAGTGGCGGGAAACCTTTGAGGTGCGCCGCGACCCGGAGCATGTTTATCAGCAGGTCAGCAAAGGGACCCCGCCCGCC
>NZ_AZRH01000032.1:0-6573 GCF_000512315.2 Morganella sp. EGD-HP17
TTTTATCTGCTGAGGCGGATGCTTTGTTTTTTGTGTTTTCTCTCGAGGGAGGAGTAACTTTTTCCGGTTTTTTTCTTGTCAATGCAGATTTGTCAGTTTCTCGTTTATTTTTTTGCTCGGGTGTTATATCTGAGGTTGTCCCTGCTTTATTGTTTATCGACTCCTTCAATTCTGTTGTACATGTTTTCACTGAACGACTGGTAGAACCATCATTGCAAATGAATTTATCTTTTTCACAATGGGATATACCACCTTTACTGCCGGAGCATGGATAATTTGTTGCGTTTGCATTTGTAATGCAACCTAATGAAAAAATTAAAAAAAACAATCCTAAAGTATGTGTGTTCATTTTATTTACCCATCTGTATAGTGTGATATGTGTGGCTGTATAAAAGTAATTACTTTAGATAAATCAGAATATTAGGCATCACTCTCTTACAATTCGTATTGCATCCCGGAAGAACGGTTTTATTTTAGGGTTAACTTCCTCCTTTTTAAGTTGTTTCAATTCAATAATCAGATCTTCTCGTAGGATAACATCTTTAATCATCAATAAATTAGAAACGCCTTTACCAATAATACTCATTATTTGGATGTAATGCTCTTTGCCATCTTCAGTCATACCATGTGTCCTTAAGTCAAGTCGTTACTCTTAGTTTAGACGAGATATTTGAATTTTTATCCTGATGCTAATAGGTAATGATTTTTTTTTCAGAATCTGAGTTGTGGGAAAGGAGTTCTCTGCAAGCAAAAGGCGTTTTTTCTGTACTTGTATCAAAAATTTTAATGATGAAAAAACTAGTTACATTAATCTGTATGTACCTGTACCTGCCTACTGCTAAAGGGATTGTTACCGGAACTAAAGGATTCGCGGGATGTTCAATCATATTAAGTCAGAATATTGCATCATAATCTATGTATAAATTTACGTATTTTGGATATACAAGAGTGTGTGACGTATGTTTCTGTTAATGGATCCTGCTTTATAAGGTTTTGAGGTTGTAATAGTCCGTAATTCAATTCCACAGTACTATCCTCTTTATGGCACTCAATCAGAAGTGGCGGAAGATTTCTGAAAGTGTCAGAATGAAATCATATACCAGATATGGAATAAATTATGTATTTAAAAACTAACAAGATCATAAAAAAATGGCGTGCATTCACATCCTGGTTAATACAGTCTATAACAGCATAAGAAAAATCAGTAGTAATCATTCTGAAAGGATTAAACAACACCAGAACCATACGTTCAACAATAAATTACTGGTATTCCCATTTTTGTTGCATAACTATGTTGTTAGTACTTATTATGTGATGAATATCACTTAATTTAGCGTACAGAAATCCAGGGGGGCAGAAATAACCAATGAGATAACTTTTAACTTAATCCAAATGTCCCATTCATACTAAAACTGGCTCTACACTGAATAATTGGTTCATAAAGACAGATTGCTCCTTCACCCGAAACTCGGGTTTATTGCGGTGTAGTCAATTATCAAATTGATTGTTGTTCAATTTTTGCAAAGCTTCAAAGCTCTGTAGGCTAACCTTATAGGTCACCAGACACCTTACCTCTCTTAAAATAAGAGGTAGTCTTAGAACTATGTTTAATACCGGTTAGAAAAATAAGATGGTTGAAATATTAACAGCACCTGAGCGTCGGTGTTGCCGCACTCCACAGGGAAAAATTTATATTATTCAGCAAACTATGCAACCAGATATGTCTGTATCACACGTTGCAAAACCATGGAAGCGGAGCTCCTGAGAGAGGCGTTGGAGTTAGGTCGGGCAAATATTGCGCATGCACCCTTGTTGCCAGGGGAGGTCGAATAACTGACGTTTGCCGGAGTATCGCGTGCGCAGCTGAGTCTCAGGGGTAACCGGCCATCTGACTGGCAGGATCGCAGACGGTAATCCCATTTTGACGACAGTGAGGTGTTGTCCCGGATAAACACGACGGTCTCTGACCTGCGACGTATGGCTATCGCAGTGCACGCGCAGTGCTGCGACGGGCGTCAGAACGGGATGGTCAACACAGTGTGTAAGTATCTCGCATATCCTGTGAAAATGCGGATGGATAACGGACTACCGTTGGAGTCAACTATTTTTAATAGTAATACCCCCGCCATCTAATCAAAAGAAGATGGTTTATTCATATCTTCGATATTGCCATTGCTTTTCGGCTTATAAGTATGCTCACCATGGTATACAAGGGTCCAAATTGGTCCGACAGGACTTAACACCGCATTTTGGTAAGCCATGGGCGTTGAGCATTATCCAATCGCGATGCGCCTTACGGCCCGTTGAATCACGTCCCATGGCTTAAATAACCTTTAAGACGGGGGAGATTCTGTTTTACGGCGAAGAGTGCAAGCGTTAATTTCATCAGCCTGACGTGCCGCCATGATCGGTTTTGTGTCATCAATGGCAGGGAGTGCAAAGCCCATGTCATCAAAAGCGGTAAAGCCGACTAATCTATAGGCATTAAAATCCGGATCGGTGACGGGGATACTAAATTGCTGAGTGGAATGCGGCGGAACAGGGCCAAATTCCTGCCATAAAAAATGCAATGGCTCACACTGTATATTCACCGGCAGTACGGCAATATAACCTCGCTCAATGGGAGTATCTCCCCGGTTTTCTAAGGTGCCGCCAATCACAAACTGGTTATTTGCACCAACTCCCATGTGGAAGGTTAAATGGGCTTCAGCCAGAGCAGTATTCATATTGCTCAGCCATAACGCCAGAATCATAAAAAAGTAATGCTGCTTCTTTAAGCGGGGATGGGGGGTGTCAGTGATGTGCCGTGGCATAATTTTTATCCTGAATATTGTGGTTAATACCCTGGTTATTTTCACAGTGTAATGACGAAAAGTAATATTACTTTCCGGATTAATAACACAAAAAAGCAAAAAGACCGCAGGCAATTTGATGTAAGGCATTCAATGTTTGTTTCAGGCTGGCTATTGAGTCACTTATCAATGTTGATCTTGTCATCCGGTGGTGAACATATGGTTAAACGGGAAATCCGGTATTACGGTACTATTCATATTTTGGGCTTAACCAGAACAGTTCTGCCATTTTGATCAACATCGTGAACGGCAAACGCATTTTTAGCAAGATCGATACCGACAGCCATGATCGTCATAACGAATTCTTCCGGGACGATATGTACTCCATGACTGCACAATAATTAATCAGGCGCATAACGCATAATCCTGGGAAGTCCCTTCTATTCGTTAAGGTACCTATAGTATCGGGTTTATCACCGGCAGCATAGTGATCATTCGGTAATTAACTCATATATATTCTCTTAATTTACACGTTATTTTAATCAGAGTGGATATGTCGTTTTTTGATTAGAATATCATTGTTGATCCGGACCGTAAATTGATTAAACCACCTGTTTGTTGTCAGAGGGATCAATCTGAAAGTACGGTTTGTTACTTTTTACAAATAAAAGTAGTTTATTTTGACGGTATATATGTTTCTTTTTATAAATAAAAATTACAATTTATGTTTCACTTTCTATGTAGTCGATATAACTAAATAAATATCTTTTTTTGGATTTAAAATCCATGTCTGATGAAAGTTTTATTTATTTCATGTTGTTGTGTTGACTCGGTTAATTTGTTAGATGTGTATTGCAATGTGTATGATAAATAAAAACTTTCATCAGGAAAATATTTTCTCACATTTATAATGGCGGGAGGGTATTTGAGATTTTCGGCTGCGTAATTATACTCAGGATAAGAGTATTTCTTCTTGTTTATACAGACAGGTGCATTTAAATTTATTGTTACCGGAGATGGGTATGTCGCGAAATTTTACAGACAGTGAATGCCGGGCATTCAACCGTAAAATTGGTCTTTTTTTAAAAAAATGCCGTTATGAACGTTCATTATCCGGCGCAGAGGTGGCCGGTCAGATAATGGTCAGTCAGCAGCAGCTGTCCCGTTATGAGCGGGGGGAGAGTGCGGTAGGGCTTTTTCAGCTGGATAAAATTCTTCGGGCATACGGGGTGTCATGGGACAGATTTGTTTCTGAAACGATTGTTGATATCCCTTATTCGTCCTATGAAAGCCTTTTTTCGCAGGGTGCTAATTTCATGTCCCCTGATTTTAACGTGAAGTTTTAAGTTTCCGTCCGGGTTCCGGTTATATAACACAGACCTCACCGTACCGGTGACAATATTTATTAATTGCAGGGTGTTCCTGTTTTTACCTGAAGGGGTAATTGTCTTCCGCCTGCGTTGTTTCCCGGTGCTGTTATTAAATTAAACATCATTTCCCGTAATATCCGGCGGGAATAATTTTTCAGTAAAAATGCTGCCGTTTGTCCGGAAAGGTGTCCGTGCCCAGCCGCGGCACGGATAATGACCCGCTCCCTGTGCCGGCACTGAGGGTTGCGGCGGGACGGGTGTGGTGCAGCCCTTTTTTATTACTCATTGAGACAATCAATATGAACGAAGTAAAAAAAATAAAAATCCCCCGGAAGACGCGCGTATACCGCGTTGCGGCCTGGGCCAACATTGTGACGCAGTTATTATTTCCGGTGGCGGCCAGTCTGACTCCTGTGTGGGTCACGGCAGCGCCGGTCACCCGTCAGGCCGGCACCACCACACCGTACACCCTGAAACCCGGTGAAACAACAGACCTGGTGGCTGCCCGGCTGGGACTGACTGCCGGGCAGCCACCAGGTGAATCAGTTCCGTACCTTTTCCAGACCATTTGAAGCCCTGACGGCCGGAGATGAGATTGATATCCCGCGGGATAATGGGGTGACTGACGGTCTGGCTGACACGTCCGCTTCCGGGTGGCTGAACGAACAAAATACGGCACAGGCCTCTTCGGAGATGGCCGGTGCGCTGAAGTCGGGGGACCCGGCCCGTATGGCGGCAGACAAATTGCGGGCGTATGCCACTGACCAGTCCACACGTCAGATTCAGGACTGGCTTAAGGGTTACGGCACGGCGCGTGTCCGGCTGGGCGTGGATGACAAAGGCCGCCCTGAAGGCAGTGAGATTGATGTGTTACTGCCGCTGCATGACGTCCGGAACCTGATGACATTTACCCAGATGGGGCTGCGTCATATTGATAAGCACACCACCGCGAACCTTGGTGCCGGTCAGCGGCTGTTTCTGGGTGAGCAGATGGTGGGGTATAACGCCTTCATTGACCATGACATGACCGGCCGTCATTCCCGTGCGGGAATTGGTGCGGAATACTGGCGTGATTATCTCAAACTGGGGGCGAACAGCTATTTTCGCCTGAGCGGCTGGAAAGATGCCCGTCATCTTGACGGATACGATGCCCGGCCGGCAAACGGATTTGACCTGCGCAGTGAAGCCTATTTACCGGCTTACCCGCAACTGGGCGGTAAGCTGATGTATGAGCAGTACTACGGGGATGAGGTGGGGTTATTCGGCCGCGATAAACGTCAGAAAAACCCCGGCGCGGTGACGGCCGGGGTGAATTACACCCCGTTCCCGCTGTTAACGGCAGGGATAGACCGTCGTCAGGGCACCGGCAGTGGCGGAGAAACCCGGTTTAACATAGGGGTGCGTTACGAAATAGGGACGCCATGGGAAAAACAGACAGATACCCGTGCGGTGGATGCATTACGCAGCCTGGCGGGCAGCCGTTATGATTTGGTGGAGAGGAATAATCAGATTGTGCTGGAATACCGCCGGCAGGAGACCATTCGTTTATCGACCGTTCCGGTTATTACCGGTCAGGCGGGTGAAATCTGGTCACTGGGGGTGAGTGTCACCAGTAAAAACGGTCTGAGGGAGATTCAGTGGGATGCGCCGGGGTTGCTGGCCAATGGCGGGCAAATCACAGAGACCGCGCCGGGGCAGTACAGCGTGACGCTGCCGGCCTGGCAGAATCCGGGGCAAAACGATTACACCGTCACGGGACGGGCTGTTGATAACAGCGGTAATATGTCGCCGCCGTCATCGACCCGGGTAACGGTCCGTGCCTCCGTGGTGAGTACGGATAATTCTGACTTTACAGCGAGTCCGGACAGGCTGCCGGCGGACGGTCAGTCAGCGTCCGTATTAACGCTGACGGTAAAAGATGCCGCCGGCAATCCGGTACCGGGGCTGTCTGACCGTATAACTTTAAATGCGACAGGCAACAGTGATGTACAGCTCTCCGGGGTAACAGAAGTATCGCCGGGCGTGTATCAGTCCACGTTAACGGCCGGCACCACGGCAGGCACCACGGTGGTGACACCGGTGGTGAACGGGACGACACTGAATCCGGTGAATGTTGTGATTGGTTCGGCGCAATCTCCGGTGGTCAGTGACCTGAAATTACAGGGTGAGCTGTCGGTGGGGAAAGCGCTGAGTGCACAGTACGTGTTTGATGCCAACGGTGGTGACGTGACCGATACGTCGCTGTACGCATGGGGTGACAAAGGCGGCACGGCCGGTGCGGTCAGCAGCGGTCAGGCGGTGACCACACCGGGTCAGGTGCCGGATTACCCGCTGACCACAGCGGACACCGGGAAGGTGAAAGAGGTGTCGGTGCAGGCGAAGAACGGCCTGGGTGTGACGGGGAACACGGA
>NZ_AZRH01000033.1:0-6378 GCF_000512315.2 Morganella sp. EGD-HP17
GAACATCCCGTTTTTGCAAACGCCGGTTAAATCGCAGCTCAGGGCGCTGGAGTCCGAACTGCACCGGCAGTGGAAAGCCTTCAACCGCGAGCTGAAACAGGGGAAGCTGAAGCATCTGGAATATGATAAAGAAACGCAGAGGCTGACCTGGCATAAATCCGTGATCAGCCGTCATAAGGCGCAGGAGAAGCGATTTTATGAGCAGTTACCATTCTGCGATGTGACCGCCGTTTTCCGGTTTGTTAACGGCCAGTGCCGCTTTCTTCATGCCATGAAGCCGCTGCAGCCCCGCTATGCCAAAAAGAATGCCGATGCAGACAGCCTGATGGCGGTCATTGTTGCCCAGGCGATGAATCATGGTAATCATGTGATGGCACGAACCAGCGATATCCCGTTTCATGTACTGGAAACCACGTACGAACAGTACCTCCGCCTGGCGTCACTGGTCACGGCCAATGACTGCATCACCGATGCCACAGAGGCACTGCCGATTTTCCCGCACTATTCCTTTGATCCGGAAACGCTTTATGGTGCCGTTGACGGGCAGAAGTTTGGCATTGAACGGCCGACAGTAAAGGCCCGGCATTCACGTAAATACTTCGGCCGCGGTAAAGGCATGGTGGCCTACACGCTGCTGTGTAACCACATCCCGATCAACGGTTACCTGATTGGCACGAACGACTATGAAGCCCACCATGTCTTTGATATCTGGTACCGCAATACCTCAGAGGTGAAACCCACGGCCATCACCGGCGACATGCACAGCATCAACAAAGCCAACTTTGCGATCCTGCACTGGTTTGGCCTGCGCTTTGAGCCTCATTTTACGGACCTGAACCGGCAGTTACAGGAGCTGTACTGCATCAGAGATCCGTCTGCCTATAAAAAATTCCTGATCCAGCCCGCCGGACAGATTGACCGGGAGCTTATCATCCGCGAAAAAAGCAATCTCGATCGTATTGTCGCCACGCTGGGGCTGAAAGAAATGACGCAGGGGACGCTGGTCCGCAAACTGTGCACGTACACCACGCTCAATCCGACGCGGCAGGCACTATTCGAATATGACCGGCTGGTACGCAGCATCTACACACTGAAGTATCTGCGTGATCCACAGCTGGAACGCAACATCCGGCGTTCCCAGAACCGGATTGAATCTTATCACCAGCTGCGTGCCGCAGTGGCCAAAGTCGGCGGAAAGAAAGAGTTAACCGGAAAAAATGACATTGAAACAGACATCAGTAACCAGTGCGGGCGGCTGATTTGCAACGCGATGGTGTATTACAACTCGGCGATCCTGTCGCGATTACTGGAACGACTGGAAGCGGAAGGCAATGCCAGGGGTATTGAGGCTCTGGCTCGGATATCACCGGTGGCCTGGCAGCACATTTTGCTGAACGGACATTATACCTTCCAGAGCAGCGATGAAATTATTGACCTGGATGCGCTGGTTGTCGGGCTGAAACTGGGGTAACGGAAATTTCGGCGGTTCCGGCGTAGAACCCCACTTTGAATAAATTACGGGTTAGTCATTTAATCATATGCATGATTATAAACGGATACCGTCCCTGAACGGATTTCCGTTAGGATGAAAATCGCTTAGTGTGTTATTGCGGAAATGATCACGGAACCCCACTATAATACGAATACTGAGGTGGACGCTCAATGGAGCGTCACCTTTTTCAAAGAAACCATTCCGGCCTGATACCGAATCTGGCTGACAATGCTTTAATATGAGAAATAGTTAAAGCCCGCTGCCCTGAAAGGATCTGACTGACAAGCGACTTAGAACCTATTTCATTTTTCAGGTCAGAATAAGATAGTTTGTACTGGTCAATCAGTGTTCGCAACAAGGCGACCCCCACTGACGTTTTTGCGACAGCATGATTAAATTCAGCAAAATCTTCACATGTATCTTCATAATCTGTAATTTTGCCAGCCAGAAAATCAATGAGCGGACTCTCATCATCGTATTCTATAAGATAATCTATTAAATCCAGAGCGTCACGGTAGTCTTTCTCTGAGGAGTTTCCGCCTAAAAAAGGCACCGCTGCAACTAAATCTTTTGCGGCTTTGATTGCTTTTACTGTATCTGTAATCATTCTTTGTGCTCCCTGTAGTAACGGGTCAGCTTATCGTATTCAGTGTGTGTAGCGATATGTTTAACGTAAAATCGTTTGTTAATAAAGTTAATGTACGCAATAACCCGGAGATTGTTTCCTCCCACATCCAAAATCCACCATTTATTACGGTATTTAAAATTATCAAGGCTGGGCAGAATTTTTCGTAAATCATCAGGTGAAGAAAAATCATTTTCTTTAACTACGCGATAAAGGGCTTTAATGGCCTGAGCATCATTAGGGTATTGTTTTGTTGCTTCCAAAAAAGGTTCTTTCGATATTACGTGCATCAGAAAATCCATTTGTTTACAATATGTGAACATCATAAGGTATTAACGATTGGTTTGCAATATGTAAACCATGGTTTTGCCAAAAAACGTAGAGTCCCCCTGAACAACCTCAGTAGTAGAGGTTTGAAGCCCAACCGTACGGAAACGTACGTCAAGTGCATTTTTTGAGCAATTAGGGCGAGTAAAGAAAACAAGGGCTTTATTTACTCATTTACTCTTTCCGTTGATGCCAGTAACTATGCGGTTTTCGGTACTTCCTGTGTTAATAAACTCGGTAATAAAATCAACGTAAATCTGGCCTACATCCCCACGACTTTATAGACTTAAAATCATATGGTTATGCTCTTAACGTACGTTTCCGTACGGTTGGGTTTCAGACCCCATCATGGAGAAAAGCAAAGACAAGAAAATGTTGTCGCTTCGCTCCATTTTGATTAGTACCACATTGGGGCATTAGGTTTTTTATTTGAAAAAACATTGAAATGGATAAAAAAAAAACCATATACGTATTGGGTGATCATGCCCTCAATACAAACCGACAAGGTAAACTATATGGCTTTTATTTTAGTAAAAAACAAAAAGAACACGTCTGATAAGACACCACCAACAGGGTACACCTGCTGGTTAGATTTTTGGGAAAAGAAAAAAGGCAAAAAAGCAACGGAATGTGAAAGATTAGGTTGCAAGGAAACTAAAGATCTAGTTGGTGCGCATGTCATAAAATCAGGTGAAGGTGGCAAAGAATACATTCTTCCTCTTTGCAAAGGTAAAGATTGCAATCACACCTCAAACGAAAGTGAATTTAAAGCGTGGGATAATGACCTAATCCCAGTAAAAGAGGGAGCCTAGAATGGCATTTTCACAACAAACAATTGATGCCGTGTGGGCAAAAGCAACACATTGCGGCTCTAACAATGAAGCTAATGGTTATAGAAAAGACCAATGTACCGCATGGATTAAGAAAAGTTCTTACGGCACAACAGGCACCTATGGATGGGAGATAGATCATATTACCCCCGTGTCATCTGGAGGTACGGATAATATTAGCAACCTCAGACCATTACATTGGGCTAACAACAGAGCCCGCAGTGACGATCGCTTAAACACAACAAAACCTGAAGTAAAATCCGTCAGTGACGAAAATCACCGCTTAGATGGAAATGGCAATTACAAAAAAATGTAACAACAGACATAAATAAAGCTTCTTGGGGTTCTACGCCGGAACCCCAGATTTTTCCGTTATCCCAGTTTCAGCCCAGCAACCAGCGCATCCAGGTCAATAATTTCATTGCTGCTCTGGAAGGTATAATGCCCGTTCAGCAAAATATGCTGCCAGGCCACCGGTGATATCCTGGCCAGCGCCTCAATGCCCTTGGCGTTGCCTTCCGCTTCCAGTCGTTCCAGCAATCGCGACAGGATCGCGAACGAAGCAGCCTTTGGCTGCAAATCGATGTATGGCAGAATAATGATATTCTGAAATACCATTACTGCAGGTTATCTTATGACCCATTCAACTCAACATCAGCGCACTCACACAAAAATGGTGAAACAGGCTTTCAAAGCTGTGACCCGCCAGACCGACATTCCTTACCCTATTGTTTTTCAGCGTTTCATTGACGCTGAGCCTGTATGTAATGAGCTGGTCTGGGAAGCCTTCTACCGCCTGTTCCCCGACTCCCCTTACCATTACGTGACTTTCTGTCACGACTGCCGCTCCTTCGACCTGTATAAGACCGAACGGGATATGCTCCTTGACGGTCCTGTCTGGTAATACCGGCTTTCAGCCCCGGCCCATGAAGGTGTTGTTTCAGCGCAACGGTGTCTGGGCTGACTTACTGGAAACCTGCCCGCTGCGGGAAACCGAAGTTGAGGTGGTTACGAAGATGCTCGCCTGCGGGACGCTGCTGCTGGGAACCCGTGAGTTTCACTGTGATAATCCTGACTGCACACATCAGCGCCTGATACACCAGAGCTGCAAAGGCCGGGGTTGTCCGGTCTGCGGCAAAAAGGCCACCGATATGTGGATAGCCAACCGCAGATGGTGCGAAGCCCGTTCACAATTGTGTAGTCAATTTTTGAATATTTACCGGAAAACCTCATCATAATATTGTTGTTATGCGCGTCAGCGCATGTCAGGCGGCAAAAGTGACTGAGAATATCACTGTGGTCAGATGGCCGCCGCAGCCCGGCAGCGCCGGTGACAGGCTGTTATAGTCCGCATACCCTCCCCCGTCCTGCCGGAACCCTCCGGTTGTAAAACCATTTTGTTGTTTTTATTCCCGCCGTTGGCCGCAGTTGGCCGGGCATGCCCGGCTGTACTGCGCGTTATGCTGCGTTTGCGCGGCATTACGGGGAATAGTCCGCTGAAACTGAAACCTCTCCGTTCTGAGCGGCGGGAACGTAGTTCCCTGTGAGCGAAGGCATTATCTGATGTTTACTGATGGGGTGCGCTTTAAAAACGCGCCCCAATCTCCTTTTTATTAAAAAAGGACGTTTAGTTCAGAAACTAAGAACGAAGTTAACCTGATCCATACCGATCTGTACGAAGTTAACTGATGGACTTTCATACCATACGAAATTAACTGGACGTATAGTGAGCAATTATTGGCAGTAATGACACCGGCACGCTCTCCGCCGGTAAAAATGAACCGGTCCGGGACATACAAACAGGGCATTTCCGGCAGAAAGCCAGCACGAAAACCGCCGGAGAGGCGGTCAGTTCAGACTGTGACGGGACTAATGGTCAGGCAGGTTATCGAGGTAGCACTGATACAGCAGCTCGCCGTGCAGCGCCGGGAACTGCGATTTTATCCGCTGCTCCAGTGCACGGACAACAGCAACCGGGTTTATCTGCTTCCAGCGCTCATACAGCCGCCAGGCATTTCCGTGCGTGTCTTCCTGCGGACGGGACGCTTTCAGCTGTGCTTTCTTTTCTTTCAGGGCTTTTTCCAGGTGTTTCTTTTCGCTTTCCAGCGCCTCATCATCCCCGGTAACCAGACGGCGCAGCTTTTTCAGCAGGTTTTTCAGCGCGTGCCGGTTATCCAGTGACGCCACATTAGAACGGCTCAGGCGCAGCACATGGCGGGCATACCGTTTCTGGTATTCCTCACGCAGTCCTTTGCGCTCCATCCAGCGCCGGAAGCGCGTGACAATGTCACGCAGTGCCGCCAGACCAAATCCCAGCCCGGCAAAAAACTCCGGCCGCAGCCAGATGCGCATCGCCTTGTACTGTTTCGCCTCACGGTCAAAATCACGGTGAATAATAATCAGATTCGCCGCCTCCCAGTCATGCAGCGCATGCAGCACCGGGTCATAGCTTTTGCGGCCGTTCTCATACTGATGCAGCTGACCACATTGTGCGGCCAGCGTTTCCACCGGACACATCACCTCAAACAGCGCCTCACTGTCCGGGTTGTAGTCCGCATTGGCGATCATCGCCAGCGCCAGCGCATACCAGGTCTCCCTGCGCTCGGAGCGCACGGAGACCCGCTGGTTACGTTCACAGCGCAGATTATAGATATGCGGGTTACGGTTCCAGTCATGACGGGACAGTGCCGCCGAAAAACGGCGCACCGCCGCAATGGCCGGTAATTTGCCTTTAAAGACAGGCAGATAATGACGGTGAATTTTATGACCGTTCACCGGGGTATGACGTGTCAGGGAATCAGACACAGTCTCCTGCGCTTATGTTGTGCCGCAGGAGTTGAATTTTGCTCGGCATAATTCTATACTCCCCGTCAGGACATCAACATTTGCCCTGACAGAATGTCACTGGATAGCCCTGATAATCTTTTCTGATTCCGCCAAGTTTCTCAAAGATTACAGGGCTTTTCTATTGGGTTCGGCGCGGTTCTTTGTGCCTACGTCCCTTTTCGTCACCTTTCGGCGTGACAACCACACATTCGTTAATGCCGCTTAATTTAGCACTCAGCCGCACTTCCCGCAATCTTTACGGTGATTTATCCGATTTC
>NZ_AZRH01000034.1:0-6045 GCF_000512315.2 Morganella sp. EGD-HP17
TGCGGAGCGGTAGTTCAGTTGGTTAGAATACCTGCCTGTCACGCAGGGGGTCGCGGGTTCGAGTCCCGTCCGTTCCGCCAACATTTAGGGGCGTAGTTCAATTGGTAGAGCACCGGTCTCCAAAACCGGGTGTTGGGAGTTCGAGCCTCTCCGCCCCTGCCATTTACTTGATAAGTAATAACTAAAGATCTTTATTTATTAATAGCCCGGTTCGTTATGAACTGGGTTTTTTATTATCTGAATTTCGCCTTCTTATGTATCGTATCCTGCCGAATTTCCTTTCTTTTTTGCAACCACTCCTTTCAATGCAACAGTTACTTACCGCACTATCTATCTTTAAAATCATCAGTAACCGGCGTTATACCGGTATTGCGATTAATTGGCCGATAAGTCCCTGCTGATCACTGTTCTGTAGCCAGACAGCGTACAGAGGCTTTGTAATCAGGTCATTATCCACGGGGTTCAGTTCGGGATATATTTTTTTCCAGTGTGCCGGTAAATAAGTGACAGATGATGTCACTGACAGTAATTGTTTTGCCTGAAAAGCAGACGATGTTGTCAGAACCGGAGACTGGCAGCGGGTGAAAACAGCCTCATCATGCTGCTGAAAATCTGCACTCCATTCCAGGCGGATAAGGCCCGGAGGATTTTCTGCCGACAGCGGTTGTATGCTGAACAGCTGAAGTGTGATTTCTCCGACAATCTCACTTTTCAGTTCATCCATTTTTGGTTGTTCAGTAGAGATCAGTAAATCCAGCTCCCGTGCATGTAATTGTTTTACCAGAGACTGGCGGGATGCGATTCTGGTCTCCAGGCGCAGATCTGCATGTGATTGGTAGATCTGTCCGAGCCAGGGGGTCAGACAAGCTTCCCACAATGATGCAGTCGCTCCGATGGAAAGCGGGTTGTGTACAGAGGCATGATTAATTTCCTGTTTTGCCAGTTGCCAGGTATTGATCAGCGCTTCGGCATAAGGTACTAACCGCTCGCCGGCGGCTGTCAGGCGGATATTATTCCGGTGGCGGGTAAAAAGATTTGCCCCGAGATTTGTCTCTAACTGCCTGATCCTAAAGCTGACTGCAGATTGTGTAAGGTATAAGGATTCAGCCGCACGCCCGAAGTGACGGGTTTTACTGACCTCCAGAAAGGTTTTCAGTAATTCTGTATCCACTGGTATCTCCAAAAATTTTTGTCGTTATGATTTAAATATTTTGTTTTACAGAATCCTAATGCTATCTAATACTCCGCGCCATAAAGAGTATGTCAGTAGAGAATTAGGAGTGTGTCAGATGGCAGAAAGCTTTATCACGACTAATCGTTTTTTTGATAATAAACATTATCCTCGTGGTTTTTCACGCCATGGTCATTTCACCATAAAAGAAGCTCAGTTACTTGAGCGCCATGGTTTTGCTTTCAACGAACTGGATATGGGTAAACGCGCCCCCCAGACGGACGAAGAAAAACAGTTTGTTTCTGTATGCCGTGGTGAGCGTATGCCGGAAACAGCAGAAGAAAAAGTGTGGATTAAGTATCTGGAGCGTATTCGCAAACCAAAACGCTTCCACACGCTGTCCGGTGGTAAACCTCAGATCGATCCGTCGGAAGACTATACCGACACAGATGATTAATATCATCAGAAATAATAAGTTAAAAGGGGCATTCGTGCCCCTTTCTTTTTTTAAGAGACCGCCTGCTGCAGTTTATGGATTAATCTGTCCATTACCCGGTAACTGAGTGCTTCCAGTATATCTTTTCGTGATACCTGTCCTCCTTCATCCCGCAGATCGGCAATAGTTCTGCTGACGCGCAGTATACGGTGCCATGCCCGCACAGACAGATTAAGTTGCGTCAGTGCATCCTCAAGAAAACGGGCATCCTGTGCTGATAGTGCACACACCTCCTCTGTTTCTTTGCCTGACAGCCCCGAGTTCAGTTTTCCCTGGCCGTTACGGCGGTATTGTTGTTGGCGTGCGGACTGCACCCGTGCTTTTACCTGCTCATGAACCGGCGGATCTTTTTCTGTCCGGCTCAGTGTTCCGGGCGGCAGCATCGGCACTTCAATTGATAAATCAAACCGGTCCAGAAACGGTCCTGAGATGCGGGAAAGATAGCGCAGAAGCTGCTGAGGGCCGCTGCGGTTATGTATGCCCTGATAATGGCCCGTCGGGCTGGGATTCATCGCAGCAATAAGCTGTATACGGGCAGGAAAACACACTTTTGCTTTAGCTCTGGAAATAATGATTTCTCCGGATTCAAGCGGTTCACGCAGAGAATCCAGTGATTTACGGGAGAATTCAGGGAGTTCATCAAGAAAAAGGATGCCGTGATGTGCCAGCGATATTTCTCCCGGCAGCGGAATACTGCCGCCACCGGTGAGTGCCGCAGAGGATGCGGTATGATGTGGTGCCCTGAACGGACGCTGGGGCCATTTATTTTGTTCTGATGAGGTTTGGGTCAGGCTCCGGATTATCGCCACGTCAAGAGCTTCCTGAGCGGTTAACGGAGGGAGCAGTGTTCCCAGCCGGCTGGCCAGCATGGTTTTTCCGGTACCGGGCGGGCCGAGCAGGAGCAAATTGTGCCCGCCGGCTGCACTTATTTCCAGAACCCGTTTGGCGTGTTTCTGGCCGGTAATATCATCAATACTTGTACCGTTATCATTTTCTGTTTTTCCCGCCAGGTGGCTGTTTTCATTCAGTTCCTGCTGCTGATGAAAAAAAGCAGCAACCTGCAGTAAATTATCCGCCATCAGCGCCGAACCGGCAGGCAGAATACATAATTCATCATTATGCTGTTTTGATACCACAGCCTGCCTTCCTGACTGACGGGCAGCCAGCACTGCCGGTAATATTCCGCGGCAGAACCGGAGTTCTCCCGAAAGACCTAATTCCCCCGAAAACTCATAATTTTCTGCTAATTTTGCGTCTATTTGCTCAGAAGCTGAGAGTATGGCAACAGCGATAGGCAAGTCATATCGCCCGCCTTCTTTGGGCAAATCCGCCGGGGCAAGATTGATAGTGACCCGCTTTGCCGGAAATTCAAATCCGCTGTTGATCAGGGCACTGCGGACCCTGTCTCTCGACTCTTTGACAGCGGTTTCCGGTAATCCCACCAGTGTTAATCCGGGCAGTCCGGCGCTGATATGTGCCTCAACGGTGACCAGTGGTGCTTCTGTCCCGATCATGGCACGGGTATAAACAATAGCAAATGACATCAGGTCATCCTGCAGTTACATAAACGAATTATCATGATGGTGATTTTTTCCATCATTTCGCAGCAAAATTCCGTTTTTTACGATGTATATCGACAGATTTTATGTATGTTGCATAAAAGTGATTTCTGTTCTGCGTGTTGCATGGAAAAACCGGGCGGCGGGGAATTAATTTCCGGGTTTCAGAATAAAAAATCTGCCACGCTTTCCATTGTGCTCCCGGGAATAGTGTTCAGAGGAAAAGTAAGTTGTACCGGAGAATGCCCCGTTTTTTCGGTGTTGTTCCGGAAGTGACGATTTTGGCAGAGGAGGATACCGCCGGATAAAAAAATAGTAGTGAAACATATCGTTAATAATGGCAGTGCACTGAATTTTATGGATTTTTATTCTTGTTGTTAAAAAAAAGACAAATAGCCGTTGTCAGGAATTCGATAACATGATAACTCTAAAATAAAGAGACCAACTGAATACGGCAGACAGAAGAATTTATCCATGAATAAGATTGTCCGAGTGATTAGCCTAATTATCGTGAGCGTGGTGGTGATTATTATCCCACCGTGCGGGGCTGCACTCGGATACGAAAATGGCTGATACGAGCCAGGATCTCACGAGAACCCCGCACCGAAAGGCGCGGGGTTTTTTTTAACCTTAAATTTATGATTTTTCACTGAAAAGAAAACGGCGGACTAAGGAGTCACACATGAACGGGGCACAGTGGTTAGTGCAGGCACTACGAACACAGGGCGTTGACACTGTGTTCGGCTACCCGGGCGGGGCGATCATGCCGGTCTATGACGCGCTGTATGACGGTGGTGTGGAGCATGTGCTCTGCCGTCATGAACAGGGGGCGGTTATGGCGGCAATCGGCTATGCACGGGCAGGGCAGAGAACGGGTGTATGTATCGCAACATCAGGGCCGGGAGCAACAAACCTTATCACCGGGCTGGCGGATGCACTGCTTGATTCAGTACCTGTTGTTGCCATCACCGGACAAGTAGGTTCATCACTGATTGGTACGGATGCCTTTCAGGAGATCGATGTGCTGGGGCTGTCTTTGTCATGCACAAAACACAGCTTCCTGGTTGAATCAATTACTGATTTGCCGCGAATTATTACCGAGGCTTTCGCGATTGCTGCAGGCGGGCGTCCGGGGCCGGTACTCATTGATATCCCGAAAGACATTCAATTACAGATTAGTGAATTTACCCCGTATTTTCTGCCGGTAAATAATGCAGAACCTCTGTCGCAGACGGCTCTCTCCCGTGCCCGGCAACTGATGCGGGAAAGCCGGAAGCCGGTGCTGTATGCCGGTGGTGGTGTCGGAATGTCAGGTGCCGTTGCACAGCTGCGGGCGTTTCTGGATGAAACCGGGATGCCGGCGGTGAGTACCCTGAAAGGGCTGGGGGCGGTCTCTCCGGATTATCCGTATTACCTCGGTATGCTCGGGATGCACGGGGCAAAAGCAGCGAACTTTGCAGTTCAGGAGGCGGATCTGCTGATTGCGGTCGGAGCCCGTTTTGATGACCGGGTAACCGGCAAGCTGAACGCATTTGCCCCGCATGCAAAGGTGATCCATGTGGATATCGATCCGGCCGAGCTGGATAAATTACGGCAGACACATGTTTCTCTTGCCTGTGATGCGAAACAGGCTCTGCCGCTGCTGTCACAGCCGCTGTCATTCCCCGCCTGGCAGCATCACGTGAAGAAACTGAAAGCAGAGCACGCGCCTGATTATTCACATGCCGGTGACAGTATTTATGCACCGCTGCTGTTATCTCAGGTATCTGCGGCCAAACCGGCAGATTGTGTGGTGACAACGGATGTCGGGCAGCACCAGATGTGGACGGCACAGCATATGACCTTTGACGGCCCGGAGAATTTTCTGACATCCGGTGGTCTGGGGACGATGGGGTTTGGTTTACCGGCAGCGATCGGGGCACAGATTGCCCGCCCGGAAGCAACCGTGCTGTGTGTTTCCGGTGATGGCTCTTTCATGATGAATGTGCAGGAACTGACCACTATCAAACGCAAACGTCTGCCGGTCAAAATCCTGCTGCTGGATAATCAGCGTCTCGGTATGGTGCGTCAGTGGCAGGAACTGTTTTTTGATAAGCGTTACAGCGAGACGGTACTGGATGACAATCCTGATTTTGTTGCCCTGGCGCGCTCGTTTGATATCCCGGGACAGCTGGTGACTGAAAAATCAGCGCTGCCGTCTGCGATTAATACCCTGTTACACCATCAGGGCCCGTATTTATTACATGTCGCCATCCGTGAAGAAGATAACGTCTGGCCATTAGTACCGCCGGGAGCGGGTAACGAACATATGTTGGAGAGCTCATTATGATGCAGCATCAGTTAGCAATTCAGGCACGTTCATGCCCGGAAATCCTGGAACGGGTTCTGCGTGTTGTGCGCCACCGCGGATTTAACGTCTGTGCCATGAAAATGGATCTGGCGAAAGGTTCCGAAGGTGATAATGTAAACATTGAGTTAACAGTTTCAAGCCTGCGGCCGCCGGCCCTGCTCTGTACACAGTTAGTTAAGCTGGCGGATGTGGCGGATGTCGAAGTTCTCACAAAAAATACACAAAATTATCAACATATTAGCTGTGCAGTATAAAGGAAAATTACAATGACAAAAAAAGCTGATTTTATTTGGTTCAATGATGAGATGGTTCCGTGGGCAGAAGCAAAAGTGCATGTTATGTGTCATGCCATGCACTACGGGACATCTGTTTTTGAAGGGATCCGCTGTTATGAGTCTCATAAGGGCCCTGTCGTTTTCCGTCATCGCGAACATATGCAGCGCCTGCATGACTCCGCCAAAATATATCG
>NZ_AZRH01000035.1:0-5872 GCF_000512315.2 Morganella sp. EGD-HP17
CTAGCACGAGAGGTAGACTGATGATCAGTTTTACCTATTGATTACCATAGTATTGATAGAGATTGATAGATTATAGCGATCAATTTATTGTAATTGATCGTTTTTAACGATCGTTATATTGGTTTTATTGATAGATGATGGTATTATCTATGCTAACTAATGAATGTATATGAGATAGTATCTTCATATAATAATGAGGAAATAATTTTGTGAAAATTACACTTAGTTATGGATGAATATTTCTGTTTAATGATATATAAAATAATAATCTTCATAGTCAGATTGGATGCATATAATGAATACATTTATATTAATAATGTCTGTTTTTCTGCTTTTTTATATAGGAAAAAAAATATCTATTTGGTGTACAAGTAAAGGAATTGTTGGTGCTAAAAAATTTTTTACTATGCTACTCTTTAGCTTTTCATTTTTAAGTTTGATTTTATTATCTATAGATAGATCTGATGGAGTGAAAAATAAAAACCTCAATGAAAAATATTCAGGTAAGATTGTCATCCCTGGAGTGATATCTTTTAATTGGAGCCCTCATCATAAAGATTATGAAAATGAGTCCTATTATAGCATGAATGAAATTAATGAAATTATTAGGAATGATCTAAATGAAGATAAAGATTTAACAATAAAAATATTAAATGAAATAAACACATATAGTGATGAATCAGATAGAACTCTGGCTAAGTCGAATTATATAAACTATGGAGTAAGTATGAAAGAGTATTTATCTGCCATAGAAGGAACTAATTGCAGAGATGATTTTAAATATGAAGAGAACCTGTATAGAAATGCATATAATTCACATTTTGAAATAGCATTAAGTGATATTCCAAAGTCAATGTATAAGTTAGAGTTACACAAAAGAGATTTAGCTAACTTTAATTTTAATAAAAATCATAGAGAAATACAAAATAAATTCAATATTTGTATATTTAAAGTAATACCAAAGATAGCCCACCTCTCGCGTCCAAAGGCAAAACCCTTGTATATTAAAAAAGCAATACTACCTAACCGCTTAAAATGCATGCGTGAAAATAATCAAAATATCGACCTTTGTTATTAATTAAAAGGGGGGAACCCCCTTTTAATTAAATAAAAAATTACTTTCATTATCTTAATTCATTATTCTTATATTTGACAACTTTTTTATTAGGCCTTACCTTGTGATTGGAAAATGAAGATTCGACTTTATTTATAATCT
Organism: Morganella sp. EGD-HP17; assembly: GCF_000512315.2. Classification (NCBI taxonomy): domain Bacteria; kingdom Pseudomonadati; phylum Pseudomonadota; class Gammaproteobacteria; order Enterobacterales; family Morganellaceae; genus Morganella; species Morganella sp. EGD-HP17. Next base: position 1,217 of record NZ_AZRH01000035.1, read on the forward strand.
CATCTATTTTCTTACGAATACTATTCGTAGTTACTGTCTTTCTTGATTTTATTGAAAGAATACTTTTGACTAACATTTCTTTATCTTTATCACTATGGCACAAGTAAAGCAAATAATCTAAATTTTCAATTTTTATAAAGCTATCATATTCTTTTTTCAGAGCTTCATATGATTCATTGATTGCTGTTACTTCACTTGTTTCTTTTATATAATATTTTAACTTAGGAGTACCTAGTGAATAAATGTCAGAGCCACATGCTTCATTAAAGATAGCTCTTATGTTAGATAGTATACTAACTATAGTTTTTATTTGTTGTAATGGATAAATAGTCTTTAAAACACATAATTTGTCTGGAAACCACTTTTCTGAATGTGATTCATCATCTTTCTGTTTTTTTAAAACATCAATAAAAATATTCCAGTTTTTAGTTTTTTGTGCATTGAGTATAAAAGCTAAAATAATATTAGGTAACCCTGAATATAATTTTTCAGTCTCAGAAAGAAGGTTTGATAAATTACTTTGCAATAGATTGTATTCAGAGCTTACCTTTAAAAAATTATCTTTAAAAAATTCTAATTTTTTTAGACAATTGCTACGTTCTATTTCTGCATCAACTCTTTTCATTTCTTGAATAAAATTAGTATTTCCTCGGAAATATTTTTTTCCACAATCTCCACCGATCAAACCTTCTTTACCATCGTGAGTAATGCCAAGATAGCCTATATAGTGCTTTTTGTGGCATATTCCTCCGTGCTCATTTCTTACTTGACAAATGACTTTATCATCCAAGCGATAACTTCCAATAAGAGAATGAAAATTATTTACAGTAATTTCAGTATCGAAGGAAAATTTTGCACGAGATTCTATTTGCTGAATATTAAGAAATGCTTCTGATTTATCAGTCATCACTTTTCCTTTCAGTAAGGTCTGGATATAAAAACAAGCTGGTTAAATATACACCATGTTAGGCTTACAAGCAATCTCACACAAGCAAGGTCTGCTTATCATAGTTATTATGTTAAAAATCAATTAAATACATTCTTGGTATTCAAAAGTAAAGTGGTAGGCACTGATGCAACCTTATCGTGTATGTACTGAGGAATACCAATAAAGTATAGCTGGCATGAGTATTATTTGGCTATTCTCTAGTGATACCGTGGTATTAAGATGCTATTAGTATCATATAGATGTTGATATAATCTTAATGATACCGTATCATTTGGATCATTAAAATGATACTTGTGGTGGATATTTATGATTATTGGATATGCCAGGGTTTCAACACAGGAACAAAAATTAGATAGGCAATTGGCTGTGCTTGAACCCATATGCGATAAGGTGGTCACTGAAAAAAAATCTGCAAAATTAATTGCTGATAGACCTGAGCTATTAAATTTATTATCACATCTCCGTGCAGGAGATACCCTTGTTACGCAATCAATTGATAGACTTGCACGTAATACGAAAGAACTTTTAGATCTCATTGATAATCTTATCGATGAAGGAATCACAGTAAAATTTCTCGCTAATTCTATGGTGTTTGACAATAGCCCTCAATCACGTTTGATTTTGACTATGATGGGAGCAGCAGCAGAATTTGAAAGAGGAATGATTGCTGCTCGACGTAATGAAGGTATTGCGATTGCAAAAGCAGCAAAAAAATATAAAGGGAAACAAAAAAATATTGATCTACATAATAAAGTAATTTCAATGATTAAGCTGGGTAAAAATACACCAGATGAAATTGCTAAGCTATGTGATTGTGGACGAGCAACAGTTTTTCGTATAAAAAAAACAATGCAAAATTAACTTTCAATATAGAGCGAAATTAAATACTTTACCGATGTTTATCTTTATATATATATAAAACAAATGCTTCCACATGATCATTATTTCTATGTACTTGATTAGTTTTTAATAATGAACATCACGTTCAAGGACTCCCTGTACATTTTGTCGGGAACATCATCATGGAGGGGGATTTCTCGGATCGGGTTCGCTTCGCTCTGGATAGTACTGATATGGCTTTTCAGATAACTGAAACAGTAGATAATTCACTAAGTATGAAATGAATTATTCATAAAATAAGTACAAAATAATAATGAGTTATGTATTTTTTAACAGAACAAAAAACGCGATTGGTTCGCTCTGTCAGTGACCGGAGGGAACGCAGCAGTAGAACCGAATCCAACGAACAGTACTCGCTTGCGGGTACTGTTTAGTTGTTTATTATTATAATAATGGAATAGCGATTAAGTACCCACTGCGTGAGTACTCTCACTAACTGCCTAAATCAGTTCGCTTGCTTCGCCGCTACTGACTTCAGGCAGTTAACTCGCTTTCGTTCTGTGTTATGTCGGAAATTTATTGCCTTAAATTACTATAAGGTATTATTTTTCAGACATATTCTCTTTTAATGGTGTTTCTGACACATAAGATGGGCTATTTCTGTTTCTTTTGATTGGCTTTATTATACTTTTCGAACATTGCTTCCCTTTCCTCAGTGCTCAGATCTGTGTTGACAGTATTTTCAAGGAACGCTTTGAATGCACTCAGGCTAAGCTCCGGATTAGCTTTCGCCCAGCGTCTGAAACGTGTCGCTTTACTGTCATCAAGAGTAAAACGTTTTTTCTTGTTTACTGAGCCTTGCGGCCTCCCTTTCTGCCCATGTTCTTCATCATCAAACCCAAGATCTATGTATTCAGTATTGTTAGTAAGAAACTTTGCCTGCCATTCATCAAACACATAAACGGTTTGTATAGCTGTACTGTCAAAATCCCTTGATACTCCTCGGAGTACGAACTGATGCAAACTTTCATACTCTCTCGCGATATGAATTTCCTCGCCATCAAATCCAAAGAATAACTCACACTGCTTAGCTTCTACTTCAGAAGGCCTCATACAGGCAAGCCAGACGCATGTATCAACGTCTCTGTACTGATTGAACCCTCTGGCATCCGGACTTATTTCTGTGCCATTCTTGAGACTTAAGGAGTCGCTTTTGTTCTTTGCCCAGTAGAACTCTTGTCCGTTAAGCCTGACATCAAGAAATTCGTACATCTTTTTTACTTTCTCAGGGTTATTGCTCTTCCACGTTTTTGATAACTTTTTCTTTTTAGAAAAGTAATAGACTTTTAATCTATTTTCAAGTGCTGTACTACGTGTTAATAATCCATTAAGTTCTATACTTTCAAATAAATCTTTATATCCTTTATAAATCAATGAATTTTCAAAATTAGCTCCAAGGAAAGTAACTGATAACTCCTTATACTTATTGAGATCTTTCCAAGCAGTAATATTAAGTTGTTCCTTTTCTGATTCTATAAAGTAATCATTATTCATTATAAATATATCATTTTCGTTGAGTACTGATAACTTATTTAAAATACCCCTTAATACTTCCCCCTGAACTTCTGGGTTTCTTTTTGCAGAAATATACATATTCCGTTCATCTAATTCCTGCACGTTATATATTAATGAATTACGAATTACATTTTTTATATCTGCATTACTATCATTAATACTTTGATAAGAATGAAAATTAGTCACATCATCAATATAAATACTCCATCCGATTAATAATTGAACAGGTATTTTAAAAAATGTTTTATCTGTGATAAGTAATGTCAGTGAATCTGGTGCCTTCAAAAAATCAATAACTACACTGATCACACTATCATCTCTTGAAACATTATCAGTAATAATTACTCTACAATTTGGTATTTGAGCTGATGTTTGTTTAATTAGCTCCTGTGTATTTTGTACTAATATATATTTTCCAGTACTTCTCTTGATTATATCACATATAGTTGTTGTTTTCCCTGAACCACATGGTGCAGAGACATATTTAAGTTTGTTATAAATACATTCAGGGTTAGTCATTGGCATATCTCCATAGTAATTAATTTAGAAAGGTCATTCATTCCAGTGAATTGACCTTTTGTTACTTTTCAGGTAATTGAAGTTTTACTATTGAATAATAATGAAACTATTTTTTATTAATCTTAGAGGAATTGATTATTAACTTAATTAATTTTTAAAACAATTAGTTTCTTTCTTATTATTCTAAAAATATAGTTGTGTAAACTAATATAGTCGGTGCGATGTATATCACATGCTTTATAATGATTGCATTATTTTTAATGATCATTTTTCATAATCAAAGAACTATTATATTGTTGTTAATTACATCAATGCCGATCTCTATATTTGTGAGTTGGCTACAGTTTCATTATTGATTATTAAATTACTTCTTTTTATCATTCGGTGATTTATAATCTGGATTTACTTTGTACCCACCATACTTACTATCCCATCTTATTTTCCCGATTCTCATTAACTCCCTTCCTCTTTCTTGAACTATATCACTAATGGTATAGAGAGTTTTGTTTTTGTTTTTGTTTTTCATATTAATTTTCCTTGTATTGTAATTACATTCTATAGTAGAATTATTTTTTGATTTCAAAAAAAAAGTATATATTGAGACATATGACACTCCATATTAACCATGCTTTAAAATTTTATCTTCACTCATATTTTACCACATTTTTTAGATATTTCTCACAATAAACAAAAAAATATAAAATATTATTTCCGTGGCTAATTCGGGCTATTGTAAAACCTATCTGATTGATTATAATCATTAAACTTAATAA
>NZ_AZRH01000036.1:0-5617 GCF_000512315.2 Morganella sp. EGD-HP17
GCCGAAACGGTAGGAAAGCTCCATACCAATCTGGCTGTCATTGGAATCGCCGCGCGATGTCTGACCTTTGAGGGTCATTAACGGGAACGGGGTATAAGTCAGTCCCAGGGTGGAGACTGACGGGTTATTTTTCAGTTCACCGGAAGAAGGGGTGCCGGCCAGGCTGATGCCGTCGCCGAAGTACTGTTCATATTTTGCAAATGCGCCTAACTGCGGATAATCAGGCAGATAGCCTTCCGCACGGAGATCAAACCCGTTCGCCGGGCGTTCGTCGTAATCGCGCATTTCATGCAGTTCTGACGGGTGCCAGTCTGTTACCCTGAAGTAGCCGTTCGCCGCAAACTTCAGGTAGTTGGCCCATAATTCACCACCAACACCGACCCGCGAGTTACTGCCGGTGATATCGTAGTCATAAAAGCTGTTCACGCCCCACATCCAGCCGTCTTCATACTGACGGTAGCCCAGACCGAGGTTGGTGGTGGTGCGTTCTTCGTTGGCACGAAGCCCGACCTGTGAGAATAACAGGCTGTCCGGGTTATCGATTAACGGTACCAGTACGTCCGCTTCCCCGGTTTTACTGCTGCCGAACTGAATGCGGGCATGCGCCACCTGGTTCAGCCAGTCATTCACCTGCTGGTTGAGCAGGTTTTCACCGATACCGCGCACATAGCCGAGGGAGGCCTCCACCGGGTCATCCGCTGACAATAACTGCCCGGTCTGCGAAACACCGGCCGCTACTCTGGTTGCCGGCTGTTCATTCTGTTCAGCCGGACTGTCCGGTGACCCGAGCACCGGTAACGCACTCAGAATATCATCCTGCCGCACGGTATTATCCTGCACAGCAGACGATTGCCATCCGGCTTCCGGCACAGAAACAGAAAAACCGGGCAGCGCACTGACCGGCGCAGAAAAACTGTCCTGAACCGCGGACGGCGGGGATGACGGGAGCGGCGTGCCCTCCTCCCCCGTCAGCGCCCGGATACCGGCCATGGTACTTATCATGTCATCCGCACTGACACTGACCTCCGCACTGCCGGCTGCCCGGGCGGCGGCAGAAAAAGAAACGGACACAGGAAAAAAAAGCTGGAAGAACAGTAAAACAAACGCGGTTATCCGCATGCTTTTCTGATGGACGTGCGACGGTGCTGTCAGGGTTGACATAATATGACTCCGGATATAACAATGCTCCGGAAAACCGGTTGTTTCCGGAGGATCATATCAATGATTAAAAATTAAATGATTGCCGGTAACGAATCAGATGCCGGACAGGGCTTTCAGGCGCTCTTTAACCCCGGTAAACCCGGCGTACTGTACTTTGGCACATAACGTATCCAGTTTTTTATTCAGGGTCATCGTCAGTAACTCTTTCGAATCACTGTCCATAATTTCTTTGTTAATATTCAGGAAGGTATAGTTCTGATTGATTTTGCTGTAATCGGCGGAGTAATTATCAAACTGACTCTGGTTCAGCCCCTTCAGGAAATTAAAACCGTCCACACAGGCATTCCGTGTGGAGGCAATCACAATGCCCTGTGCGGCCATCTGTTTGTTTCCGACATATTCCTGTGCCGCCGTATTGCCGGTCACGGCCGGCGTGGCAGAGCGGGTCTGCTGAGTTTGTGTTACCGGCGGTTTTTTAACCGGGGCCGGGGCCGTTTTTTTCTGCGGGACAGCGCCGCAGGCGCCCAGAAATAATGACGCCAGCGTGACGGCAATAATACGTTTTTTCATGTTAACACATCCCATACTTTGGTTATTAATAACAACGGGTGAATCACCCTCATCAGAAAAGGCGTTTAAAAATCAGGAAATAAAATGTCAGCACCCGTCAGAATTACGCCGTGTCACGGATTTTATATTTTGGTATTTCCCCTGCCTTGTTAATAATCAGATAAAAAAAATACTGTATTTCGGACTCATTCATACGGAGAGCCGAAAAAAAACGAAACAACATATCAAGCTGAAATCCGGTTTCCCCTCGTTCATACCGGGAGACCTGCTGCTGGCTGATATTCATATCTTTAGCCAGCTCATCTCCTGACCATCCGTATTCATATCTGATAGCCCTGAGCTGACCGCCGATATAACCTGACAGAGAAAGAGAGCCTTCATCAAGATTTATTTTTTTCAAAAATACCCCCGCAAATTAATACCTGTAAATATCACCCGTCCATTTGTAAAAACAATGTGGCGGCGACGGATAACATCAGAGAGGTGATAACCATTTCAGAAAGACAGTCACTCATTTGACTTTAGTGCATTAAAATTGTTTTTTACTCTATATTCCAATTGTTTATAACGATCTAATTATAATGATTAATAGTTAAAAACTATCACAAATACGATATTGATCGTTTTTACTGATCAGTGTACACTTTATCAACACGAAAGAAATGGCCTTCCGGGCCCCGTGTTATCAGGCTTGATTACATTAGTGAGACAGAGAAACCGAAAAAAATAAAAACAACAACCGAAACACAAAAATAACAAAAATAACAAAAATAACAAAATAGGCATATATTTTTAATTTTGTCCTTCAACAAAAAGACCGGATAAAAATTATTTACATGCAGTAACACAGACATTAATTATCTGCTCAGGATAGATTGCGGGCCCCCCTGAATAACGAAACTCATCTAGGATGATTTTTATAAGAAAATACTGATTCCGTCAGGACAGACAGAAACGATTAGCTGAACTTTTCATTGCCGGTTCTGTAACACAGCAACAGAATAAGCTGATATTAAAAAGAGTACGGTAAATGACGATTTTCACCGGTTAAAAAGACTGACAACTTAATATTCCGGTCAGAACGTTTGATTTGTCCTCAGGATTAAACCGGGGGCGGTAGGTTTTAAACATAACTGGTTCATGCTGACAAAAAAAGCAAAATGTCATATGCGTAAATTTAGAAGGAATACAGGGGCAGGAAGGTGCGCTACCCGCAAAAAATCACTCATTTTAAAAAATAAATCTGAACCTTATCCCGTGCAGTTCCTGAATGATGTTTATCCTTTTAATCAACAGAGGAGTTTAAATAATGGAAAAATGTATTTTGCACAGTCTGTTCTCAGCGGTCATTTTATCCGTATGCCTCAGCGCACCGGCCGGTGCGGTCACCCCGGAAGAAATGGCGCAGCAGGGTGATACGGATGCAATGATCATACTGAGCTATATATACCTGTCAGAAGACACTGCCGCAGGAACAGAAAAAGCCAAATACTGGCTCGGAAAAGCAGTGGAACAGGGTGACACCGACGCCCAGGGCATCCTGGGAACCGTCTATTATACAGAGAAAAATTATGAAGCCGCAGCGCCCCTTTTAACCCGGGCATGCCATCACAACAATCAGTCTGCGTGTAAACTGCTGCACAAACTACAGGCCCAGTGAAAAAAATAACGGGAAATGTTCATAGCCCCCGTACCTCAGTCAGGCATGTGACAATGGCCAGTTTAGTCTACACCGAAACTGCATGACCATGTTTAATGAGCACCCGGCTCCTTCCGTCATCAATCCGGAAAATAAGTTTTGCCGGTCGGGGAATATACATGTACCGGACTATATCGTTAGGTAACGACGTTGGTTAACACGTCGGTGTAAATAGCTTTCAGTTCAAATTCTTTTTACGGTATATAATATAATGACAGAGATTTCGTTAATTATCGGCAAAAAAATCAGAGAGATGAGGTATAACAACTGCTTAACTACCCGACAGCTCGCATATTCAGTTGGTATCTCACAGCAGCAGATGTCCCGTTATGAGCGGGGTGTAAACAGGATCCACGTTGATATTCTGTACAGGCTCAGTCTGGTATTCAGATGCGGTGTTAATGACTTTTTTTCTGATATGCCGTCCCCTGCCGGAACGGCGTATTACGACGAATACGGTGGGCAGATATCAGCTGTAATCACCGCCACTACACAGAATGATGTCAGATAGGGGTGTCTGACTCTCAGTGGAACAAAAACTCACGTTAAGAGGCTTTGACCATGAAAAAGTCAAAGCAGCGAGAGGAACCTACTAATGGCAAGGATCCTTCATAGATCCTTGCATCACAATCTTTACTGACCCAATAACTCCGTCCACACGCATACTTTATGTGACATGCGGGAGCCTTCAATAACCCAGAAAATATGCTGGATTTTATAATACGGAGGTTTTTATACCTCTCGCTTAAATTGCACTAGCTTAGACCTGATCTGACAGTTACCGGTTATTTATACAGGTGTCTGTCAGATTAAATCTGGTTCAGATTTTTTTCTGTCCAGGCCCGTTTTCCATCAAGTAACGTGGCCATCGGCGTACGCCCGCAGCACATTTTTCCCTGATGAGTTCGCTCATTATTGTAGTGCCACAACCAGTTGTCCAGATCCATTTGCAGGCTCTCCAGGTCTGCATATAGCTTCTTGCGGAACGTAACCTGATAAAATTCCTGTAAAATGGTTGTATGGAAGCGCTCGCAGATACCGTTCGTCTGTGGAGACATCGCCTTCGTTTTTGTATGATCGATGTCGTTGACAGCCAGATACAACTGGTACCCTGTGTCCGTCAGATGCTGCTGAGTGTCTGGTCTGAGGGTATCTCACTGCCGCTCTCTCTGTCACACATCACCACTGGGTCACAGTGGTGCAGTCTGGTGCTGACCGCCGGCGGAAAATACAGGCACGTGTATATGTCAAAAAAGATGGCCGGCGGTAAAAACACCGTAAAATACCCGGGCCGGTATCTGAAAAAACCGCCGATAGCCGGCTCCAGGCTGGCGCACTACGCCGGCAGTACCACGCTGAGCTTTCGCTACCACGACCACAATACAGGTGAGCAAGCCACCGAGAGGCTGACGCAGAGGGAAATCGTGAGTCGGCTGAAGCAGCATATACCGGAAAAGTTCTTCCGGATGGTGCGTTATTTTGGTTTTCTGGCCAACCGAGTGTGCGGGAAAAAACTGCCGCTGGTGTACCATGCGCTGGGGATGAAAAAACCGGAGGCGGCACCGAAAGTGTGTTACGCGCAGATGAGTAAGCAGTTCCTGCGGCGCGATCCGTTCCCGCCTGCGGCACTACTGCGGCGGCGCGGTGGTTCATCACTATCTCGATTACCGCGCAGGGAAGCATAAACGTCAGATGCTGAGCCAGGAAGAGATGATCGGGCGCTATATCAGTCATGTTCCGGCGCGCCATTTTAAGATGGTGCGTTACTCCGGGTTTCTGGCCAACCGTAAAAGGAGAGCGCTGCTGCCACGGGTGTATGAAGCCCTGCAGATGCAGGCGCGGGAAAAACCGGAGAAACCGGGATTCGCTGCGCTGATGAAAGGCTTCCTGGGCGCGGATCCGTACAAATGTATCCTGTGTGGCGACCGACTGCGTTTTGCCGGCGCTCAGACTGGTATCCATGCAACAAAATTGCTGTCAGAAAGGCTGCGTGGAATGGAGAAAAAGCGATGGTTGCGAATGCCTGAATGGGATCAGTGCGTCTGAGAAGTGGCTTTCCGGTTAAAAACACATCAAAGACGGCATTTTTATATAGTGATGAATAACTGCATTATCAAAAGGATGATCCGCAGTTAAATTCATGCTCAGGTGCGCCCAAAAGAAGCGATTCAATTTCCTAACCATCAA
>NZ_AZRH01000037.1:0-4630 GCF_000512315.2 Morganella sp. EGD-HP17
GGAAATGCCCCGCTCAGCCAACATATCGCTGACGTGAGCATAACTCAGTGGCGTCGAGCCATACCATCGAAGGCACCACAGGATAATAGCCGGTGCAAAATGCTTCCATTTAAAATCGTCAGGTACCATTGAACTTCCCCTTGAAAGAGACTCTGGCTTCAGTGTTCCTCATCAACTCAATTTTTGCAACAAGCCCGATACGTTCTATGTTGGCAATCTGAAAGGTGTCGGCCGTATCTATCAACAGACAACAGACGTTCGTGAATACGTACTCGAAAGTGGCACACTGTAAGTTGTATACAAGTAAAACACCGATCACTGCTGCCGACCTGCTTAATGATCGCGTTCTGCCTTTCTATGAGGCTCAGGGTCTGCCAATGCTGAGAATACTGACCGACAGGGGTACAGAGTACTGCGGTAAAGTAGAGCAGCATGATTACCAGCTGTATCTGGCCATCAATGACATAGACCATACAAAAACGAAGGCGATGTCTCCGCAGACGAATGGTATCTGCGAGTGGTTCCATAAAACCATTTTACAGGAATTTTATCAGGTTACGTTCCGCAAGAAGCTATATGCCGACCTGAAGAGCCTGCAAATGGATCTGGACAACTGGTTGTGGCACTACAATAATGAGCGAACTCATCAGGGGAAAATGTGCTGCGGGCGTACGCCGATGGCCACGTTACTTGATGGAAAACGGGTCTGGACAAAAAAGAATCTGAACCAGATTTAATCTGACAGACACCTGTATAAATAACCGGTAACTGTCAGCTCAGGTCTGAGCTAGTACATTTTATGAGAAACAACCGGCGTTTCTGCCGGTTGTTTCTTTATTATTGTAATCCTTCTTATGTAGGGGTATCTTTTGATACCGTTTCTATTGGCACTACCTCAACCTCATTATTCTCATCCACGATGAGATCAAATACAATCCAGTTATAATCTTTATAAACCGGACTCGGACTATTAGGAACGCCACTAAAACTCATCTTATAAGATGTTCCTGGTTTCAGTGTTAAATTTTGATTCAGGATGATTTGCACATTCACTTTTGTCTTTTCGCTTATGGAAGGCCCTGAGTAATTCCTAACGTAATATCTATACGTTCCCACATGCCCGTTAGCTATAGTGATAGTTTCAATTCCCGGATAATCCATTGCATCTATATCTAGTACTGCATCCGCACCCGCAGGAGTTTTATTGCCAGTCCCCACATTATACCGAGTTCCGCCGCCAATACGCGGAACCAGTAAATGAGCATCCAAATCTTTTGGCGATGCACTCCACGACAAAATAATACGGCCTAATTCAGGACCCAGCGCCGGAGACAATGCAAACTTAAAGTTAGCGTTTTCATTACTCGTTACTTCCATGAAGTCATTATAGGATTCATAATTAGCCGCTGTGATTTCTACTAAATACTTTCCGCCAACAAGGTCAACCTTAAACTTACCGGTTGCATCTGTTGTATCCTCGAACAGCAATTCCGATCCGTCTTCTGTTAAGATCTTAACATGTGCCCCGATAATCGGTTTATCTCCTGTGGCCACTGCGTCAATCACCAACACCGACGTTGTGTAGAGCTTTTCAAAGGAGACTTTTTGTTCAGCATTGACTTTGTCTGGTTTTCCCTGTATGGCAGCACGAACCACAATGTCATTGACCGGGGTCTTAGTGCTGATCAGTTTGACGAATGCTTTACCCTCTGCATCTGTCGGTAGTTGAGTATCAGAAAATGTAGCGTAAGTTCCTGCAGTACTTGTCCAGTCAATCATTACATCACTAACCGGGTTGTTGTTCTCATCACGGACTTCAGCAATAAATTCAAACGAATCAGTGCCGTTTGCAATCTTCCGTGTCTGCACACCATTGAGATATACACTGGTGACTGTTGCAGTTGCAGCATCGCCAGTCAGGTTGACAGTGACACCGGCAACCGGCAGTACGGTGCCGTTGACGGTCACCGTCAACGGTGCTGCGCCAGCGTTGGTTCCCGTTAAGGTCGCCGTGTAGACACCATCCCCCTTATCCGTCACTATACTGAACTTTACATCTATCAAATCCGTACTGAACAACACAGTTTGACCGGACACCCCGTTACCGTTGGCATCCCGCAGCACCAGCGTCAGCTCGGATTCATCACTGCCATCGGCCATGATCGTCTGCGGTTCCGCCATCAGCTCGGATTTATCCTTGTCCGGCATACTGCTGTCCGCCGTGATGGCGTAGGCCGCAGACTCTGCCGCACTGTCCCACGTGTTCAGCTGCAGGGAAACCTTCAGCCCGGTGCCGGCGGTCTCCGCCGTGTACGTGCCGGTGTAGCTGCCGTCACCATTATCAGTCCAGCTGCTGCCGGATGTCATGGTGGCATTCGGCACCGTCACCGTGATGGCCGTTAAGGCCGCCGATTCACCGGCAACCCCGTTGCCCTGTGCGTCCTTCAGCGTCACCGTCACCGTGATGTCCGTGCCCGCGGTGTACGTGGCGTTATCCGTGCTGACGGACGAGGTGGCCTGTGCCGCATTACCCGCCGTGATGGCGTAGGCCGCGGACTCTGCCGCACCGCCCCACGCGCCCAGCTGCAGGGTGGCTTTCAGCCCGGTACCCGCGGTCTCTGCCGTGTACGTGCCGGTGTAACTGCCGTCGCCGTTGTCCGTCCAGCTGCCTGCTTTCTGTGTGGCATTCGGCACCGTCACCGTGGTGGCCGTTAAGGCCGCGGATTCACCGGCAACCCCGTTGCCCTGCGCGTCGTTCAGCGTCACCGTCACCGTGATGTCTTCCCCGGCGGTGTAGGCGGTTTTGTCCGTGCTGATGACTGACGTGGCCTCTGCCGCATTACCCGCCGTGATGGCGTAGGCCGCGGATTCTGCCGCTCCGTCCCAGTCACTCAGCTGCAGGAGTGCCTTCAGTTCCGTCCCCGCCGTATTTGCCACATAGGTGCTGGTATAACTGCCGTCGCCGTTGTTCGTCCAGCCGCCCGCTTTCTGTGTTGCATTCGGTACCGTCACCGTGGAAATGAAGTCGCCGCCCCCGGCGACAGCACTGTTACCCTGCGCATCCTTAAAGCTGATCGTCACAATGATATCATTGCCCGCCGTGTAGCTGGTGTTATCCACCGAGATAACGGAGGTTGCCTGTGCCGGTCTGCCTGCCGTGATGCTGTACGCTCCGGATTCTGCCGCGCCGTCCCACGTATCCAGCTGCAGGGTCGCCTTCAGCCCCGTGTCCGTCGTCTCTGCCACATAGGTGCGGACGTACGAGCTGCGACCTTTTAACGTCCAGTTGCTGCCGGGTTTCAGCGACGCATTAGGCACTGTCACCGTGGATGCAGAGACCGCGGACTCCGCAGACTCAGCATTAATATAGTTGCCCTGTGCATCATACAGCGTTACCGCCACCTCGATATCCATACCTGCCGTGTAGGTAATACGGTCCGTCGAGATAACGGAGGTGGCCTGCGCCGCACTGCCTGCCGTGATAACAAAACTTCGGGAGCGAATATACTGTTGTACTCCGCCAACATACAGAACGGCATAATAATTACCACCAATACCTGCCTTGTTCGCCACATAAATGCCGGTGTACGTGCCGTCTCCGTTATCCGTCCAGCTGCTGCCCTCTTTCATCAGCGAGTCCCCGCCGACCTCAACCCTGCCGGCCAATTCGTCCGCCCTGCCGCTTAGTGCGTTACCCTGCGCATCCTTCAGCGTCACCGTTACCGTGATATCACTGCCGGAAATGTAGCTGGTGTTATCCACAGCGATACCTGAGGAGCGCCAGTCTTCACTGCCCGGCGTAATGGTGTACACCGCGGACTCGGCCGCGCTGCCCCACTCACCCAGCTGCAGGGTGGCTTTCAGGCCGGTGCCGGCGGTATGGGCCACATAGGTGCCGGTGTAACTGCCGTCGCCGTTGTCACGCCAGCCGGTAGTACCGGTGCCGGATTTCACTGTCGCATTCGGGACCGTCACAGCGGAAATTACGTCCCGCACCAGTCCTTTAACCGCGTTACCCTGCGCGTCGTTCAGCGTCACCGTCACCGTGATGTCCGTGCCCGCGGTGTATGCGGTGTTATCCGTGCTGATGGCCGACGTGCCTTCTGCCGGCTCGCCTGCCATGATGGTGTAGGCCGCGGACTCTGCCGCACTGCCCCACGCGCCCAGCTGCAGGGTGGCTTTCAGCCCGGTACCCGCGGTCTCTGCCGTGTACGTGCCGGTGTAGCTGCCGTCACCATTATCAGTCCAGCTGCTGCCGGCTTTCTGTGTGGCATTCGGCACCGTCACCGTGGTGGCCGTTAAGGCCGCGGATTCACCGGCAACCCCGTTGCCCTGCGCGTCGTTCAGTGTCACCGTCACCGTGATGTCTTCCCCGGCGGTGTACGTGGTGTTATTCGTGCTGATGGCTGAGGTGGCCTGTACCGCATTACCCGCCGTGATGGCGTAGGCCGCGGATTCTGCCGCACCGCCCCACGTGCCCAGCTGCAGGGTCGCCTTCAGCCCCGTGCCCGCTGTGTTTGCCACATAGGTGCCGGTGTAGCGGCCGTCGCCGTGGTCCGCCCAGCTGCTGCCGGCCTTCTGTGTGGCATTCGGCACCGTCACCGTGGTGGCCGTTAAGGCCGCGGATTCA
>NZ_AZRH01000038.1:0-4330 GCF_000512315.2 Morganella sp. EGD-HP17
CTTTTCTTTAGACATTAGTTGTCCCTCTAAGACACGGAATCGGTGGTTTCACCACATCAACCAAGCAGTATTGCTTGTCTGGATATTTACAGGGAAAAAAATCAAGGAATGGAGAACAACGGAAGTGGTGCTGATAGGCAGATTCGAACTGCCGACCTCACCCTTACCAAGGGTGCGCTCTACCAACTGAGCTATATCAGCACATCTTGGAGCGGGCAGCGGGAATCGAACCCGCATCATCAGCTTGGAAGGCTGAGGTAATAGCCATTATACGATGCCCGCGTGAACTCGGCTACCTGACTTTAATCTGCTGTAACTGAATCCGGAGTATTTTACATCGAAGGAGTCTTGAGTAAAACACTCAGGATAATAATTCACATTAGATGGTGGTGGGAGAAGGATTCGAACCTTCGAAGTCTGTGACGGCAGATTTACAGTCTGCTCCCTTTGGCCGCTTGGGTATCCCACCTTTCCAAATTGTTAAATGGTGCCGGCACCAAGAGTCGAACTCGGGACCTACTGATTACAAGTCAGTTGCTCTACCAACTGAGCTATGCCGGCATCAAGTGCTGCGCATTCTATGGAGACTTTGCGCAGGATGCAACAAAAAAATCGCTGAAATTGTTCTTTTGCTCACAAAGTGGACATTCTTCCGTATTTTGCTGTTTTTTTCAATAGGTAATGTACAAATTAGCAGCGATACTTATCACTTAAACTCTCAGTAATCACACAGATGGACTACCGTAAAAACCAATAATCCGCTTATTTTTGACTCCTTGTTTATGTCATGCGCAATGTAATTTATGTCCGCGACATCAAAAAAAATGCATTTTTTCAAAAAAATTGCTACGCCTGACTCTCATCTCTCGCTATGATGCGATTTATTTTCAGCCGGTACGGGTATTAATGACCTGTCCAACCTGCGTAATAAAGGCAGCTGTTGGTTTATGTATAAAGAAAAATCGCTCTCTCCTTATCTCCATTTCAGCCGCAGTCAGTGGGCGACCCTGCGTAACTCCGTTCCGATGACGTTGTCTGAGCAGGAAATTGACGATCTGCGCGGTATCCACGATGAAATCTCGATTGATGAAGTTATCGCGATTTATCTGCCACTGTCCCGTCTGCTGAACTTCTATATCAGCTCAAACCTGCGCCGTCAGGCCGTACTGGAGCAGTTCCTCGGCAGAAATGAAGCGAAAGTCCCTTATGTGATTGGTATTGCCGGCAGTGTGTCAGTCGGAAAAAGTACCACCGCCCGGTTATTGCAGGCGCTACTGAGCCGCTGGCCGGAACATCGCAAAGTGGATTTGATTACCACTGATGGTTTTCTTCATCCCAATTCTGTGCTGAATGAACGCGGTATTATGAAGAAGAAAGGATTCCCTGAATCCTATGACATGCATAATCTGGTGCGTTTCGTTTCTGAAGTGAAATCCGGTACCCCGCGGGTTCTGGCGCCGGTTTATTCACATCTGACCTATGACATTATCCCGGATAAACAGTTAGTGGTTGAGCAGCCGGATATCGTGATCCTGGAAGGCCTGAATGTGCTGCAGAGCGGGATGGATTATCCGGAAGCCATGCACCATGTGTTCGTGTCCGATTTTGTGGATTTCTCTATTTATGTGGATGCGCCGGAAGAATTACTGAAGAGCTGGTATATCGGGCGGTTCCTGAAATTCCGTCAGGGCGCATTCAGTGATCCTAATTCCTATTTCCATCACTATGCGCAACTTGAGGAAAGTGAGGCCGTCAGCATTGCCTCAACAATCTGGGATGAGATTAACGGCCTGAATCTGCATGAAAATATTCTGCCGACCAGAGAGCGGGCCAGCCTGGTGATGACCAAAGGCACCAATCATATGGTGACCAATGTGAAACTGCGGAAATAATCAGTTTTTCTGTTAAAAATAAACCGGCTCAGGCCGGTTTATTTTTTGAATTCACACCGCGAAGTGATATTTCTCCGCCGATATAGGGGGTAATTTCACCAAACTGATCTAATAACAAAGCACCCTGCCCGTTTATCCCTCTGGAAACGCCAAAGACCTCACGCTCACCAATAATCAGTTTTACTTCACGATTAAGGTAATTATCAAAAGCATACCAGCGTTCAATAAACGGGGTCAGTCCGCTTTTTTCGAACAAGTGCAACGCATCTGTCAGATGTTTAATAAACTCTGCAGATAATATATTACGGTCGATCTGAATACCGGATTGCTGCAGATTGATCCACTGCTGGCCAATCTGATCTGTACCACTACTTTCCATGGTCAGGTTAATCCCGATCCCGATAACCACATGCGCGGCATCCCCGGTTTTTCCCTGAAGTTCGACCAGGATCCCGGCCAGTTTTTTGTCATCCAGATATAAGTCATTCGGCCATTTGACTTTTACACCGGTCGCACCCAGCTCATGCAGTGTCTCAGCAAGCACAATACCGACTACCAGACTCAGCCCGATAGCCGCTGCGGGTCCCTGCTCAAGGCGCCAGTACAGAGAAAGATACAGATTGCGGCCAAACGGAGAGATCCACTGCCGCCCGCGGCGACCGCGTCCGGCATACTGGTATTCCGCCACACAGGCATCACCAGATGTCAATTCCCCCACTTTATCCATCATATGCTGATTGGTGGAGCCGATGACCGGCAGCACTTCAACATTTCGCCCGGGCAGCAGCGTGCGGATAACATCGGGCTGTAACAGATTCATCGGTGCAAAGAGGCGGTAACCCTTACCGGTGACCGTTTCCATCTCTATACCCATCTCACGTAAGGTGCGGATGTGCTTATTAACTGCAGCCCGGGTCATCCCCAGCTTATCGCCGAGTTGTTCACCGGAATGGAACTCACCGTCGGATAAAATGCCAATCAGCGTCAGCGGTACACTGTAATCTTTCATGCAATAGCCTCTGTGGCACTGATTTCACCGTCCGTGCCGATAAAACGGACTTCCGGCTCCAGCTGAACCCCGAAACGGGCAGCAACCTGCTGACGGACATAACGGGCGAGACGGATAACATCATCACCTGTTGCATTATCACGGTTAATCAATACCAGCGCCTGGTTCATATGCACCGCTGCACCACCTTCCTGATGGCCTTTCAGCTGACACTGGTCGATAAGCCAGCCGGCAGCGAGTTTGATTCCGTCCGCCACCACATACTGCGGGCAGTCCGGATACTGTGCTTTGATTTTCTGCGCACACTCAGCAGTCACAACCGGATTTTTAAAAAAGCTGCCTGCATTGCCGGTTACAGCCGGATCCGGCAGTTTGCTCATCCGCATCTGACAGACCATATCAAATACCTGCTGAGGTGTGACAGTCGCTGGATCCAGCGATTTCAAATCACCGTAGCTCAGATTCGGTTTCCATACTTTCGGCAGTTTCAGTCCCACCGCTGTGATAGCATATCCCTGCTGATAATCATGTTTGAAAATACTGTCACGGTAGCCAAAGCGACATTCCTCTGCAGTCAGGCGTGTTGTCTGCCCGTCTGACAGAGAGGTGACATCCACATAGTCACATACGTCTTTAAATTCGGTACCGTATGCCCCGATATTCTGAATCGGTGCAGTACCGGCACAGCCCGGGATCAGCGCCAGGTTTTCCATGCCGTAAATACTGTTCGCCAGCATCCAGCGGATTAATTCATGCCAGTTTTCGCCGGCACCAACTTCGATAAACCAGGCATCCGGTGTTTCCCGGACGGTCTTGCCGGGGATCCGGTTAATGACAACGGTGCCATTGAAATCCTCAGTAAACAGTATATTACTGCCGCCGCCTAACAGCAGGAAGGGGGATTTTTCCGTTTGTGCAGCCAGCCATAAGCGGCAGAGATCAGAAATGGTCTCTGCGACATCAATATGCCGGGCACCGGCTTCGATACCAAATGTATGTAACTGGCGGAGTGAATCAGCAGGTTTGAGGGACATAATGAAAAACTCATCTGACAAATATGCTGTCTAGTTTATCAGTCCGCAGACGCGGATCCCAGCACTGCGGGAATTTGTATTTTGGCGGACTGCAAATGCAAAAAAGCCACTCAGATGAGTGGCTTTCTTTAAATATAAAACCTGGCGGTTCCCTACTCTCACATGGGGAGACCCCACACTACCATCGGCGCTACGGCGTTTCACTTCTGAGTTCGGCATGGGGTCAGGTGGGACCACCGCGCTACGGCCGCCAGGCAAATTTTTTTCAATTTCTGCCGAACTAAATTAATGGTGCTGATACCCAGATTCGAACTGGGGACCTCACCCTTACCAAGGGTGTGCTCTACCAACTGAGCCATATCAGCAAAAATCTGCGCTTTTGCACAGACTTTAAA
>NZ_AZRH01000039.1:0-4139 GCF_000512315.2 Morganella sp. EGD-HP17
TCCCTAACCCCGCAGCGGCGACCAGCGTATCCCCGCTGGAGCAGTCAGGCTCCTCAAAAACGAAATGTTCAAAGCGCAAAGCAAAACCGGATATGTATCAGACGGTGACAGATAACATCATCAGGGCGCTGGAAGCGGGCGTAAAACCCTGGGTCTGTCCGTGGACAGGTAACGGGGCTGTTTCCGGGTTACCGGCTAATTTTTCAACCGGCACAGCTTACAGCGGAATTAATATTATGCTGCTGTGGAGCAGTGCAGCGGAGCAGGGTTATACTGACCCCCGGTGGCTGACTTATAAACAGGCGGCAGAGCAGGGCGGTCAGGTTCGTAAAGGCGAGCACGGCACCACCATTATTTATTACAAAATGCTGGAAAAAGAAAACGAGGAAGGGGAGACTGAACATATCCCTATGCTGAAAACTTTTACCGTTTTTAATGTGCAGCAGATTGATAATTTAGCGGTTGAATATGCAGCATTACCGGCGGCGTTATTTGATCCCATAGAAAAAGCCGAAGCTCTGACAATCCGCAGCGGTGCTAAAATTACAGAGAAAGGCATACAGGCGTTTTACCGTCCGTCTACTGATGAAATATATTTACCTGAAAGATACCGTTTTAATAATGCCGCTGATTTTTATGCGACACTGAATCATGAATTAATTCACTGGACAGGAGCGAAATTCCGTTTAAACAGAGAAAAGGGCGGTAAATACGGTTCCGACAAATATGCCTTTGAGGAATTGATAGCAGAATTAGGATGTGCCTTTTTAATGGCGGATTTGGGAATAACCGGTGATGTGCAGCATGAAAGCTATATATCCTCATGGCTGAAAGCACTGAATGATGATAAACGGTTTATATTTAAAGCCGCGAGCGCAGCATCAAAAGCACACCGGTATCTGACAGAGTGTTAATTAAAGTCTGTAATCTCTGATTATGCCGCCGTTGTAACTGAATATAGCTCCGGTGGCTAAGGGATAAAATGAGGAAAAGGTAAAATGATAAAGACATTGAAGAAATCAAAAAAACATCAAAAGGAATAATACGATTTTGTGTTTAAATTGACGGGGGCATGAAAAACGCCCCCGCCGTGATAAAACCACCAACTAAAATTTTATCACCATCAGAATAATTACATCGTTGGATATAGTCAATGCACTAATGACGGTTTTTTATGTTTCTGTAGATAACATAAATTTCGGCAGCGTAACGCTGTCTTTTAAGCTCCTGCTCAGGTGATTTTTTCCTGCCTGCATTGTAAGCCCCCACACCCCGCCAGATATCCTTTTCAAGCTGAATGAATTTAGCCAGGTAATAAGCGCCGGTATAAATATTCATGCAGGGATCCTGTTTCAGAATATTTTCATGAATGCCGTACTTTCTGAGTTCATTAAAATTCTGAGAATGGATCTGCATCAGGCCAATGGCATATTTTTCATCAGACACACGGTTAAGGGCATCAGTACGAAATGATGACTCTCTGAATGAAACAGCCCTTAATAAATCCGGGTCAACATGATAATCACGACCGGCAAGATCATAGCAATCCTGTGCTACTGACAGAGCAGGAAACATCAATGCAGAAAATAATGTGAAAAGCGTTTTCATAATATCCACGTCAGTGACTAACTTTCATGGATTACAGCATTTTTCACCAAAAAACGGAAGCGGGATTTTATTTGTGAATACACGCAAGGCACAAGATACAAAATAGTCTTCTCTGAAAATAGATTTCCACACACTACGCAAATTTAAAATTTGCATGAATTTATTTTAATATCAGTGTCTTATAGTTAAAATAATATGAAATATTTAAGATTTATCGAAATCACAGTGCTCTTTTAGTGTTAAATCGGGGCTTTATCCGGCCAAAAAAATGGCTTTTGAGTGGCTAATTCATCAATATCAATATGTTAAATTTAAAGTGCTAAATCAGTGCCCCTTGGTTGTGCTGGAATGGTGCTGCGTGATTAGCTTGATTGGTGCTTATTTTGATGATAAAAAGCACTAAGAAGGCACTTTTCATTATCTGGCTGTTTTTTTTGTCAGCACTAATAAAGCACCAAAATAAGAGAGAATAATATTATGGCACGACAGAATGTTTATATGAATCAGAAAACGTATGATGCTTTAAAATCTATTGTGGAAGAGCGGAGAGTTGACGGTGCCAGTTTTTCGGATGCCAATATGTCGAGTGTCAGTTCTGAAATGCTGGAGATAGGTATCCGGGTTACCATGAATCTGAAAAAAAAATCAGAAGAATTAGGAGATGACGGTTATACCTGGGAAGAGCTTTATAAGAAGCAGATTATGGATGACCTTGTTAAATCGAAAGTCTGTCTGCAAAAAATATTTGAAATGCTGTTTGATCTGCAGGAGATAAAATCAGATTCCCGTTATGATTTCAGAGAAGCAGTTCAAAAAATGAAAGCTGAAAGGGATGAGTTGTTAGCGAAGTTTTTTGAAGATAAAGAGTGGATAAAATGATTGCTGATATGAACATCATTTTGTGATGCATAGCAATCATTTTTATTGTTATTTGACTTTAGTGTGTGTTATATTTTATGTAATTTAAAATTTAAGAAATCGCTCAGTAAGAAAGTGCTAGCTTTCCTACTGAGCTAAACACATAACCCATACCTTTTGGAGACGGTTACATGTCTAACGAACATGCTATTGATCTTTGTTCGAGATCTCAAGAAGATTTTAAGCATTTACTGCTAAATCTGAATAAAAAATCATCTTACTGGTGCATTTTTGATAAAAATTGCCATATCCTCGAGATGAGTGACGTCCTGCCTGAATGTTTTTTCCAGCCTAAAAAAACTGATCAATTTTTTTTATTTAAATCAGGCGTTATCTTTTTACAAGATGAAGTTGAATCAGTATTTAAGCCATATGAAATTAATTTTGATTCTTTTATTATTGATGGTGGCGAATGTTATGTAATGTTTCTTACTTTAAATAATGAAAATTATCTTGATTTAATTCTTATGGATTTGAATAATTTTTATTATAAAGATAACTTAGGTAATAAGTTAACAATAGAGTACGCCATTGAGTTACTAAGGGATGTTAATCCATTTGATAAAATTAGTCAGAAAGATTGGCTTATTGCTTGGTTGGTAATTCATGACTTCACAACAGAAAGAATTTCTATTTATCTAAAACAAAAGCCTAACTCAATAAATATAGCGATAAAGCGTCTGCTAGGTGTGAGAAAATTAGAGTTATTTGATCGTGATCTATTTAAAAAAGTAGCAAAATTATTGGGTTGGTATAATTATGTTCCTGCATCGTTAATATATAAAAGCACCATTAAAACCACTGTATATAAAAACATACCATTAAATGGTACAGACACAGTAAAAATTTTCACATATAGTCATTCAGATTTTAATCTATAAATGAGAATTTTATGAAACAGAAAGAATATCGTCCGATTACGATCAGTATTTCGATTTCTGCCGAAACCAACCGCTTACTGACTGAATCCGCCAGACAGTCAAAACGCACAAAGGCTATTGAGGCAATTATCCGTTTATCTGAAAGTCTCCGGGATGTAAATCATATTGAAGGTCATTATCAGCAGTTACTGACGAAATATTAAAATGTAATTAAATATTAATAATATTTTCTTTTTATCTCTTATTTGTTGTATTTCACAGCAACGGTATCGCTTTGCCTGAAAACAGGGCAGGGCAAATCCGTGCGGTAGCTATACCCTGATTCCGGCAGTGTTACACGGCCTATTTCTTTTTACTCAATATACAGGAAATATGCCGGGTAATATTGCCCGGACGATGACGGTAATAATGGTTACCGCATCATTTTTCAGTGTACTCAAAAGGAATTTATAATGAGTGAAATGTCTGTCATGAATAATAATGCCGCGCAACCGGCGGCAAAAAAGGGTCTGTTTGCCCGTGCGCTGGCGGCGGTCAACAGCAAAACCGCCAAAACCCTGTTTAAGTATGTGGCCGCCCCGCTGGCACTCTGGCTGGCTGCCCGCGGGGTTGCCAACGCGGAAGACCTGACCGCCGCCGGTAAAGAGGATGCGGCGGACACCTTCGGTGAAGACTCCACCATGATGTATTACTTCATGCTGGCCGAAGTTATCCTGGTCTTCATTCTGTACA
>NZ_AZRH01000040.1:0-4122 GCF_000512315.2 Morganella sp. EGD-HP17
ACCCTAACCCCGCAGCGGCGACCAGCGTATCCCCGCTGGAGCAGTCAGGCTCCTCAAAAACGAAATTTGTAAAGCGCAAAGCAAAACCGGACATGTATCAGACAGTGACAGATAACATCATCAGGGCGCTGGAAGCGGGCGTAAAACCCTGGGTCTGTCCGTGGACAGGTAGCGGCGTAGCTTCCGGGTTACCAACTAATTTTTCAACCGGCACAGCTTACAGCGGAATTAATATTATGCTGCTGTGGAGCAGTGCAGCGGAGCAGGGTTATACAGATCCCCGGTGGCTGACTTAT
This sequence comes from Morganella sp. EGD-HP17, assembly GCF_000512315.2. Taxonomy (NCBI): domain Bacteria; kingdom Pseudomonadati; phylum Pseudomonadota; class Gammaproteobacteria; order Enterobacterales; family Morganellaceae; genus Morganella; species Morganella sp. EGD-HP17. The sequence continues at coordinate 297 of NZ_AZRH01000040.1, forward strand.
AAACAGGCGGCAGAGCAGGGCGGTCAGGTTCGTAAAGGCGAGCACGGCACCACCATTATTTATTACAAAATGCTGGAAAAAGAAAACGAGGCCGGAGAGACTGAACATATCCCGATGCTGAAAACATTTACCGTTTTTAATGTGCAGCAGATCGATAATTTAGCGGCTGAATATGCAGCATTACCGGCTACGTCATTTGATCCCATAGAAAAAGCCGAAGCACTGACCGCCCGCAGTGGTGCCAAAATTACAGAGAAAGGCATACAGGCGTTTTACCGTCCGTCTACCGATGAAATATATTTACCTGAAAGATTCCGGTTTAATAATGCTGCTGATTTTTATGCGACACAGCTTCATGAATTAATTCACTGGACAGGAGCGAAATCCCGTTTAAACAGAGAGAAGGGCGGTAAATACGGTTCAGACAAATATGCGTTTGAGGAACTGATCGCAGAGTTAGGCTGTGCGTTTTTAATGGCAGATTTGGGAATAACCGGTGATGTGCAGCATGAAAGCTATATATCATCATGGCTGAAAGCACTGAATGATGATAAGCGTTTTATATTTAAAGCTGCGAGCGCAGCATCAAAAGCACACCGGTATCTGAGAGAATTGTAATAAGAGTCCTGTGATATCTGACACAGTTGCCACTGTGATGAAATATAGTTGCAGTGGTTGATTTTACAGATAAGAAAAGATGTTATAAAACCATCGGACAAAATAAAATACTATAAAAGTAATCATAATTTTTATCTTTAAATGATCGGGGGCTGAAAACTCCCCCGACCTGATAAAACCACCAGACAAAATTTTATCGCCATCAGAATAATAATACCAATGGGTGCAGTCAATACATTAATGACTGTTTTTTATATTTCTGTAGATGACATAAATTTCGTTAGCGTAACGCTGTCTTTTAATCTCCTGCTCCGGTGATTTTTTCCTGCCTGCATTGTAAGCACCCACACCCCGCCAGATGTCTTTTTCAAGATGAATAAATTTAGCCAGGTAATATGCGCCGGTATAAATATTCATACAGGGATCATGTTTCAGCATATTTTCATGAATACCGTATTCTCTGAGTTCATTAAAATTCTGAGAATGGATCTGCATCAGACCAACGGCATATTTTCCATCAGATACACGGTTAAGGGCATCAGTACGAAATGATGACTCTCTGAATGAGACAGCCCTTAATAAATCCGGGTCAATACCATAATCACGACCGGCAAGATCATAGCAATCCTGTGCAACTGACAGGGCAGGAAACATTAATGCAGAAAATAATGTGAAAAGCGTTTTCATAATATCCCCGTCAGTGACTAACTTTCATGGATTACAGCATTTTTTATAAAAAAACGGAAGCGGGTTTTTATTTGTGAATACACGCAAGGCACAAGATACAAAATAGTCTTCTCTGAAAATAGTTTCTCACACCCTACGCAAATTTAAAATTTGCATGAATTCGTTTTAACATCAGTGCGTTATGATTAAAATAATATGAAATATTTAAGATTCGCCTAAATCACAGTGCTCCTTTGGTGTTAAATTGGGGCTGTATCCGGCTAAAAAAATGGCTTTTGAGTGGCTAATTCATCAATATCAATATGTTAAATTTAAAGTGCTAAATCAGTGCCCCTTGGTTGTGCTGGAATGGTGCTGCATGATTAGCTTGATTGGTGCTTATTTTAATGATAGAAAGCGCTAAAAAGGCACTTTTCATTATCTGGCTGTTTTTTTTGTCAGCACTAAGAAAGCACCAAAATAAGAGAGAATAATATTATGGCACGACAGAATGTTTATATGAATCAGAAAACGTATGATGCTTTAAAATCTATTGTGGAAGAGCGGAGAGCTGACGGTGCCAGTTTTTCGGATGCCAATATGTCGAGTGTCAGTTCTGAAATGCTGGAGATAGGTATCCGGGTTACCATGAATCTGAAAAAAAAATCAGAAGAATTAGGAGATGACGGTTATACCTGGGAAGAGCTTTATAAGAAGCAGATTATGGATGACCTTGTTAAATCGAAAGTCTGTCTGCAGAAAATATTTGAAATGCTGTTTGATTTGCAGGAGATAAAATCAGATTCCCGCTATGATTTCAGAGATGCAGTTCAAAAGATGAAAGCCGAAAGGGATGATTTATTAGCGAAGTTTTTTGAAGATAAAGAATAGATCACCCATGATTGGGAATAGCATCGTTTTGTGATGCATAGCAATATAATATATTGCTATTTTACTTTAGTGTATGTTATATTTCATTTAATTTAAAATTTAAAAAATCGCTCAGTAAGGAAGCTACAACTTCCCTACTGAGCTGAACACATAACCCATGCCTTTTGGAGACGGTTACATGTCTAACGAACATGCTATTGATCTATTCGCAGAATCTCAAGGTGTTTTTAATACATCAGTCAAAGATATCCTCAAAAATGCCACATACTGGACAGTTTGCGACCAGTTGAACCAAAGTTTACTTAGTAATGTTGATTTTGATCTTAAAACCTTCCTGTATCACGCTGATGACCAACCTATTTATAGTCAAGTTCCGTTTTTATCAATGATTTTTATTGAAAGCCATACTTATGCGGTTGTTTCTCCCTATTATATTCATGAATTACCTGTTCTCTATTGTGGAAAAAAATGTACTCTTTACTCGTACTATAAAATTCTATCTTCTGATTTTTATCATTTTTTATTTAAAAATAATGAATTTAATAAATTTGATTATTTAGGTAATGAATTGAGTTTTGATGATATAGTTTTACGCCTGAAAGGCAGTAATCCACTTGATATATTAACAAATAAAGAATGGGCTATATCATGGCTTCTCATTAGTGGTTTTTCAACCGCAGATATATCTGTCATTATGCAGATAAAAATAAATACAGTGAAAAAGTATATAGAAAGAATTTTGGGGGTAAAAAAATTAGCAATATTCAAGCGTGAATTATTTATACAGGTAGCCGTTCACCTTGGCTGGAACCTTTTTATCCCTTCATTTTTCGTTAAAAAAAACCACTGTACAAAAAGTCAGATGCTGTTGGCGTATTGACGGGCATTGCTTATAACCATAAGCTAAATTTTATTTTCCCATGAGGCTTTTATGAAACAGAAAGAATACCGTCCAGTCACGATCAGTATTTCGATTTCTGCCGAAACCAACCGCTTACTGACTGAATCCGCCAGACAGTCAAAACGCACAAAGGCTATTGAGGCAATTATCCGTTTATCTGAAAGTCTCCGGGATGTAAATCATATTGAAGGTCATTATCAGCAGTTACTGACGAAATATTAAAATGTAATTAAATATTAATAACATTTTCTTTTTATCTCTTATTTGTTGTATTTCACAGCAACGGTATCGCTTTGCCTGAAAACAGGTGTTGCAAATCCGGGCGGTAGCTTTGCCTGAAATCCGGCAGCGTTACACGACATATTTCTTTTTACTCAATATACAGGAAATATGCCGGGTAATATTGCCCGGACGATGACGGTAATAATGGTTACCGCATCATTTTTCAGTGTACTCAAAAGGAATTTATAATGAGTGAAATGTCTGTCATGAATAATAACGCCGCGCAACCGGCGGCAAAAAAAGGGCTGTTTGCCCGTGCGCTGGCGGCGGTCAACAGCAAAACCGCCAAAACCCTGTTTAAGTATGTGGCCGCCCCGCTGGCACTCTGGCTGGCTGCCCGCGGGGTTGCCAACGCGGAAGACCTGACCGCCGCCGGTAAAGAGGATGCGGCGGACACCTTCGGTGAAGACTCCACCATGATGTATTACTTCATGCTGGCCGAAGTTATCCTGGTCTTTATCCTGTACC
>NZ_AZRH01000041.1:0-2986 GCF_000512315.2 Morganella sp. EGD-HP17
TAAAGATATAGGTCACACCGCCGATAACTCAAATATACCCTTATTTGTTTCGGGAGTTTTGTATGTCCTGGTATCCGTCCCGCATTTCAACCCGCCTGACTATCGGGGGCATCCTGCTCCTGGCCGTCACTACTGCCATTATCATTGTTGTTATGCTGTGGCGGGGTCAGCCCCGCGTTGTGGAAATTAATACTGCATTAATTGAAGAAACCGGACGCGGCCTGACATCCCGGGTCAGCACGATTTTATCTCAGACAGACGGAAAAACCGTCAGCTTGGCGCGCCTGGCGGAAGTGCTGCCCAATGATGAGGCGCTGTACCGCTATATCCCGCCCAATCTGATTGAAAGCAACAGCCTGATCACCGGCGGCGGGATCTGGCCGGAGCCGGGGGCATTCACCCCGGGAATTGAGAAACGCAGCTTTTTCTGGGCACGGAATCCGGCCGGGCAACTGGTTTTTTCTGATGAGTACAATACAGAGGGTGCCGGTAATTATCACAATGAAAGCTGGTACCGGAATGCCCGTGAGCAATCCACGGAGAGCTGCTTGTGGTCTGATGTTTACCGTGATGCCGTTTCCGGTGTGAATATGGTGACCTGCAGTGTGCCGTACAAAACCGACGGAAAATTTGCCGGTGTCGCGACAACGGATATCCGTCTGGATAATATCGCCGCTATTATGCAGCAATACGGCAACAGCACCGGAGGCTATGCCTTTGTGACAGATCGGCAGGGGCAGCTGATCTATTTTCCGGGTGATGACAGTAAACAATTCAAAACATTTGATGAGCTGGCCGCACAATCAGCCTGGCTGGCACCGGTGGCAGCAAGCCTGAAGCAACCCCATTCTGAGCAATCCGCTATCGACAGTATCCGCATTGATAATGACGGGCAACTGAATACCGCTTCACAAGTGATGCTGTTCCCGATGGCCGATACCGGATGGGTCATCGGCCTTGTCACACCGGAAAGCCGGATCACCGGGCTGGCAAAAGTGATGATGCAGGATGTGCTGGAAGCCCTGCTGCCGATCATGGCACTGCTGTTGCTGGGCTCCTGGCTGGTTGTCCGCCGTCTGATCACCCGCCTCGATGAAACCCGTAAGGCCCTCGATAATATAGCTCACGGGGAAGGCGACCTGACCCGGCGGATGGAAGTTCGCGGTGCCGATGAAATCTCCGCTATCTCACAGGCATTTAATCTGTTTGCCGATAAAATATCATCCATGTTGCTCACGGTACGCAGCAGCAGCTCTGTTGTGGCTGGAAATACCGTTAATCTTGCTGATAATAATAACGAATTATCCGCACGGGTCACACAGCAGGCCGCTGCGCTGGAGCAGAGTGCTTCCGCGATGGAAGAACTGAACGTAACGGTACGTCAGAACAGTGAGAATACCCATCAGGCCGATGAACTGGCGGAAACCACTGCACAAACAGCGAGCCGCTGCGGAGATATGATGCGTGATGTGATTTCGACAATGAACAGCGTTAGTACATCATCCGGACGAATGGTTGAAATCGTGTCAGTGATCGACAGTATTGCATTCCAGACCAATATTCTGGCACTGAATGCCGCCGTCGAGGCCGCGCGTGCCGGTGATTCCGGGCGAGGCTTTGCAGTGGTGGCGACTGAAGTCAGATCACTGGCTCAGCGCAGTGCACAGGCAGCACAGGAGATTAAGGCGCTGATTGATGAGTCTGTGCAGAATGTCAAAACCGGCAGTAATCAGGTGCATGAAGCCGGAGAAACGCTGGCAGATCTGGTGATGGATGTGTTGCAGGTAAGACAGCTGATGAGTGATATCCGCGTTGCCGGTGAGGAGCAGAGCAAAGGGCTGGCCGAGGTTACGATGGCTGTCTCAGAGATGGATACCACGGTACAGCAGAATGCCACATTAATTGATGATGCTGCTTCACGGACGCAAATCCTGCGAAGAGAAGCCGAACAGCTTTCGCAGATGGTATCGGCCTTTAAATTACCGGAACCGCGTTAATAATGCAGATACGTTTCCCGGCAGAAAACGCTCTGCCGGGAACACGTGAAATATCAGTCCAGATCTGACGCATTATGACGTTCGCGGATAAACCGGTCTGACGGCTCTCCGCCGCTGCGGTTAACCCGGCGTCCGCGCTGAACAGCCGGACGTGCCGCTATCTGCTTCGCCCAGCGGATCACATGCGGATATTCACTGACAGACAGGAATGTCGCCGCATTATACAGCGTACCCAGCACTAACCCACCGTACCATGGCCATGCAGCCATATCAGCAATAGTGTAATTATCGCCGGCAATAAATTCATGCTGACTGAGCTGACGGTTCAGGACATCCAGCTGGCGTTTGGTTTCCATCGCGTAGCGGTTAATCGGATATTCATATTTTTCCGGTGCATACGCATAGAAATGGCCAAACCCGCCGCCGACAAATGGTGCAGATCCCATCTGCCAGAACAGCCATGACAGTGTTTCAGCCCGTTCAGGTTGTGTTTCCGGCAGGAACAAAGAGAATTTTTCTGCCAGATAGGTCAGGATTGCGCCGGATTCGAAGATCCGTACCGGCTCTGCGCCACTTCTGTCGACCAATGCCGGGATTTTTGAGTTCGGGTTAATATCCACAAACCCGGAACCAAACTGGTCACCTTCGCCGATATCAATCAGCCAGGCATCATATTCCGCATCACGGATCCCCGCAGCCAGCAGTTCTTCAAGCATGATAGTGACTTTCTGACCGTTAGGTGTTCCCAGCGAGTAAAGCTGCAATGGGTGTTTACCCACAGACAGGGCTTTTTCATGTGTCGCCCCGGCAACAGGACGGTTGGTATTGGCAAATTTTCCGCCGTTTTTCTGTTTCCATTCCCACACCTGAGGCGGGACATAGGTTGGATCAGCCATAACGATGCTCCTTTGTATTTTCTGCCGGATTGAAGTGATCAGTTATCCAATCTACCTTTCGGTGAATAAAATACAAACGGAATTTTCTTTTCG
>NZ_AZRH01000042.1:0-2822 GCF_000512315.2 Morganella sp. EGD-HP17
TTTTGTTTTTTCAGGGATTTTAATTGTTGCTTATTTTGTTTCACTGTTTATTTGCCGGTCAGGTGTTTATCTTTTTCCGCTGGTATTCATGATGATGATTATGATGTGGAATATGACTGAAACCAGTGAGGAACGGATTGCTCAGGGGGAATATTACTTAACTCAGTGCCGGTTAACTGAGACTGACATCGGTAATGGTTTTTTTTCCTCTGCCACCAATAAACTTAACTGCGGCGGCACCATCGTCAATGTTAACAAATCTGATTATGACAAGTCAGTCCGTGAATATAAATCAGTTACTGAAAATACACCGTAATCAGCTGTCCACACAGAGAAAATCCGCATGACAAAAGATATTAATGTAAAGCAAAACCAGATTTCCCCGTGCAGTCCGTATGATTTACGGTCTGTCACCGATAATGAGGGAAGTACTTTTCTTATTCAGACCTCATTAATTATTACCGCCCGTAACAGCACACTGACAAAAGATGAAACCGTGGTGGAACTGATTACGGGAGAAACACTGCGGCTCAGTATGCCGGTCAGTCAGTTTATTGATGCCCTTAACCTTAAATACCCTTACGGAATACCGCCGGAGAAATAATCGTATGAAACGTTTATGTATTTTATTCAGTATGTGCCTGCTGTCCGGCTGTGCCGGAATGAAAAGCGGTTTTGACTGTAACGCCACCGCACAGGATTCCTGTATGACGATGGAGGAGGCGAACAAAAAAGCACAGAGTCAGTCCCTGTCCGCGCCGGGGGCAAAAAAGTCCGTTCCGGCACAGCCGGAGGCTGTCCGTCTGCCCGCTCAGGCACGTAACGGTAACGCCGGAACCGGCTCACCGGCAGGCACCCTGACCCGCGTCCGGCACCGGTGATGACCACGGCACAGACCGTAAAATCCGGCACGGCCGTATCACCACCGCCGGTCACCGGCCGCACGTCCGGCACGGTGAACCGCACCGGGACGGTCTCCGCCCTGAATGACACCGGCATCACACAGGCGGTGTATCAGCCCGCGCCGACCGCCCGCGTCTGGATTGCCGGATGGATTGATGAACATGACAACTTTTATCAGCCGTCTGTCGTCTCCTTTGTCGTGAAACGCGGTCAGTGGGCGGAGTATCAGTGATGAGCGAACCGATATCCGTAAAGGACATCCTGAAAAACCTGTTCCGGGTGTCCGGCAGACCGCAGGCGGAGACAGACGAACCGGTCTCCGGCCTGCACGAAAATACCCTGAAAGCGCTGTTTACCGGCTGGCGCAGACCGGACGGTAAGCAGCGGGCGAATGCCGCCCTTGAGGATATGGATTATCCGTCATTCAGTACCCTGCTGCCGTACCGGCTGTACGACCCGGATTCCGGGCTGTTCCTCAATGACACCACGCTCGGGTTCGTGCTGGAATGCACCCCGCTGATTGGCGCCAACGACAAGATTGTCGATGCGCTGGATTACTTTCTGCGCAACAAACTGCCGCGCAAAGTCCCCCTGACCTTTCTGCTGCTCGGCAGCAAATGTGTCAGTGACACGCTTGCCTTCGGGCTGCAGGACATGCAGTGGAAAGGGGATATGGCGGATAAGTTTAATGCCGTCACCCGCGCCTATTATGAGAACGGGGCATTAAACAGCTTCCCGAACGGCAAAGACTACCCGCTGACCCTGCGCAATTACCGGCTGTTTGTCAGCTACGCCGAACCGTGCAAAAAACCGGATGCCCTGGCCTTTCAGTCGGTCAACAAAACCCTCAGCATCATTCAGCAGTCCCTGTCCGGCGCCAGTATTGCCTCGGAGCGGATGGACGATAAGGGGCTTATCCGCCTGGTCCGCGAGCTGATTAACTTCCGTCATGACCAGATACTGCCGCCGGATGATGTGCTTGACCCGTATGAGGAGCTGAACTTTCAGGGGGCTGACCGTTCCCTGACCCTGACCGTGGAGCCGGACGCCCTGCGCCAGACCCTGTCGGTGCCGGGCGGCCGGAAAAGCCGTACCCGGATACTGAATTATGCCCTGGAGAAAAACCCGGTCCGCTTTGCGCTGTGGCAGGGCGGGGATAACCTCAGCAATCTGTTAGACCCGGCCTCCACAATCCCCTGTCCGTTTGCGATCACTCTGACCACGGAGGTGGAAGACCTGGTGGCCTCGCAGAATGAGGCCAACCGCAAATTCATGACCAATGACAGCCGTGCCAACTCCAAATACGCCAGCTGGATCCCCGGGGTGAAACAGGCGCGGGATGAGTGGGGGGAGCTGCGTACAAGGCTCAGTAAAAACCAGTCCGCCCTGGCGCGGTACAGTTTCGGTATCACGCTGTTCTGCGAGGATGATGATGACAGGGCGCTGATGGCGGAAATGGCGCTGATGAACACCTTCACCGGCAACGGGCTGACCGTCAGTTCCCCGACCTTTATGCAGCTGCGCAACTATCTGGCGCTGTTCCCGTTCAAGATGCAGGAGGGGCTGTGGACAGATATGCGCCGCTGCGGGGCCACGTTCCGGGCGGAAGCCTTTAATGTCGCCAACCTGCTGCCGGTTGTGGCCGATAACCGTATCTCGCCGCGCGGGCTGCCGATACCGTCTTACCGTAATCAGTTGTCTTTCCTGAATATCTTTGACGAAAAATCCGGACTCGGGAATGACAACTACAATATGGCGGTCTGCGGGACGTCCGGCAGCGGAAATCGTTTCTGATCCAGGCGATGATCCGCCAGGTGCTGGACGGCGGCGGCCGCGGCTGGGTGCTTGACCTCGGGGACTCCTACAAGGGGTTGTGTCAGGCGGCCGGCGGTGTGTATGTCGATGCCACCACCCTGAAA
>NZ_AZRH01000043.1:0-2783 GCF_000512315.2 Morganella sp. EGD-HP17
GTACTGTCCGGCAAAACTGAGAACATGAGTCAGAAGGGCAGGGAAGGGCGCTTTATCCAGAAATTCTGTGGATAAATCAGTGAATCCGGGGGGAAAACAGGCTGTATCCACCGTTCCGCAGTCGCCTCACTGATTTGTGCGTTATTTGAGCAATTCACCCCGAAATTACGTTATTCTGCTTTTCCTTTTGCCTGCTGTTTTTTTATCTTTCCCATTCGCTGCACTGAATCCGTTTCCTCCTCCGGGGTCACTGTTCCGCACGGCTGACCATCCTTATCATAACGTACCGCACCTGCAACAACCGTCAGACGATAACCGATTGAATGAGAGACAGAAGATAAGCAGCGTGTCAGCGTTCTGGCTGACAACGGTAAAACTCTGGCTTTTTTGTCCTGAAATAAATCTTCCCGCAACCCGTTTTTCATCGGCCGCAGCTGACCGTCCGGAAACAGTTCCGGCCAGTACCGGGTTATAATCCCCAGAGCCTCAATGATATTCATCCGTTTTTTCGGCGGTGTCGGCGGGACCGGGACTTTTTCGGGCTTCACCGCAGGCGGTTCAGAGACTTTTGTTTTTTTGACGGGTGCAGGGGACTTTACGGCCGGAGACACTTTATTTTTTTTCGGGCGCGGGACAGCATCTATCCGCTGTTTTCTGCGGAACACCGGTTGTATTGGGGTGTCTTTATTTTTTTCCGGCTCCGCTTTCGGTTTACGGTTCAGCGTGAGAACGGGACGGGATGTATCACTCATTACGGGTTCCTGCCGGTATGCTTTCAGGTTAACGTATTTGTACACTTTCCAGAAAACCGTCCTCACTGAAAATAAAATAATACGCCTCATCTCCGGTCATCGTATAAACATACAATGAACCGGTATAATTCATATCAGTAACTGAACTGTCATCATTTTCACGCAGCAGACGGTTTTCACCGGAAATACGATACCATAACTCACCGTATTCAAGATCATCCGTGACGAGGTTTTCAGCCGTTTTTCCGTCAGGCAGTTGCCCGTTGTACTCAATATGACTAAAGAATCCCATGATTTTCCCCTTTTGACCGGTATTCAGGCGGCAACAGGTTGCCCCGGCCAGGTCTTTACTGTACTGCGCTGAGTTTAACAACCCGTATCACAGTCCGTTCTGATACACCGCACAACCTCGCGGTATCACGGATACTCTGTCTGTTTTTGACCCGGAGTTCGATGATTTTTTGATGCAACTGCTCATCAGCCCGGCGGCCCCGGTATTTTCCGGCTGCTTTCGCTTTCACAATACCTTCTTTCTGGCGACGGCGGCGATCCTCGTAGTCTTTGCGGGCAATCGCGGCCAGCATATCAAGCATCATTCCGTTAACCGCCTTTAGCATTGCCCGGGTAAACTCATCACCGGCAGGGGATGTCAGCGCCATATGGCTAGTCGGGAGGTCAAGACTGACAACAACCAGGCTTTTATCACTGATAAGGTGCTTTAATTTCTGCCAGCCGTCCTCATCCATGCGCGAAAGGCGATCAACCTGCTCGATGAGAATAATGTCACCGGGCGCAGCGTCATCAAGTAACCGTAAAAGCTCCGGCCGCCGGAGTGATGCCCCGGAGACATTTTCGGTGTACCAGCTTGCCATCCGGAATCCTTTTTCTTCCACAAAGGTTTTCATCCTGTTTTTTGCCCGGAGAGCATTCTGCTCTTTTGTTGATGCGCGGAGATAACCGTGAATGTACATTTTTCACCCGTTTGTGACACTTAAATGATGATCTTAATATACGTGACAGATAGGTTATGATCCAATAGAAAAATGGCAGTATTTCAGGCCGTGACGCTGGGGTACACTCTATTGACTATGCAAGGCTGTTCAAAAAAAGGCTTTAACGTACAATAATTTTCGATATCCAAACTGCCCTCTATATTATTTGACAAAACCATCGTTTACATATTGCAAACCAATCGTCAATACTTTATACTGTTCACATATTGTAAAAACAATGGATTTCCTGATGCACGTCATATCGAAAGAACCTTTTTTAGAAGCAACAAAACAATACCCTAATGATGCTCAGGCCATTAAAGCCCTCTATCGTGTAGTCAAAGAAAATGATTTTTCTTCACCTGAAGATTTACGAAAAATTCTGCCCAGTCTTGATAATTTCAAATACCGTAATAAATGGTGGGTTCTAGATGTGGGAGGAAACAATCTCCGAGTTATTGCTTACATTAACTTTGTTAACAAGCGATTTTACGTTAAGCATATCACTACACACACTGAATACGACAAACTGACTCGTTACTACAGGGAACACAAAGAATGATTACAGATACAGCAAAAGCAATCACCGCCGCAAAAGACTTAGTTGCAGCGGTGCCTTTTTTAGGCGGAAACTCCTCAGAGAAAGACTACCGTGACGCTCTGGGTTTAATGGATTATCTTATCGAATACGATGATGAGAGTCCGCTCATTGACTTCCTAGCTGGGAAAATTGCAGATTATGAAGACACATGTGAAGATTTTGCTGAATTTAACAATTCCATCACAGAAACCTCTGTGGGTGTTGCCTTGTTGCGAACACTGATTGACCAGTACAAACTATCTTATTCTGACCTGAAAAATGAAATAGGCTCCAAGTCACTTATCAGTCAGATCCTTTCAGGGCAGCGGGCTTTGACTATTTCTCATATTAAAGCACTGTCAGCCAGATTTGGTATCAGACCTGAATGGTTTCTTTGAGAGAGGTGACGCTCTACTAAGCCTTGAGCAACCTGACGGAAAAATCTGGGGTTCCGGCGTA
>NZ_AZRH01000044.1:0-2721 GCF_000512315.2 Morganella sp. EGD-HP17
GCGGACCCCAATAACAGTGGGAGTAAAATGTTTCCATTCAAAATCATTAGATGCCATCGCTGTTGCTCCTGAAATAAATGAATGTGACAGTGGTCATCATCAACTCAATTTTTTGTAACAAGCCTGACCTCAGACTCCGTGCAGAACCCTTAAAAGTGTGGAGTACCATACGGAAGTGTTTCTTTTTGAAAAATAGAGTTTCTAGTTGTGTCATTGTTTTTGTGTGGTGTTTTATTCTGCTAAGTTTTTTTTTTTTGAAATTAAAAATAAGTTTTACGTCATATCGTATTTATTTCATGATGTTGGGTTGACTTAGTTTATTTGTAAGGTGTGTTTTCGTATGTGTTTCATAAATAAAAAATATTCCATATAAAATATTTTTTAACATTTGCAGGGAGGGGGATGTGTTTGTTATTTTCAATTACGCAACTATACTCCTCATAAGCGTATTTTTAGTACTTTTCACAGAGTGTGATTATATTCAGCGTTATTGTTCCCGGAGGGGAGAGATGCCGAAAAATATGACGGAAGGAGAATGCAAAGAATTCAATCGTAAGATTGGGGCGTTTTTAAGAAAATGCCGTCATGAGCGTTCTCTTTCCGGTACTGCTGTTGCTGGCCAGTTAATGATTAGCCAACAGCAGGTATCCCGGTATGAGCGGGGAGAAAGTGCGGTAGGGCTTTTTCAGCTGGACAGGATACTCCAGGAGTACGGGGTTTCATGGAACCGGTTTGTAACTGAAAGTTTTACCGGAATTCCGTATTCGTCATACGACAGTGTTTTTCCTCAGTCTGTCAGGATTACGCCTCCGGGGTGTAAAATGAGATTTTAATCCCTCCGGGCGCGATATAACCAAACGGGCTAAATACTCAGGTGTAACGATAATTCCGCTGTTGTGCCGGCATCATCAGTTTAACGATGATATTTTTATGACCTCCTGTTCAGCGGGCGGGTAAAGCCCGGTCCTGTCTGATTTTAACAACCAACCAATATTACGGAATGAAAATGGCTAAAAAAATACAACTGACTGTGGTGGCTGTCACCTCTTTATTTCTTGCGGCATGTTCATCGGTTCCGCCCAAAAAAAATACGGACGCAGTGAAAAAAACACCGGTGACACAGCAGTTCCGCTCTGCCACACCGGCTGTGACCGGAAATAATGCGGCACAGGCGTATGTGGGCAGTAAACAAACGGCATCACAGGGGATTGTGATTGCATCCACCAACAATGCCTGTGTGGACGGATTTAATTTCCTTAAAGGCGTGAACCAGGCTGAGTTTGATGATTTTTCATCAAGCTACGGACGTATTAATCAGAACTATACCTTTTTAAACGTCAATAAAGAGATTATGGATAAAGACTCCCGTGAAGTGTTATCCATGACGCTGAATAAAAAACTGGACACCTTATGTGCCAAAGTTCAGTACGCTGGTTTCATTGGTGTGAAGGATAAAATAAAAGCACTGTCTGACATTTGATTTTTCTGAATTTTTAATCTCATTTCGGGGATGTATTCATGCCTGTTACTTCGTATTACTCAAAAACAAAGAGGGTAACAGCCTACCTGTTGCTTTTTTTGCAATTATTTTTTCCTGTGTCGACGGCAACATTATCTGTTGCCTACGCGGCAGAACATGACAATGAATTAATCATGTCAGAAACATTTGACGGACTTAATGCATTGATGAATACATCTCCGAGCCCGGTTCCGCCTCCGAAACCACAGGGTGGAAAAACCGCTTCCGGCAGCACTCTGAGTGGTGAGAGATTTACCGTTGATATGCCGTCCGGTTCGGACAGTGGCTTTATCTCCGGGCAGAACGGCATGCCGTTCCCGATGAGTGTCAGCACACTGCCTGACTCGGCGAATCCTGCACCGCGTGATAACACCGTGCGGACCGATGATATCTTCAGTGCGTTGCCGACTCTCGGTCTGCCGGACATTTCTCCGGAAGATGAAGCGGCACAGAATGAAGCCCGCCTGGCGGGTAACGCCTCACAGGCCGGGCAGATCCTCTCCAGTGAGAATGCGGTGGATGCATCTCTCGGCTACGTGCGCAGTATCGGTGAAAGCCTGATTAACCAGCAGGTGAATGACTGGCTGAACCAGGTGGCGCATGCCCGTGTTCAGTTCGGCAGCAGTAAAACCGGGGAAGCGGACGTACTGGTACCGTTAATCGATAACCCGGACAGCCTGTTATTCACACAGATCGGGCTTCGCGCTGATGAAGAACGTACCACCACCAACTTCGGTCTGGGCTACCGTCAGTATGAAGACGGCTGGATGTGGGGTGTGAACAGCTTTTATGACTACGATATCACCGGCGGTAACTCGCGGGTCGGTGCCGGCGGTGAGTTATGGGCCAACTACCTGAAGTTTGCGGCTAACGGCTACTTCAGGGTAACAGACTGGCACCCGTCAAAACTGCATGAAATGCGCGATTACGACGAACGCCCGGCGAACGGGTTTGATATCCGTGCGGAGGGCTATCTGCCTGATTACCCGCAGTTAGGTGCATTTGCAAAATATGAACGGTACTTCGGCGACGGCGTCAGTCTGGCCGGCAACCCCTCTTCCGGTGAGCTGAAAAATAACCCGTCGGTCTCCACTGTCGGGCTCAGTTACACCCCGTTCCCGTTAATGACCCTCAAAGGTCAGACATCCCGCGGCGATTCGAATGACAGCAAAGTCGGTATGGAGCTTTCCTACCGTTTCGGT
>NZ_AZRH01000045.1:0-2664 GCF_000512315.2 Morganella sp. EGD-HP17
TTCAGGATGAAGCGTAATGCAGGGATGCTGAGATAAGGAGTGATGATGAGCAGACCGTTAATTGCAGTATGGTTTTCCTGTGGAGCAGCAAGCGCTGTGGCAGCAAAACTCACAGTAGATAAATATGGGGATACGCATGATATTCGCGTATTAAATAATCCGGTTAAAGAAGAAGATGGAGATAATATCCGATTCCTGCGTGATGTTGAAAAATGGATAGGATTAAAAATTGAAACCGTTGTTAATCCTGAGTGGCCTAACGCATCTGCGGTTGAAATATGGGAACATCAGCAGTACATGTCAGGAATAGCTGGCGCGCCCTGCACCAGGGGATTGAAAAAGTTGGCCCGGAAGTATTGGGAGAAATCAAACCCAGCTCACTCTATCGTTCTTGGCTTCACATCGGAAGAAAAGTCCCGCATTGAGAACTTCAGGAAAAATGAACGACATGACCTTATTCCTATACTGGCAGATGAAAACTTAACTAAAGGTGATTGCTTCAAAATACTACTTGAAGCTGGCTTAACACTGCCGATGGTTTATCGCCTTGGCTATCCAAATGGTAATTGCATTGGGTGCGTAAAAGCAACGTCCCCAACCTACTGGAATCACGTTAGAAAAGTTCATCCTGATGTTTTTGAAAGCAGAGCTGAGCAATCACGGCGTATTGGTGCTCGCTTAGTTCGCCACAAAGGGGCGCGCATTTTTCTTGATGAGCTTCCTGTCGATGCTACTGGCAGACCAATGAAAGACATGGATTTTGAATGCGGCATATTTTGCAAACAAAAAACCGAAGATTAATTTCAGCGCCAGGGATGCTGATAACATGGGAATGAATATGGCAATAGTTCAGTTTTGTATAGCGGGCGGCAAAGGCGAAGACCCTTCAGGGGTTAATGAAAACAACCTCTATGAATTACCAGATGATCATAACTTCAGCGCTGATGATGACCTCGAATCCTGCATTGAAGCATGTGCAGAATATTATCACGCTGACTGTGACGGATGGGAGGATCAATGGCCGTTGTTATTCATGCTGTGGATTGACGACCAATATCTTGGCCTGTTTGAAATTGAGCGTGAGTTTGACCCGGTTTTTTCAGTTGAGAAGGTGGAATGAATATGAAAGACAGAATCAAATTCAGCGACGAAATGTTAGCCGCTGTTATGGATGGCAGGAAGACGCAGGCGCGGCGACCGGCAGAGTTTAAGGTCAGAGAGGAAGGCTATAACCTTAATTTCAGCGGATTAAAATCCGGATTCTACTGTAACGGCGTCCCGTCAAGCGGATTCGTTTTACGCTCAATGGGAGCCGGATGCTGGAATGATAGAACTTACCCGCTTCATTGTCCGTATGGTCAGGCCGGTGATGTTATCCCGTTCGCAGACAAAGACGGCAATATCAAAGGTGAAATTGAGATTGTCGATGTCTGGTTGCAGCAGGTGCAGGAGATATCACAGCAAGATGTTCAGGCAGAAGGATTTGAGGGCTACGACGATGATGTTTCAGGAGGGATGTCTCCTTATTCTGAATTCAGTCAGGCATGGGTTGATATTTACGGCAAAGAAAGCTGGCAGGCTAACCCGTGGGTATGGGTTATCGAGTTTAAGCAGATTCAGGAGGGGTGATGGATATAACCGAAAAACAGCGGCGCGAAATAATGAAGCAAGGAGTTCAATATGCGCGTAATCATTTAATCAGCGCCTATCGTGCCAACTTCATTAATTGCGACGAAAAAACATTTGCCAAAATCATGGCGTTATTATCTCACGTTGCCAATGAATCTATCGATATTGAATTAATGATGGACGATATACTTTCGTGTAATCAACAGGCGGAAGACTGGATTAAATCTATTCTGAGTTAATCACCATGACAATCGGATTTGTATTACTACTGGTAATGCACGGCTCTGCTGTGCCTGTTACCGATGATATTTATACGCTCGAAGAATGTGAGAGCCGCGCAGTGCAGGTAATGGCTGTGCGGAATGTTGAATTAGTGTGTGCGGAGGTTTTCAGATGAGACAAATTAAAATAATCTCTGGTGCGTGGCAAAAAGATTTAGAGATGGTCGTCACTGTTATCGATGAGGATAAATTTAAAACTCAGTGTGAGCAAGTTAATAAATTTTATTGTGATGCAGAGTATAGAGCTAAAAAACATGGAAGTCATGAAAAGGCGGGCTTCGCCATGTTCTGTGCTGAGTGTTTTCAACAAATAGCATTCAATAATTTTAAAGACGAAGAATGGCTGACTGAGCAATTCGACTGGTCTAAAGATAAAGGAATTGAAGGTTATCCTTCGTTAGATGATATGGGTATTCGAATCGATGAAATTGAGTCATGGTTTATTGATTATGACGAAATTCAAATTACAGGATGGTAATCAATGAACAAATATCGTGACAAATCAGACTTTGAGATTAATAAGGCTGTGGCATATCACTACCTTAAAGGCAAAGATTTCAGCGAAACAACGTGCAGATTTTTTTCTGACCACGTTAATGACAAATTCGACCCATGCAACAACCCGGCGGACGCAATGCCGATTGTTATTGCTAATAAAATAAGCATCCTACATAAGAAAAATGACGGTACATGGTATGCATATCACCCGTTCCAATCTGTAGAGCATGAAAACTTTTATCGCGCCGCTATGGAA
>NZ_AZRH01000046.1:0-2638 GCF_000512315.2 Morganella sp. EGD-HP17
CTGAGATGGCGAATATTAATGTGAAAACCCGCCGTAAACAGGTGGTGGTGCTGATAGCGGTACTCTGCGGGCTGGGTGTCACCGGCGGTGTTGCCTGGTATCTCGGGCAGCCGGTGAAACCGTCGGCAAAAGCGGCACCGAAACCGGCACCGAATATGACCGGCGTGGTCTCGTCCTCGTTTGACAAGAAACTGGAGGGTGCCGCCGTGGCAAACCTGCAGGAAACCGCGTCTGAGGCGGACAAGAAAATCCGCGCGTTTTCCGGCCGTATCGACAAACTGGAGCAGACCAACAAAGCCTACCGCGACAAGATAGAGCAGCAGGAAAAGGATTTGTCCGTACTGCAGGAGCAGCTGACAGAGCTGCAGAGTGAACGGGCATTTCCGTCTGCGGATACCGGCGGTAACGGACAGACGGGCGGCATGCCGACGCTGAATACCGGGGCCGGTCAGCCGGTGATCCCGCCGCCGACCGCCTTTTATCCGGGCGGGCAGGGGTATGCCGCCCCGCAGAGTCAGCTTGTCGTGAATCCGGATCTGGGGCGCGGTCTGTCTTCCGTGACGATTGAGTATGAGGATGACAGCGAGCCTGAGACGGCGGTTCCGGAATTACCGTATATCCCGTCCGGCAGTTTTGCGCAGGCCATTATTATTGAGGGGGCGGATGCCAATGCCTCTGTCACCGGCAACAGTAATCCGTCCCCGATGCAGTTTCGTCTGACCGGGCCGGTACTGATGGCGAACAATGAGGAATACGATCTGCGCGGCTGTATGGTCACCGCCGGGGTGTACGGGGATATCTCCAGTGAACGTGCGCTGGTGAGAACCGACCGGCTGTCCTGCAAACTCTTTGGTCATACCGTGGATATGAAGTTTAAGGGACACATTTCCTTTATGGGAAAAAACGGGATCAAAGGAGAGCCGGTGATCCGCAACGGGGAAATGATCGGATATGCCTTTGCGGGCGGTGCGATTGATGCCATCGGCAGCGGTATCGGCAAAGTGGGGCAGACCACGGTCGGTATCGGGGCGGCGGACACCACCTCGTTCGGGGATGTCGCCCGGGCCGGTGCAGGCTCCGGAACCTCACAGGTCGGCAAAACCCTGTCCGATTATTTCATCAAACGGGCAGAGCAGTACCATCCGGTTATTCCCGTCGGTGCCGGTGTCGATGTGACCGTGGTGTTTCAGGAAGGGTTTCAGCTGGAATTTGCCGATGTGAAGAAAAAGAAAGCGGCTAAAACGCCGGTGAAAGAGGCGGTACAGCAGGGGATCACGGTTTCAAAAGAAACCCTGCGTGAGCTGAACCTCGGTTCACCTGTACCTTCAAATCCGGCACCGGCACCCGCTTACGGGTATTCGCAGCCGCCCGGTTATCCGCAGTAAGGGGGCGATGATGAATGTGGTCACTCTTGTGCAGTGCTTCACCGGGCTTATTTTCTTCCTGGTATCACTGTGTGTGCCCGGCGTCCCGGCTGAGGTGGTGATGTTTGCTTTATCGGTCGGCGGGCTTGCGGTACTGGCAGGTAATTATATCCGGTCTGATATTCAGGCCGGTTAAGGAGCGTTTATGGCATGTCTGGGATGTGATATACCGCCGGACAGTATGCGGTATCCGGATGGTGATTTTATGATTTACATTTTGGTTATATCACTGGCACTGAATATTATTTTTGCGGTGAATTTTTTTATCCGGAAATCCCGGCACAATCGTCTGTGTGAAAAAATGAAAGAACCGTTAACCCGGGTGGATACGGACAGGTATTATTATGTGACGGATGACATTGCGTTACAAAATGTTGTACTGAAAGATGCGCTGCAGGTCTATAAGAGCTTTTTTAATTCTGTTGTCTGCTATGCCGGAACATATCCGGCCTGGAAAGTCCTCTTTGAGTTTCAGGAAGCCGTCCGCCTGAATAAAAACACGGAGCAGGTTAACCGGTATCTGGATAAGCTGGTTTCTGAGGTGCAGTATGTTCTGGATGAAACCGACCCGGCGGAGGCTGAGCGCTGGCGGGAGAGTGTCCGGCTTATCCGTTATGATATCGCTCACCTGAAAAGTAAAAAACGGAGTCAGGATTATATCCGTTAATGTAGTCAGTCAGATATTCAGGCTGATTAAGCAGTCGTTATAAAATATTAACTTTATTCAGAGGCAGATATGATAATAACAGGATTGGCTGTCGGGTTTATTATGATTCATATCGGTATATGGCGATATTGTCATTGTGAAAACAGAACCGGAAAAATAATCAGTGCCGGTATCATTGCAGCCGGTGTTCTGGTTATTACCGGCGTGTTTGCAATTGACGCAGTAAACTGTAAAGGAAATCCTTATCAGGAAAATATTGGCAAATATTACAGTGAGGAATGTAAACCTCTGGTGTTATCCGGCGGGAATGCTGCCGGTGAAATGAATATTATTAACTGTCATGAAACTATCCTGCAGGTTGATGCGGCAGAGTATGATAACGCCATCAGTTCATACCGGAAATTCCTCAGTAAACAGCAGGGTGGGGTTTCTGACTGACCGGAGCCGGTGGTCGGTGTTTACCGTTTCTTTCACCGGAAGTTTTTATTAATTATTAATGTAATGCCGGAATGGAATTTATTCCTGATGAGGGGGTTATGACATTTAG
>NZ_AZRH01000047.1:0-2608 GCF_000512315.2 Morganella sp. EGD-HP17
AGGACTTTAAAAACCGCGTGATTGAGAACACCCTGCGCCCGGCACCGGTGGAGGGGCTGGAAACGGACACTGAACCGCACACTGTCTGGTATGACCCGGCGTTTACGGTCAGACAGGATCTCGCTGATGACAAAGGCCGTGTGTTCGCCCGTAAGGGGCAGCAGGTGAATCCGCTGGAGAGTATCGCGTTTGCGCAGACCCTCTATTTTCTCGATGCCGATGACCCGCGTCAGGTCGCCTGGATGAACGCACAGAAACCGGCCACCGTCCGTTACAAGGTGATCCTGACCCGGGGCAATATCCGTGAGGCGTCGGACACCTTAAACACGCGGATTTACTTTGATCAGGGCGGGGCGCTGACGTCACAGCTGGGGATCCGCTATATCCCGGCGGTGGTCACGCAGGAAGGTAACCGGCTGCGGATTGTGTCGGCCGCCATGACGGAGGGGCAGCCGTGAAAACAGGATGGATTGCGCTCGGTTTTGCCGTGTTTTTCCTCACCGCGCCGGTGAACGCAGACCCCGGGTGTGACGGAAAATTCGTCAATCTGGTGATTGCCGCGTTTAACCATGATACCTCCCGCGAACTTGACCCGCAGCTGCACACCCACGCACTGGTGATGAATATGACAGCGCATGAGGGGCAGTGGCGGACACTCTCCAGTGACACCCGGCACAAAAGCGGTTTTACGGAGGCGGTTTATGCCTCGCAGGTTGCGCTGGGGCAAATCTACCGCCATGAACTGCGCAGACAGGTGGAATCACTCGGTTACCGGACACAGGAAACCGGTAAGAACGGATTATGGGAAATTGAAGGCGTGCCGGTCGCCCCTTTTTCGCTGCGCCGGCAGCAGATTCTGGACGCCGCCGGGCATGACGCTTCCCTGAAATCACTGGATGTGGCCGCGCTCGATACCCGGCAGGCCAAACGGACACCGGACAAAGCGGAACTGCTGACGGAGTGGTATGACCGGCTGGACAAAAACGGTTTCGGCAGTGAGGAACGCAGCCGGTTTAATACGGCCGCGCAATCCCGTGAGCAGGACAGTCTCACCCCGCCGCCGTTACCGGCAGCACTGCAGAAAGCGGCAGATACCGCGCTGACGGAGGCGGTGAACGCGCTCAGTGAGCGGCAGGTCAGCATGACCTACAGCGCGGTGCTGGCAAAGACCTTAAGCGGACTGGATGCCCGCCCCGGTATCATCACGGTGGTAAGAAATGCCATTGACCGGGCGATTGAACAGCGTCAGCTGATACCGCTGGACGAACAGAAAGGGCTGTTCACCTCAGCCGCCCACCTGACGGATGAACTGACCCTGCAGCAGCTGGCGGCGGAGGTGCGGACTGAAAACCGCACACCGGTGTTCCGGGTGCCGGATACCCCGTTCACCGGTACGGCACAGAAACTGGCGGACACCCTGCCGAACGCCGCCGTGATTGACAGCCGGGGCAACCGGCAGATGCAGCGTGACCGGCTGGCGGAAACCGCCGCCGTTGCCCTGCAGCAGGGACGGACTGTTCTGGTGATTGAGGCGGACAGTAAACATACCCCGGAGCCGGTCAGCGGCACCCTGACGACAGACAAACGCCGCTGGACGGAAAAACCCGCGCTGCCGGTGAACGGCACCGTGATTGTCACCGGCGCGGAAAGCTGGTCACTGAAAGAGACGGTACAGCTGTTTGCGCAGGCAAAAGAGACCAATACCCAGATACTGCTGCTCGACAGTGCCGGTCGCAAAGGCACCGGGAATGCGCTGCGCACCCTGGAGGACGCAGGGGTTGTCCGGTTTGCGGCCGCCGGTAAACCGCCGGTGCAGACGGAGATACACAGTACCGGGGACAAGCAGCAGCGTTATGCCGCCGTGGCTGCCCGTTATCAGGCACTGCGCCGGGAGGGCGTGCCGGTCACGGTGCAGGTGACGGGCACCCGCGAACGGGCGGCGCTGACGGACGCGGTCAGGGCGGAACTGACCGCACAGGGGGTACTGCAGGGCAGTCCGGTCAGTGTCACCCTGCTGACGCCGGTGTGGTCAGACAGCAAAACCCGCCGGGACATCAGTCAGTACCGTGAGGGGATGATACTGGAGCAGTGGCAGGACGGTAAAAAAAGCGCGGAGCGTTTTACTGTCACCCGGGTGACGCCTGCCACGCGGAGTGTGACGCTGGAAGACAACCGGGGACAGCCTCTGGTGATAAAGGTCACAAAACTCGACAGCAGCTGGTCATTGTTTCATCCGGCACAGAAAGCCATTGCGGCAGGGGAAACGCTGACCCTGCTCGCAAAACACGGGCGGCTGGCCGCCGGTGACACCCTGACCGTCACCGCAGTGACAGACAGCACCCTGACGGCAGCGCATAACGGCCGCCGGGTAACGCTGCCGCTCACGGCCGGTCTCAAAGCGGATTACGCCTATGTGACCACACCGGGGCAGTCCCTGCCGGATAATCAGGTGGTACTGGCCGCTGCGTCCGTCCGTGATACCCGTGCCGATTTTTTTAACACCGTTGCCCGCAGCGGGGAGAAAGTGGAACTGTTCACCCCGCTGGACAGCACCGAAACAGACCGCCGCCTCGCCCGTTCCCCGCACTATCAGACCGTGGCCGCACAG
>NZ_AZRH01000048.1:0-2138 GCF_000512315.2 Morganella sp. EGD-HP17
TGTTCTCAGCATAAGAAGCTACCGCCCGGAAAACAGGGTAAAAACAACTTTCAGTTTCCTAACCATGGACAGCCATTCACTTACCGGGTCTTAGCTCCGCCGCAGGCGGCTATTGTTCTGATCTATGGGGCTAGTCTACCCTGCAAAAACGGGAGTGACCATAGACTCCTAATCATGAACCGGATGTTGCCTTAAAAACCGCCGCCGGATAAACTCTGTAAGAGTAAAAAACCGCACTAACTATCATCCTTCATATTAAGGTATACAATGAAAGCCATTAAAATTATAACACTGTCTCTGTTCGTTACTGCCCTTGCTGGGTGCTCAGGCCTGTCCGGCAGACAGGCTGTCCTGACACCGACCGAACCGGCTCGGGAAGCACCATCCGGAAACACTGACGTCAAACTACTGCCGAAAGAAATTATTCCGTCCAGCACAAACTCCTGTATTGATGATATGGCGTTACTGAAGCAGACCAGTTACAGCGCATATCAGGACAGGGTCAGGCAATATGGCGAGTTAATGAATGAATATCATTTTTTACGGCGAAACAGTGAAATTATGGATAAAGACACAAAGCAGTATTTAAGCGACATACTTGAGGTAAAACGGGATACATTATGTTCAAAAATTAAATTCAATGTATTTCAGTCAATTAAGAAAAAAACGGCGGAACTGACAGCTATCTGATTGAATGCGCCGGTATAAAAAACCTTCTGCCGGCAGCAATGGTTCAGGGAATACATTCGGTGTATTTCCTGTCTTTCCGGGACGTGAAGATATACTGATAATCTGGCACGGTTGCTAATATGGCCGGCAATTTTAGTAATACAGATACTACTAAAATAAAAAAATTCTCCGGAAACTTATATCTTCCGGAGAATTATATTAAATATTGCAAATATTTTTTGTAAATAAAGAATTAGATGCCAGACAATGCTTTCAAGCGGTCTTTAACTCCAGTAAAACCGGCGTATTGTACTTTGGCGCATAATGTATCCAGTTTTTTATTCAGGGTCATCGTCAGTAACTCTTTCGAATCCTTATCCATAATTTCTTTGTTAATATTCAGGAAGGTATAATTCTGATTGATTTTGCTGTAATCTGCGGAGAAATTATCAAATTGACCCTGGTTCAGCCCCTTAAGGAAATTAAAACCGTCCACACAGGCATTATTGGTGGAGGTTATCACAATACCCTGTAATGCCATTTGTTTACTGCCCACATACGCCTGTGCCACCGTATTGCCGGTCACGTTAGGTGTGGCGGAACGGGTTTGTTGTTTAGCCGGTGGATTTTTAACTGCAGTTGTATTTTTTTTTTGCGGAACCGACGAACATGCCGCAAGAAATAAAGATGTGATTGCCACCACAGTCAGTTGTATTTTTTTAGCCATTTTTTATTCCGTAATATCTGTTTAGCGTTAAAATTGGATAGTAACAAACATGTACCGATGTGTAGTTTGCTTTATCTTATCCTATAAGTATACCTAATTTAGTGGATTTGACCCCATATATCCAGACGTATTTACTCGATGGTTAGGAAATTGAATGTTGTTTTCATTCTTTTTTCTGACCTTAATTTTTTACACGGATGGGGTATTGCGCCCAATTCACCGAAAAGTTCCATGCAAACAAATTTCAACTTTAAATTCATAGGGATAGAAAATAAAACCACTCTATCATTTCATCTTCTTTTGATGTCAGTTCAGCCAGAGGATCAACATTTTCCAATATGCTTTCCAGGCTGAAAACCTCCGGTTGCCGGGCAAATGTATAATTGCCAGCAAGCTGGATATGATTCCACGCGACCGGAGACAGGTTCGATAACAAGCTGACCATTTCCTTATTCCTGGGGTCTGAAGCCCAATCGTGCGAAAACGTACGCTGAGTACATTTTTTAACCACAACAGGGATGCGCCGGAATCCCGGAAATTTCCAGCCTGCGATTTCTTAATGATCTTTCGGAACCTCAATAACGCCATCAGCAATCCCCTGTGCCAGTTGTTCCATCCATTTCGCAAAGCGATAATATCTGGGATATTGCTGATAGTATGCTGGTTAAGCTGGCGTCCGTAAGTGTGCAGGGCGACAAACAATCCAATTTCAATACCTATTTTTTCCGCCCATTTCAGCAGC
>NZ_AZRH01000049.1:0-2124 GCF_000512315.2 Morganella sp. EGD-HP17
ACAGTCTACAGCGTGGTGGACTTATCAAAGAAAACCAGGTGCGGAGCCGCTCGTGCTGTTATATCTCCGGCCTCTTTAAAACTGAGTGAAGAGGATTTTGATAAACAGTGGCAAGAGCTAAGAAAAAATACCGGACAGGAGCGATTCTATAAAGTTACCTACGGTAAGTGCGGGGACGACGGCCCGATGATTACAAAAATCGTTGACTGTTCAGAGGGAGCTTGTGGCAAAGAGTACAGGGCTGATACCGGAAAGATGTGGCTCAACACCTGGAGTTGGGGCGGTGATAATATTCCAATGACCCTCAATGGGCAGTACACGTCGGCAGAAAGCAAAAGTTCAGCGCAGTACTTTATTGAGCTACCACTGAAAGAGGTACCGGAAAAGAATGCCTGGAAAGTGAAAATTTACTACACTGAGAATCCGGATGTTATCGCTCTGGATACCTATGTTGACAATGCAGACTTCCTGCTGGGGAAATTTATTCTCGATTACAAAGCTTACTATCTGAGCGGTAACCTTTATGAGGAAGGGGCTTTCGATCGGCAGGGAGAATCACAGGGCAAGGCAACGCACTATTATGACTCACCTGGAAAAATAAGGATGATTAGTCACGATCAGAACGGTGAAGCGCACGGAGAGAACGTTTTCTATAATGAGAATGGTACGCTAAAGGAGAAAAAACAGTTTCTTCGTGGTAAAGATGTGACGAAAGACGGTATTATTTTCGGCCCGGAAGGGCAAATCCTTGCTCGGTATAGTTACAACAGCAGCGGTCAGAAAGAGGGCAAATGGGTTCAGTACTATGCTGACGGAATACTCAAAAATCGAGAAAATTACGAGAAAGGCATTCTGATTGGGTCGTCAGAGGACTATTGGCCGAACGGCAAAATAAAGCTGAAAGAGACCTATAAAAACGGCCGCAAAGTGGCAGAAACGGAATGGTATAAAAATGGTCAGAAAATGTCAGTGTCTTTCTATAACGATAAACAGCAGCGTATTGGTACGCACTCGTCATGGTATGAAAACGGCAGGCTGCACAGAGAGGAGCGTTACTATGCAGACGGCAAACAGGCCAGTGTGGAGCTATGGAATAGCGATGGACGACCCTCTTTACGTGAAACGTTCGATAGCCTGGGGAGTCGACACAGCAGCGAACATTGGTTTGATAACGGTAAACTACGAAGTCGGGCAATCTATCAGAATAAGCAGCAGGTTTCTGAAGAGATATGGTTTGACAACGGTCAGCTGAACGAAAGAGTGCGCTGGTCAAACGGGCACAGGAAAGATCACGAGACGTGGCGTAAAGACGGTACTCGACAAGAAAAAGTGCTGTATAATAAGCGGGGCGGCATAACCCTGATTGAAGAATACGATCAAAAAGGGAAACTGGAAAAACACTATAAGTACAACTGATAGCGGCAGAGTGTTTGTATTACCCTTCTGAAAACTTTGTGTACTAGCTCAGACCTGAGCCAGTACACAGAATCTATCTCATTCTTTCGCTTGCAAGATTATAAACATCACTGCGTTCCCGTTTACCAACAGCTACAACAGCGATAATTAATTGAGCATCAATCACCTGATAAACCAGGCGAAAACCAGACGTACGAAGCTTTATTTTGTAGCAGTCTTTTATTCCTCTAAGTTTCGCTGACGGAATATGAGGGTTCTCACAGCATTTCTTTATCTTTTTAGCGAATTGTTGCTGTATGGTCTTATCCAACTTTCGCCACTCTTTCAGCGCATCTTCCCTGAATTTGACTGAGTAAGTCATAAGTAACTATCCAGATCCACGTCAAACAGCGGCTGAGTACTACGCTTGGTTACCAGTTTTATCAACTCCTGATCATCCAGGGCATCGAGCATTTTTTCGTATAACGCTGCCGGAACGCAGTAAAAAGCAGGCTGATTACGGTTGAGAATTGCAACAGGAAACCCATCTCCGGCACTGACTGTTGCCATTGGGTTTTTTTTGAGTTCACTGACACTGGCGCTTGTGTCACTTAAAATGATGTTAGGCATATATTACCTCTGGAGACCACTTAACAAGTCTTAATTATGCACATAAATGACCATTTAACAAGTCTTTTTGTTGTTTTTATAACGGAGTTTTCAGGAACA
>NZ_AZRH01000050.1:0-1985 GCF_000512315.2 Morganella sp. EGD-HP17
AAATGATTGAAATTCTCTACAAACCCGCATATATGGGTGAATCAAGGCACCCCGGTAATATTATGCTGTCACTGGACAGTGTCAGAAGAGAAATGGCACCGGAACTGGTGCTGAAACTGGTTAAATAGCGGTGAATATAAGACACCGGCTGAGTCCGGTGTCTTTTTATTTTCAGACAAAAAATCCCCCTGCTGATATCCCGGCTCCCTGATACATCAGCAGCCCCGCAATAATAAAGATCCCCCCGGCGATCAGCCGGAGAATATCGCTATAATACCGGTTTGGTGTCCGCCCCGGATTACGGGACAGGCGCAGTGCCAGAAAGCGCATGCTGTGTACGAACCAGGCTATCATACACAGTGTGATACCGGTTCCCAGCGCCATTGCAAATACCGCGATAATTCCCCAGTGAAAAACACCGATAACTGATGAGAATAGTAAAACTAATAATGCCCCCGAACACGGTCGGCTGCCCATGGCCAGAATCATACCGGCTTGTGTCCGCCAATTGCCGGTGACTGTATTTCCCGGCATAACATGCTGATGACCACAACTGCATGTCTGAACTTGTCCGCTTTGCAGATAAACCGGTTTTAACGCAACAGGGGGTTTATTATCCGATACGCGGATTGTTTTTATTTGCGGCTTATTGACCGGTGGTCTGATAAATAAACGACGTAATGTGCGGATAACAATAATGGCGCCAAAAAGAATAATAAATGCATAGCTGGCTTTCTCCGTTATCTGGCTGACATTATTTAACTGGCGTACTGACAAATTTAATATAAACAGTACAACAGAGACTAAAATAACCGCCACAGTGCCCTGAAGCAGAGAAGCCAGAATACTTAATAACGCGCTGTGGCGTAATTTTGCCGGATGTGTGGCGATGTAAGCAGAAAGGATAACTTTACCGTGGCCGGGACCCAGAGCATGCAATAAGCCGTATAAAAAACTGAAAAGCGTCAGAAGCCCGCCCGCTTTAAGCGGATCAGACACTACTTTCTGAATCAGCGCCGCCATTTCAAAATTCAGTTCTTTTTGTAATTTTGCACTGACATGCAGCAATGACGGCCACTGGCTGTACAGCAACCCGCCCGCAGATAAAATAATAAGTACAACAGTGAGCTGAAGAATAATCCGTGAATATGATGTCATCCGTTATCTCACTCCGGGCAATGTAAGGTGATCTGCTGTGCAAACTGGCGACCGAGCGTCAGGTCATCATCCGGGGTATCACCGGTATCCAGCGACAGCGCGTAATCTTTCAGGGTATCCGAAGGATCCGCCTCGGTAAAAATTAACCGGCACTGTGATGCATCCGGCGGAGAAAGGTGAATTGCGCGTTTGCCGTTGTAGGTCATACTGACAAAAAAAGTCGGCTCATAGGTTTTCAGCTCAATGGTACTGCCGGCTAACGGTATCGGATGCAATAGTGAGACACGGAATGACATAACAATCTGCAATCCCTCACGCGTCATCCGGTAGGTGTCCGGAAAGAGTTTAAGAGGCTGTTTTTTATTCTGATAATTCAGTTCGGAAAAATAAGACTGTGCAATTATATTGGCCATCACAGATGCTGCCTGCTTCTTCCACTGCGGGCTGTCTTCTTTGGTGTTCATCAAATCATACAGAATATCTGCGGAAGTCATCGGATCCATTTTCCAGACATACTCAATGCCTGTCAGAGTCTGGTTTTCCGTTATCAGGGTCGTTTCCATATCGATAAAACTGTGCGGGTGTGCAAATGTCTGCGGACTGAACATCAGCAAAACTAAGAAAGAGAGCAGTAACGTATTCATTCTTCTGATTAAATTCACAGATTATCTCACCCCGGCAAAAGATGTTATAACATAACATAGTGCTGCGGATGAAAATACTGTTTTCTGAAATACCGTAGCGGACAGAAAATCATCATAAAATGACGAAAGTGCGATCCCTGCCACAGATATCTGTCATTCATTCACCTGTTCAATAAAACATCA
>NZ_AZRH01000051.1:0-1918 GCF_000512315.2 Morganella sp. EGD-HP17
GGGTTAACTGACAGATGACCGGTGTCTTTATTTCAGTTAACCCTGTCGGGTCATACACTGTATTTATGCGCGTCAGCGCATGTCAGGCGGCAAAAGTGACTGAGAATATCACTGTGGTCAGATGGCCGCCGCAGCCCGGCAGCGCCGGTGACAGGCTGTTATAGTCCGCATACCCTCTCCCGTCCTGCTTGAACCTTCTGGCCTTAAAACCATTCTGTTGTTTTTATTCCCGCCACTGGCCGCAGTTAGCCGGGTAAAACCGGCTGTACTGCGCGTTATGCTGTGCCCGCACGGCATTACGGGGAATAGTTATCTGAACCTGACACCTCACCGCTCTGAGCGGCGGGAACGAAGTTCCCTGTGAGCGAAGGCATTATCTGATATTTGCTGATGGGGTGCGCTTTAAAAACGCGCCCCAATCTCCTTTTTATTAAAAAAGGACGTTTAGTTCAGAAACTAAGAACGAAGTTAACCTGATCCATACCGATCTGTACGAAGTTAACTGATGGACTTTCATACCATACGAAATTAACTGAACGTATAGTGAGCAATTATTGGCAGTAATGACACCGGCACGCTCTCCGCCGGTAAAAATGAACCGGTCCGGGACATACAAACAGGGCATTTCCGGCAGAAAGCCAGCACGAAAACCGCCGGGGAGGCGGTCAGTTCAGACTGGGACGGGATTAATGGTCTGGCAGGTTATCGAGGTAACACTGATACAGCAGCTCGCCGTGCAGCGCCGGGAACTGCGATTTTATCCGCTGCTCCAGTGCACGGACAACAGCCACCGGGTTTATCTGCTTCCAGCGCTCATACAGCCGCCAGGCATTTCCGTGCGTGTCTTCCTGCGGACGGGAGGCTTTCAGCTGTGCTTTCTTCTCTTTCAGGGCTTTTTCCAGATGTTTCTTTTCACTTTCCAGCGCCTCATCATCCCCGGTGACCAGACGGCGCAGCTTTTTCAGCAGGTTTTTCAGCGCGTGCCGGTTATCCAGTGACGCCACATTCGAGCGGCTCAGGCGCAGCACATGACGGGCATACCGTTTCTGGTATTCCTCCCGCAGCCCTTTGCGCTCCATCCAGCGCCGGAAGCGTGTGACAATGTCACGCAGTGCCGCCAGACCGAACCCCAGCCCGGCAAAAAACTCCGGCCGCAGCCAGATGCGCATCGCCTTGTACTGTTTCGCCTCACGGTCAAAGTCACGGTGAATAATAATCAGATTCGCCGCCTCCCAGTCATGCAGCGCATGCAGCACCGGGTCATAGCTTTTGCGGCCGTTCTCATACTGATGCAGCTGACCACATTGTGCGGCCAGCGTTTCCACCGGACACATCACCTCAAACAGTGCCTCACTGTCCGGGTTGTAGTCCGCATTGGCTATCATCGCCAGCGCCAGCGCATACCAGGTTTCCCGGCGCTCGGAGCGCACGGAGACCCGCTGGTTACGTTCACAGCGCAGATTATAGATATGGGGGTTCCGGTTCCAGTCATGACGGGACAGTGCCGCCGAAAAACGGCGCACCGCCGCAATGGCCGGTAATTTGCCTTTAAAGACAGGCAGATAATGACGGTGAATTTTATGACCGTTCACCGGGGTGTGACGTGTCAGGGAGTCAGACACAGTCTCCTGCGCTTATGTTGTGCCGCAGGAGTTGAATTTTGCTCGGCATAATTCTATACTCCCCATCAGGAGTTCAACAGTACCCCTGATGGAATATCACTGGACAGCCCTGTTAATCTTAGATTCCGCCAAGTTTCTGAAAGATTACAGGGCTTTTCTATTGGGTTCGGCGCGGTTCTTTGTGCCTACGTCCCTTTTCGTCACCTTTCGGCGTGACAACCACACATTCGTTAATGCCGCTTAATTTAGCACTCAGCCGCACTTCCCGCAATCTTTACGGTGATTTATCCGGGTTA
>NZ_AZRH01000052.1:0-1889 GCF_000512315.2 Morganella sp. EGD-HP17
CTCCCGATGCCAGTTTTTCACCTTGGGACGTATTTGGGACGTAACTGTCAAAAATGGCATCTATTTGCTTCGCATGTTCGGTAAGGTGATTTGGTGCCAGATGGGCATATCTGCGCACCATTTCTATCGACTCCCACCCGCCCATTTCCTGCAACACTGAAAGCGGAACGCCAGACTGGATCAGCCAGCTTGCCCAGGTGTGTCTCAGGTCATGGAAGCGGAAATCGTCGATACCGGCTCTTTTTAATGCTGCTCTCCATGCTGTATTAGAATCCGGCCTCATCTTTCTTACTGCCGCAACCGGTGTTCCGTCATTCCTGTATGACGGTTCAGTGTGGACAAATACCCATTTGTGATGACGACCAATCTGGCTGCGTAAAACCCTGCATGCGGTATCGTTCAGGGCTACACCAATCGCTTTACCTGATTTACTGTCTTCAGGGTAAATCCATGCCACTTTCCGCTGCATGTCTATCTGCTGCCACTCAAGGTTAAGTATGTTCGAACGACGCAGGCCAGTTGACAATGCGAACCTGACGACTGACTTTAACGGCTCCGGACATTCATCAATCAGTCTTTTAGCCTCGACAGGCTCAAGCCACCTGACTCTCCGATCACGGATAGAGGGTATTTTTATCACAGGTGATTTTTCTATCCACTTCCATTCTCTTTCCGCCGCTCTGAGTAGCGCCTTAATGAAAGAAAGGTATCGCGCCTTTGTGGCCGTCGTGACAGGCTTCGCTGTAAACAGCGGCACCTCCTTTCCCTTCCTTTTTGCTGTGTCGGCTTTCCTTCTCCAGCAGTTTTCAGCATGCTTGTTTGTCATCTTGCTGATGATCTTGTAGATGGCATTCTCGGTTATATCCTTCAGCCGGACACCCTCGAAGTACTCAAGCCAGAAAGCGATAAAGTTCTTATCATCCTCTATCGATTTTTTATCCGCTTTTTCCTCAAGCCACCGCAGGCAGGCTTCCTCATAGGTATAGTCCGGGAAGTCACCTACCTGCTCAATTCGCCATTGCTCGGCCTTTAATTTGTCGTGCAGCTCCTGGGCTTGCTTCCGGTCGGACGTACCAAGCGACTTTTTAATTCTCTTGCCGCCAGGTGTCGCGAAGTCGCAATACCAAGAGTTACCACGTTTGAAGATTGACATTTGTGATCTCCTTTCACATCAATCTCGCTCTCGGCGATAGTGTTGATCGGATTACTCAGTGCCGCAAGGCAGGCTGACTCTGTAAACAGATAGGGTGACTTCTTTTTGAACGGGTCTTTCCGCTGATACGAAATGCGTCCGGCGCGGCACCATGACGTAAGCGTATCAGGGCTTACGCCGATAAATTTAGCGGCCTCGTCGCGTGACATCGTGACTTTATCCATCCTTCATCTCCTTCTGTAACGTACGCACGTAATACCCGAGCACTCTCTTTGCCGGAAAGCGCAGGTGATTAAGTGGTTTAAATTTCGGCGTGTATTTGTCGAGTATTGCGGTGTGTTGTTCGTCTGATGTGTACTGCATTAATTCCTTCAGGCATTCCCTTGCTATTCGTCTGCGTCCGTTCTCTGCTTCCTGTGGTGTCATTGGTCACCTCAGATTTGCGCTTCCCGGATTTGGCGGGATAGAGTGACACTCAGTTCATCAATTTTATCAGCCATGTCCTGAAGCGACTGAATATCATCCTTGCGCACTTCAATGGTGATTATCTTTTTAATCAACTGCTCAAGTTTTGGGTAATAGCCAATGGTCGCCGTAACTTCCTGCCCGGCATTCTTTCCTTCTTTGGCTATTTTAATTTCACTGAGGATTAACTGGTGTTGGTCTGATGTAATAACGTATTGGCCTAATTTAATATTCATTTCTCATTCTCCGCATCCTTCATCATCAGGAATAA
>NZ_AZRH01000053.1:0-1830 GCF_000512315.2 Morganella sp. EGD-HP17
GCGGTTCCAGCCGTCATCAATCTGGAAAAGGAGTTTTGCGGGTCGGGGAATATACATGCACGGAATTATAACGGGAGACGGTTGCTGAGGACAGCCATTCACTTACCGCGTCTTAGCTCCGCCGCAGGCGGCTATTGTTCTTCTCTTTTCAGTTGAATCCTGGGCTGGAATATCAGGCAGTATCCGGAATTTCAGATATTAAATACGATGCGTTTTCCGGACGGAAGTTCCCTTTTAGCTTGACAAAAACGGCCAATGTAACTATAATTAGTCACATGAGGCGCGGAGATTAAAAATGGGTAAGACGGAAAAATTAATCAGCAAACTATCAAACAGTAAAAAAACGTTTGACTGGTCAGAATTAGTAAGCCTGCTTTCTTCTCTCGGGTATCAAAAAAAAGAAATGGAAGGTTCACGGGTTCGCTTTATTCATCCCGATCGTAACATGATATTGCTTCACAGACCGCACCCGGAAAATCACATTAAGGGCGGTGCGCTGAAAGCAGTTAAAACCATTTTGAAAGATGAGGGGATATTATAATGAAACAGTTAAATTACAAAGGTTATACCGGAACGATAGAGCCGGATTTTGAAAATAACATTCTGTTCGGAAAACTGGCTTTTATTCGTGATTTAGTGACCTATGAGGCGAACACTCTCGCAGAGTTGGAAAAAGAGTTTAAAACCTCTGTGGATTTGTATTTACAGGCATGTAAGGAAGACGGAAAAAAACCTGACACTCCCTTTAAAGGCGTTTTCAATGTCCGGGTTAATCCTGATTTGCACCGGAAAGCCGCAGAACGGGCAAGTGAGGAAGATATCACGCTTAACGCTTTTGTCAGTAAAGCATTGGAAAAAGAAATTAATAACCATCACTCCGGAGCTTAATCGCTCCGGTTTTTCTTTTCGGGCGTTGAACCCGCAAAGAAAAAATACTCTCCGATATTCCTTTTGGTACAGGGGACGGACATTTCGGCTGTGATCCCCGGAACAGCTTTAACGGCCGGGAATATCCGGTATCCCCATTTACTCCCGGATCAGCAAAACTCCAGTAGTTGCAGCAATAAAACAGGAATGATACTGTATTTATATGGGTCTTCCCCTGTTGTGGTGGGTGGTACATAATTGAATGATTTTCAAACACCACACAGTGCCTTTATGGTGTCTCTTTTTACATGAGAGGGAATTCTTATGAGTGTGCCGCAAACAAAAGCTGAACTGCTTTTAGCTATTGATAAAAATTTTAGTAAATTAATTAGTTACCTCAACGCAATCCCACCAGAAATTACTTCAGATAAATCAATGGACGGACACGCCAAAGGAACGGAGATGAGTGTTCGTGATCTCGATGGTTAGGAAACTGAAAGTTGTTTTTACCCTGTTTTCCGGGCGGTAGCTTCTTATGCTGATGAACGATCAGTTGTTTTATCCGGACGGGACTGTGCGAATTTGCGGCACTCCGGTGAATTATTATTCAATTTGCTGAATTTAACGCAGATCTTCCCTATGCGGCCTGCCGCAGCCATCGCTGCTTTTTAAATTCCTGACGCCGTATCTCCAGCAATCTTTCTGCCCTGATACCCGCTTCTGCACTGTTAAATATCAGTCTGCCGCCGCACAGGACGCACTGGTACGGATCTGTCCGCGTAAATTGTTTCATCAGTGAGGCAAAGCCGGGTTTCGGCGGCTTTTCTTTCACTTTCATATCCAGTGCCGCATACACTTCCGGCAGTAAAATTCCCCGTTTCCGGTTGGCCAGAAAGCCGTAATACCGCACCATCTTAAAATGCCGTGACGGAATATGGCTGATATAGCGCATCAGCATCTCCT
>NZ_AZRH01000054.1:0-1766 GCF_000512315.2 Morganella sp. EGD-HP17
TGCGTAACCACAACCCGGCCACCTTCCTGCTGATCCCGGTCTTTATTGTGGTCACCAAAATCATCTTCTCTATTATCTCATCCCGTTCCGGCGGCTGAGTCAGTCTGACGCATAAGGAACAGTTTGATGGAAGAGGAGCGTATTAAACGTTTCAGTTTTCCTCAGACTCTCACAGAACAGAGCCGTCCGATAGGACTGCCGCTGGATGAAACCGCCGTTATCGGCATCCCGATGGGATGGGGATTTATGGACGGTCAGCATCTTGCCGGGCTGGTGATCGGCGCTCTGCTCTGGTTCGGACTGAGGTATTTCAAGAAAGGGCGGGGAACCACCTGGCTGCTCAGTGCCTGCTACTGGTATCTGCCCGCGTATTGTTTCAGAGGTCTTTATCACGTCATTCCGGAGTCCGCGTTCAGGCTCTGGCTGAGATAGGAGAGTTTCGCAATGAAACTGAGCGCAGCCAAATCGGCTAACCGTTTTATCTCCCTGGTCTTCATTACCCTCGTTTTTCTGCTGATAACCAGTCTTGCCGGTAACCTGCTGGCCTGGATGCGGATAGACACCCTGATTAATGCCCGCCAGGAAACCTATATCCCGATGTTTTTTGACACGCCGTTCACCTTAAGCCGCACCCATGCGGATGCCAATTACCTTGAGCAGACGGCACAGTCCCTGATTTTCCTGCGTTACAACGTGTCACCGGAAACGGTGCGTGCCAGCCACAAAGCGGTACTGCGGTTCGTGGACAAAGACAGCCGCACAGAGATGCAGGATGCGCTGGCCGACGAAGCGCGGATCATTACCGACAACAACGTGACCTCGGCGTTTTATATCAGCAGCCTCGATGTCTATCCCGACCAGGGTATTGCGGATATCACCGGCACGCTGCAGACCTGGATAGGCAACCGGAAATCCCTGCCGGAGGAAAAACGGCTCCGGCTGGCGCTGAAATATGACCGGGGGCTGACGACCATCCGTGATTTTAAGGAAATGATTGATGAGAAGAAGAAAAAATAGCCCGCCGGTCAGCATGGTGCCGCGCCTGCTGCTCTGTGCCGGTCTGCTGTTTTCCTTACCGGTATTCAGTGAACCGGCGGCACAGCAGCCGGTGCGGATCCCGGTGACCGCCGACAGTCAGGTGAAAGTGGTGTTCAGCAATACCCAGCCCAATATGCTGATTGTGCCGGGTGACCGGATTGTGGCGGTGGACAGCGCGTCCGGGATGTTTCTGAATGACGGTCAGACCGGGCGTTCCGGGATGGCCAACGGCGGCGTGGTGCTGATGACGGCACAGACTGCCCCGTTCACCTTTTATCTGCGCACCGCAGGCGGACTGACCGTCTCCGTGGTGGCGGTGCCGCAGAAGCGGGACGGCCGGGTGCTGCAGTTTATCTCAGACCGTCCGGCGGTCAGCAAACCGGCAGAGCGCTGGGAGCGGTCACAGGCGTACCCGGACACACTGATTGCGTTACAGAAAGGGGTGCTTAACGGTCAGCTGCCGGACGGCTTTGTCAGTGCGCCGGTGACCCCGCTGCCGCCGCTGTCCCTGCCGTTCCCGCTGACGGTGCAGGCAGAGAAAATGTGGAACGGCGGTCAGCTGCGTATCTATCAGATCACGCTGCGCAATACCGGGGTGAGAGAGGCGGCGGTGCCGGAACGGCTGTTCCGTGCGGACGGGGTGCGGGCGGTGATGATCCACCCGTTTGTCTCCGGGCTGAAACCGGGTGCCACCGCACAGGTCTGGCTGACGGTCAGCGGGGAGGATA
>NZ_AZRH01000056.1:0-1755 GCF_000512315.2 Morganella sp. EGD-HP17
CCTACACATCAAGGCTCAATGTTCAGTGTCAAGCTATAGTAAAGGTTCACGGGGTCTTTCCGTCTTGCCGCGGGTACACTGCATCTTCACAGCGAGTTCAATTTCACTGAGTCTCGGGTGGAGACAGCCTGGCCATCATTACGCCATTCGTGCAGGTCGGAACTTACCCGACAAGGAATTTCGCTACCTTAGGACCGTTATAGTTACGGCCGCCGTTTACCGGGGCTTCGATCAGAAGCTTCGCCTTGCGGCTGACCTCATCAATTAACCTTCCGGCACCGGGCAGGCGTCACACCGTATACGTCCACTTTCGTGTTTGCACAGTGCTGTGTTTTTAATAAACAGTTGCAGCCAGCTGGTATCTGCGGCTGGCTTCAGCTCCGTGGGTAAACCACTTCACCTAGTGCCAGCGTGCCTTCTCCCGAAGTTACGGCACCATTTTGCCTAGTTCCTTCACCCGAGTTCTCTCAAGCGCCTGAGTATTCTCTACCTGACCACCTGTGTCGGTTTGGGGTACGATTAATGGTAACCTGGAGCTTAGAGGCTTTTCCCGGAAGCAGAGCATCAATCACTTCACCACCGTAGTGGCTCGTCGTCACGCCTCAGTGTTAACAACCGACCGGATTTGCCTGGTCAGTCCACCTGCACGCTTAAACCGGGACAACCGTCGCCCGGATGATTTAGCTTTCTCCGTCCCCCCTTCGCAGTTACCACCAGTACGGGAATATTAACCCGTTGCCCATCGACTACGCTTTTCAGCCTCGCCTTAGGGGTCGACTCACCCTGCCCCGATTAACGTTGGACAGGAACCCTTGGTCTTCCGGCGTGCGGGTTTTTCACCCGCATTATCGTTACTTATGTCAGCATTCGCACTTCTGATACCTCCAGCAACCCTCACAGGTCACCTTCACAGGCTTACAGAACGCTCCCCTACCCAACAATATTTACATATCGCTGCCGCGGCTTCGGTGCATAATTTAGCCCCGTTACATCTTCCGCGCAGGCCGACTCGACCAGTGAGCTATTACGCTTTCTTTAAATGATGGCTGCTTCTAAGCCAACATCCTGGCTGTCTGAGCCTTCCCACTTCGTTTCCCACTTAATTATGACTTTGGGACCTTAGCCGGCGGTCTGGGTTGTTTCCCTCTTCACGACGAACGTTAGCACCCGCCGTGTGTCTCCCGTGATAACATTCTCCGGTATTCGCAGTTTGCATCGGGTTGGTAAGTCGGGATGACCCCCTAGCCGAAACAGTGCTCTACCCCCGGAGATGAGTTCACGAGGCGCTACCTAAATAGCTTTCGGGGAGAACCAGCTATCTCCCGGTTTGATTGGCCTTTCACCCCCAGCCACAAGTCATCCGCTAATTTTTCAACATTAGTCGGTTCGGTCCTCCAGTTAGTGTTACCCAACCTTCAACCTGCCCATGGCTAGATCACCGGGTTTCGGGTCTATACCCTGCAACTAATTCGCCCAGTTAAGACTCGGTTTCCCTGCGGCTCCCCTATCCGGTTAACCTTGCTACAGAATATAAGTCGCTGACCCATTATACAAAAGGTACGCAGTCACACCCCGAAGGGTGCTCCCACTGCTTGTACGTACACGGTTTCAGGTTCTTTTTCACTCCCCTCGCCGGGGTTCTTTTCGCCTTTCCCTCACGGTACTGGTTCACTATCGGTCAGTCAGGAGTATTTAGCCTTGGAGGATGGTCCCCCCATATTCAGACAGGATAACACGTGTCCCGCCTTACTCATC
>NZ_AZRH01000057.1:0-1602 GCF_000512315.2 Morganella sp. EGD-HP17
AGGGGCGAAATGGTTTTGACCCGGAAGTTTGGCTATTTTTCTAATACACAAGGGCGGATCAGTATCTTAATGTTGATATTCAAAACAACATTCATTTCACTATCATACAAACATCAAAACAATACCATATCAATATTAAATTAATGTTTTTTCACTACCACCCCCCTTGTAAGAGGACAATTAAATTGATATGATTTTAATATCACATCAATATTAATCGAGGTGCTTCATGATTTTAACAATTGCTAATACAAAAGGTGGTGTTGGTAAATCCACCTTAGCAGTTAACATTGCTTGTGCACGAGCTTTACAAGGAAAAAAAGTCTGGCTAGTTGATGGAGATAAACAAGGCTCATCTCAGACCGCAATACTTGTCAGATCACAAGCAAATATAGAACCAGGAATAGCATGTTCACATTACCCTGACGGTGCTGTACTCAGAAGTCAGGTAATACTACAAAAAGATAATTATGACGATGTAATAATTGAATGCGGCGGTCGAGATTCAACTGCTATGAGAGCAGCTTTAACACTGACAGATAAGCTACTTATCCCATCTGCAATTGGTAGTTTTGAAGCATGGGCAATGGATGCAAACCTTGACCTGATCAGGGAAACCAGAAGTATTCGGGACAATTTGATCGTTTACGCAGTACTCAATAAAGCTGATACACATCCGACATCTACGGATAATGATGAAATGTTAAAGCAAATGCAAAGTTATGCAGATGAAATTCCTGTCCTAGACCACATAATTTATTCTAGAAAAAACTATGCAAACGCAGCAGGATCAGGCAGGACAGTATCAGAATTAAAGCTCAGAGCTAGGGATAGACCCATTGTAGATGAACTAGACACCCTTATAAAAATATTATTTTGATATTATATAAACATTAATACAATATTATTTCACTATCACTTTAACCTATAAATGGTAAAAATAATGGCAATACAACCAAAGCCTAAATTGAACACAATGCCTTCAATTAAAAATAATGAAATCGATAACTTCATTAATCGTGCTCCTGATTCAGGTGTTAGCCACGAACAGTTAGTACCAAAAAAGGCAAAAAGAAAGAAACAAATCACTATAACAATGGATGATGAGCTTATTGAAAAAATTGATATCGCCGCTAGTGAAAATGGTCAATCAAGAGCAGCTTTTATAAATATGTCATGTATAAACGCGCTCAAGAATGGTATGAACATTAAAGGTATAAACGATAATTAATCACACCAATATAGAATTATATTAATATTAAAACAATATTAACCTAATATTGTTTAGATGTGATTATACTTTTATCATATCCTTAGAGCGTTTACTAAGATGAAAAGATATACCTTATTTGTATCTATGATTATTTTTTCATTAACTTATTATTGTTCAGCTAAATCTCTATTCATCGGAGACAGTCTTACTCTAAGCCTGGCAAAAGGAGCGAAAGAGCAGGACGTTCTGGAATATTATTACCTGGACAGATCAGGACTGATGAATGAGGCATTTTATGACTGGCTGGCGTTCGTACAACGGATGCCGGTCAGTTCCCCTGATTTAATAATAGTATCGCTGGGTGCTAATGATAGTATGTCTGTCTCTGT
>NZ_AZRH01000058.1:0-1560 GCF_000512315.2 Morganella sp. EGD-HP17
GCAGAGGCAGTCATACCATCATTAGCACCCAGCGATACAATGATTAAATCAGGAGAACTGA
Source organism: Morganella sp. EGD-HP17 (assembly GCF_000512315.2). Lineage (NCBI taxonomy): Bacteria > Pseudomonadati > Pseudomonadota > Gammaproteobacteria > Enterobacterales > Morganellaceae > Morganella > Morganella sp. EGD-HP17. The sequence goes on from NZ_AZRH01000058.1 coordinate 62, forward strand.
CCGGCATCCGTTGCACGAATGCCAGCCAGTCATAAAATGCCTCATTCATCAGTCCTGAGCTGTCCAGGTAATAATATTCCAGAACGTCCTGCTCTTTCGCACCTTTTGCCAAACTAAGTGTCAGGCTGTCTCCGATAAACAAAGACTTTGCATGAGCACCATAACTAAAACAAAAGTAACATAACGAAATTATAATTTTGCAGATCGTACTCACAATACACCAACCTTAAAAATACAAAATATGTACATTTAGTGTATTTAAACTGTTCTTTAAAAATACATTTAATGTGTTTTAAATGTATTTTATTTATCCCTTTCAAATGCCCCATCTTTTGCTAGCTTTTCTCTGAAAGCTTCGAGGATATAAGGCGTCATTAACAAGCTGGTAATGTTACTGCTTTTTAGATATTCATATGCTTCCCATAAATCTTCTGGAATTTGTAGATTTTTAGGGCGGCGGCTTACTTTCGTTTTCGACACTGTGCCAGCTAATTTTTCTGGTATGTTTGCTTCTGGTGGTGCCAGATTTTTTTCTTGTAGTGGTGCATTTTTTGAAACATTTGCCAATCTAGATAACATATCTTTTTTTGTACTCATAATATATCTCTTTAATACATGTAATGTACACTATATGTATTTTTTATGTATTTAAAAAATACCATTTGTGCACTTACCCAATGATGGTTCTCAAATCGAGAAATAGAGATCGCATGGCATTCCCAACTCGTCCATGACGTGTTGCCGTTTGTTCTACAACCCCAAGACCTTCACCAAATTTAGCGGGAACAGTTTTATCGAGTGGAATTGCAGTATCCAATCGTACTAAATTAGGAAACGCATCAAGGTAAGTATCAATATCTTTAAAATTAGTGCGGGACGGATGCACTTTGTTAAGGACTACATGCGCGATCTTATCTGAACCCATTTCCTCGGATATATCATTCAATACCTGGCTAAACTCTTGCAAACCTAAAATATCAGAAGGATCGTCATTCACTGGCGACAGAATTAAATCTGCGGCGGCGATAGCTGTTCGTGTCAGAGCGGAATCAAACCCTCCACAATCTATAAGTACGCATTTTCCGGACTCTTTGGCCTCAACCAGGTCATGTATAAATTTTTCTACCCCTATAGACTGGGAAGTAAGCCTGATTACGTTCCAGCGTTTGTCTTCATCCCGAAACTGATTAAATGTACTTACAGCAGGTGTATCATCCGTATCATAAAAAATATCCGGTTTTATCTCAGGAGCTATATTCATGCAGATTGTCGATTTTCCTGTTCCGCCTTTTTTAATCGCAACAGTAATTATCTTCCCTGCATACAAATTGTTTATTTCAGACATAATTGATACCTTTAAAGTTCATTATAAGTATTTAAAATGTACATTTTAAGTATTTTTTAAGTATACACCATTTCAATAGCAAGACAACAAATAATGTACATTATTTGTATTATTGTGATTTTCAAAACTACAAGGTCAAAAGCATTTCGCCCCC
>NZ_AZRH01000059.1:0-1496 GCF_000512315.2 Morganella sp. EGD-HP17
GTGCTGAAGACCACCGCCTGACCGGATACCGCATTCCCGAATTTATCGTTTAATACCAGGGTAATATCCGACGATTCAAGGCCGTCTGCTTTAATTGTTTCAGGAGAAACACTGAGTACTGAGTTATCAGCACTCAGATTTGCACTGTCCGCCTTAAAAGTCAGCGGCGTCACCACCTCACTGTTGTTAATACTGACCGGATAATTCGCGGTGCCTGCTTTTGTGTCCGTATAATAAATAACAAGCCGGCCGTTATTATCCGTTAATCCGTTTGCCGGCTGCGTGGTGTATTTCGCCGTTCCCGGCGTCTTAACCGTCACCGGCGCATTCGCCAGCACGTTATTGTTACCGTCAGTCACCGTCACCGTGACCGCATTCCGGTCCTGCCCGTCTGCCACCGCGTTGTCGTTATCAACCACCACGCCGGCAATGACTGCCGTGCTGATGTCCGCGATAAACTGTGCGGTGACCGCTTTTTGTGTTCCGGTGCCGGTCACGGTTAAAACCGAATCACCGGCGGTCACATTCGTCAGTGACACAGTGACCCGGCCGTCAGCATCTGTGGTCTGTACCGGCTCCGCGATTACGGCACCATTTGTCGCACGGCTGTTTAATGTAAAATCCGCCGCCGCATTGCCGAACTGATCCGCCACCGTGGCGACCGCCGTGTTGGCGGCCTTTCCGTCAGCCACCGCCTTATCCCGGGTCAGGGTCAGGGTGGTGATTTGCGCGGTGCTCATGTCGGCAGCAAACCGCAGCGGCACGGTCCGCGCGTTCCCGTTTTTCATTTCCGCCGTCAGGACACCCTGGCCGGCAATCTTACTTCTGACCGTAATCACCGCCTGACCGTCCGCACCGGTGGTCACGGTCACCGTTTCGCCGGTACTGCCGTCAGCCCCGGTGAGCGTCACTTTGCTGTTGTCGGTAAAGCCACTGACACTGAAAGTCACATCTTTGTGTGCCAGCGCTTCCCCTTTTTCATTGCGGACAAGCGCCACCGCACTGTACGTATCCGCATTATTCGCGGCGATTACGGTGCCGGGAGACAACGTTAATGCGGTGATGGTTTCCTGTGACGGTTTCACACTGACCCACATCACCGCGGTGTTGGACTGATTGCCCTCATTGTCTGTCCCGACCGCCGATAACCGGTATTGCTGCGGCTCATTTGCCCGCACGGTAAAATCATAGGCCGGCAGTGTCAGATTTATGCTCACCGGGGAGGTGACCTGAATACGTCCGCCGCGGGCGGTCAGCTCCGGCGCCGCCCAGGCAATATTTTTCAGGCCGTATTTGGCTTTATCAACCGTGGCGGTCACCGCCACCGTCTCAGCCGCTTCCGCCGTCAAACTGTCCGGTAATGAAATCCGCAGCAGTTCCTGCTTACGGTACTGCATCACGATGTTGTAATTTCTGTCGGCGAAGTCGTAACGGTTACCCGCCAGGTTGCGCATCAGATCAACATTATCCGTATCCAGCTGCTGTGATAACGGCAC
>NZ_AZRH01000060.1:0-1322 GCF_000512315.2 Morganella sp. EGD-HP17
CAAGATCCACATACTCACCTGTAAACTCATGAGTTAATGTGGATTTAACCTCATATAGTCAGATAAATAGCCCCCGGTTTCAGTGCAGACACTGACCCTCAGCCTGTCTTCGGTATCATATGCCGGAGGCTATCGTCTGACGGTGATTGCCGGTGCGGCTCGTTATGATAAAGACGGGCATTCCTGCGGAACAGTGACACCGAAGGAAGAAGCTGATTCCGTGAAACGCCTGAAAGCATTGCAAAAGGGTCAGGCTTTAACCGGTAAAGGCGGTATCTCCATCATTCATTATCCACAAACTCCCCCGCTTGAACGCAGGGGGAGGATAAAAGTAATAATGAAAACAAACACTAAAGACCCTGGCGGCACACAACGTGGTTAGAGGCGTTGTAGTTTGAAAAGCTTATTCCGCCCATGTTCACGAGGGCTATGTAGTAGAAAATGCTGTCCCTCTGCTCCGACGACCAGACTGCGTCGACGAAATACACGGACGCATAGTTCCCAATAGATCCCCACTCGTTCCACAGCGCACCCGTGCCGCGGACATGAATAGAAACGTAATCGGTAGTATGCCGGACCATCTGTGCCACTGTCGGCAGGCTGTACCCCGGCAGCGATGAGCAGTATTCATCCGCTGCGGACCAGTTAACAATAGCTCCATTATTATGTATGAACCAGCTGTTGAGCCTGAAACTGTACTTAATGATGCCTCCCTGACCATTTTTCGGTGTACCCGTGATGGTCACCTTGTCACCCGTACCGGTGCCGGTGAACGTTACCACACCATCAGTCACTGATACCCATCCGGCGTCGGCTTTCCATGTGTAGTCGGTTGCTTTTCTGCCGCCATTCGGCACGATAGTGAACGTTGCACCGGTAAAGCCGGTGGTAGGAAAACTCACCTCTTCACTGCTGACCGTGAAAGTGAATGGATTGCGCTGGGTATTAATCTCATAATATGCCGCGGTGATGGCGTACGCAGCGGACTCGGCCGCACCGTCCCACGTGCCGAGCTGCAGGGTCGCCTTCAGTCCGGTGCCCGCCCTGTCCGCCGTCCAGGTGCCGGTGTACGTGCCGTCGCCGTGGTCCGTCCAGCTGCTGCCGGCTTTCACTGACGCATTCGGCACCGTCACCGTGGCGGCGGTCAGTGCCGCCGACTCGCCGGCAACCCCGTTACCCTGTGCATCCTTCAGTGTCACCGTCACCGTGATGTCATCACCGGCGGTGTAGGTGCTGTTATCCACCGCAATGGCCGACGTGCCTTCCGCCGCATCACCCGCCGTGATGGCGTACGCCGCGGACTCGGCCGCACTGCCCCACGC
>NZ_AZRH01000061.1:0-1176 GCF_000512315.2 Morganella sp. EGD-HP17
TGCCTTTGCAGGCGGTGCGATTGATGCCATCGGCAGCGGTATCGGCAAAGTGGGGCAGACCACGGTCGGTATCGGGGCGGCGGACACCACCTCGTTCGGGGATGTCGCCCGGGCCGGTGCAGGCTCCGGAACCTCACAGGTCGGCAAAACCCTGTCCGATTATTTCATCAAACGGGCAGAGCAGTACCATCCGGTTATTCCCGTCGGTGCCGGTGTGGATGTGACGGTGGTGTTTCAGGAAGGGTTTCAGCTGGAATTTGCCGATGTGAAGAAAAAGAAAGCGGCTAAAACGCCGGTGAAAGAGGCGGTACAGCAGGGGATCTCGGTTTCAAAAGAAACCCTGCGTGAGCTGAACCTCGGTTCACCTGTACCTTCAAATCCGGCACCGGCACCCGCTTACGGGTATTCGCAGCCGCCCGGTTATCCGCAGTAAGGGGGCGGTGATGAATGTGGTCACTCTTGTGCAGTGCTTCACCGGGCTTATTTTCTTCCTGGTATCACTGTGTGTGCCCGGCGTCCCGGCTGAGGTGGTGATGTTTGCTTTATCGGTCGGCGGACTTGCGGTACTGGCAGGTAATTATATCCGGTCTGATATTCAGGCCGGTTAAGGCGCTGTTATATTGATACCGGATATGACAATTATCTGTCAGAAATACAATCAGATTTAAATAAAACATCAGCCGTATTATGAGGTGTATATGTTAATAACAGGGTTAGCTGTCGGGTTTATTATGATTCATATCGGTATATGGCGATATTATCATTGTGAAAAAAGAGCCGGAAAAATAATCAGTGCCGGTATCATTATAACCGGTGTTCTGGTTATTGCCGGCGTGTTTGTAATTGACGCGATAAAATATAAGGGAAATCCTTATCAGGAAAATATTGGCAAATATTACAGTGAGGAATGTAAACCTCTGGTGTTATCCGGCGGGAATGCTGCCGGTGAAATGAATATTATTAACTGTCATGAAACTATCCTGCAGGTTGATGCGGCAGAGTATGATAACGCCATCAGTTCATACCGGAAATTCCTCAGTAAACAGCAGGGTGGGGTTTCTGACTGACCGGAGTCTGTGGTCGGTGTTTACCGTTTCTTTCACCGGAAGTTTTTATTAATTATTAATGTAATGCCGGAATGGAATTTATTCCTGATGAGGGGGTTATGACATTTAA
>NZ_AZRH01000062.1:0-1172 GCF_000512315.2 Morganella sp. EGD-HP17
TTTGAACGTACGAAACCGCACGTTAACGTTGGTACTATCGGCCACGTTGACCACGGTAAAACTACCCTGACTGCTGCAATCACCACCGTTCTGGCAAAAACCTACGGCGGTAACGCTCGTGCATTCGACCAGATCGATAACGCGCCTGAAGAAAAAGCACGTGGTATCACCATCTCTACTTCTCACGTAGAGTACGATACTCCGACTCGCCACTACGCGCACGTTGACTGCCCGGGGCACGCCGACTACGTTAAAAACATGATCACCGGTGCTGCACAGATGGACGGCGCTATCCTGGTTGTTGCTGCAACTGATGGCCCTATGCCACAGACCCGTGAGCACATCCTGTTAGGTCGTCAGGTTGGCGTTCCTTACATCATCGTATTCCTGAACAAATGTGACATGGTTGATGATGAAGAGCTGCTGGAACTGGTTGAAATGGAAGTTCGTGAACTTCTGTCTCAGTACGATTTCCCTGGCGACGACACGCCAATCGTTCGCGGTTCAGCGCTGAAAGCACTGGAAGGCGAGCCAGAGTGGGAAGCTAAAATCGTTGAACTGGCAGGCTACCTGGATTCTTACATCCCTGAGCCAGAGCGTGCAATTGACAAGCCGTTCCTGCTGCCAATCGAAGACGTATTCTCAATCTCCGGCCGTGGTACCGTTGTTACCGGTCGTGTTGAGCGCGGTATCATCAAGGTTGGTGAGGAAGTTGAAATCGTGGGTATCAAAGATACTGCGAAAACCACCTGTACCGGTGTTGAAATGTTCCGCAAACTGCTGGACGAAGGCCGTGCCGGTGAGAACGTCGGTGTTCTGCTGCGTGGTACCAAGCGTGAAGAAATCGAACGTGGTCAGGTTCTGGCTAAACCAGGTTCAATCAAACCACATACCAAATTTGAATCAGAAGTTTATATTCTGAGCAAAGATGAAGGTGGTCGTCATACTCCATTCTTCAAAGGCTACCGTCCACAGTTCTACTTCCGTACCACAGACGTAACAGGTACTATCGAACTGCCGGAAGGCGTTGAAATGGTAATGCCGGGCGACAACATCAAAATGATCGTCACCCTGATCCACCCAATCGCAATGGACGATGGTCTGCGTTTCGCAATCCGTGAAGGCGGCCGTACCGTTGGCGCGGGTGTTGTAGCGAAAGTGATGGGTTAATT
>NZ_AZRH01000063.1:0-1110 GCF_000512315.2 Morganella sp. EGD-HP17
CCCCGGCACTGACAGCCACCGATACAGCGAGGAAAAAGCAGACGGCACGGATACAGTCATGACGGCGGCGGCGGCTGCGCCGCGGCGGTTTTACCGGAGTATGTTGTGTTAATGCCGGGTTTGTGGCTGCCATTGGGATAACGCCTCCATTTCACGGGGAAAATTACGCTGCGCCAGCTGATACAGGGTTTCGTTGATGGTCATCCCCTGTTTCCGGGCATGTTCGCGGAACTCAAAGTCCTCACCGTTGGTTGAGAACATGACGCGGCTGAGCGGGTCAAGCAGCAGCCGGTGATAGGAGACCTGACCGGAGATGCGCAGCATAAAGGCACTGAAATGCGCATCACGGGCGGCAGGGAATCCCTCTATCACGGCACGCTCGCTGACCGAGAACTGATCGGGGTTGTACTGGTTGTATTTGCGGAACGCTTCGGGGTTCTGTTTGAGGATGATTTTAAAGGACGAGTTAGACCAGGCGGCACGGGCGGCCAGACTGGCCTGCTCCCCGTCAAAGTCCTCGATCCCCTGGGAAATGGTGATGTACGCGCCACCGTGTTTGCGGGCGGTGCGGTAACCGTTCTCAATGAAGTCACCGACAAAGGTGTTCGTGCTTTTGAGCAGCCGCCAGCCCTCATCAATCGTGGCGATTTTTAACTCACTGCGCGGGGACAGGTACATCTGCTGCTCGATGTAAATCATCATGGAAAACATGATGGCAGCCAGCAAATCCGGCTTGTTTTTGAGCTTTCCCATCTCCAGCACGGAAAAACGGACATCGTCTTTCAGGGCAGGCTCCGGGTTGTTGAAATACTCACCGTAAATCCCCTCCGTGGTGTATTTTTTCAGGGAAACAATGATTTCCTGCATCCGGTGCCGGATAGTATCGGCATTATCAAAATACCCGCCGTCAATCTGCGTCTGCAGATGTACCGATACATCATCAATCAGCGCAGCGCGGCCTTTGTCCTCCCAGACTTCCTGCACGGCATTGAGCAGGATGGATTTGGAGGTGTCATCCATGCCGCCTGCCGGATTGGCCAGCACCAGCAGCAGGTCACGGATGCTTTCCGCCGATTCCTTAATGTCGGTGATACCGGCGAACGGGTTGAA
>NZ_AZRH01000064.1:0-1110 GCF_000512315.2 Morganella sp. EGD-HP17
TTTAATCCGTTCGCCGGTATTACCGACATTAAGGAATCGGCGGAAAGTATCCGTGACCTGCTGCTGGTGCTGGCCAATCCGGCCGGGGGCATGGATGACACCTCCAAATCCATCCTGCTCAATGCCGTGCAGGAGGTGTGGGAGGACAAAGGCCGCGCTGCGCTGATTGATGATGTGTCACTGCATCTGCAGGCGCAGATTGACGGCGGGTATTTTGAGAATGCCGATACTATCCGGCACCGGATGCAGGAAATCATTGTTTCCCTGAAAAAGTACACCACGGAGGGCATATACGGGGAGTATTTCAACAATCCGGAGCCAGCCCTGAAAGACGATGTCCGTTTTTCCGTGCTGGAGATGGGAAAGCTCAAAAACAAGCCGGATTTGCTGGCTGCCATCATGTTTTCCATGATGATTTACATTGAGCAGCAGATGTACCTGTCCCCGCGCAGTGAGTTAAAAATCGCCGTGATTGATGAGGGCTGGCGGCTGCTCAAAAGCACGAACACCTTTGTCGGTGACTTCATTGAGAACGGCTACCGCACCGCCCGCAAACACCGCGGCGCGTATATCACCATTTCCCAGGGGATCGAGGACTTTGACGGGGAGCAGGCCAGTCTGGCCGCCCGTGCCGCCTGGTCTAACTCGTCCTTTAAAATCATCCTCAAACAGAACCCCGAAGCGTTCCGCAAATACAACCAGTACAACCCCGATCAGTTTTCCGTCAGTGAGCGTGCTGTGATAGAGGGATTCCCTGCCGCAAAAATAGCATTATTCAGCGCTTTTATGCTGCGCATCTCCGGTCAGGTGTCCTATCACCGCCTGCTGCTTGACCCCCTCAGCCGCGTCATGTTCTCAACCAACGGTGAGGACTTTGAGTTCCGTGAAAATGCCCGGAAACAGGGGATGACCATCAACGAAACCCTGTATCAGCTGGCGCAGCGTAATTTTCCCCGTGAAATGGAGGCATTATCCCAATGGCAGCCACAAACCCGGCATTAACACAAAATACTCCGGTAAAACCGCCGCGGCGCAGCAGTCGCCGCCGTCATGACTGTATCCGTGCCGTCTGTTTTTTTCTGGCCGTCTCGGTGGCCGTCAGTGCCGGGA
>NZ_AZRH01000065.1:0-1068 GCF_000512315.2 Morganella sp. EGD-HP17
GCCGTTACCGGATACCGTCATCAGTGCCGCCTCCGGTAACGGTGACGGCAGTTATTCCGCTGTGCTTTCGGGAACAAGAGCCGGTGAGGCGGCCGTCCTGGTGACGGTTAACGGTCAGGCATTACCGGTCAGAGCGGCAGCGGTGACACTGACCGCGACATCGCCGGTACAAAGCACCTCGGCCATCAGCACGGACAAAGCCGCGTATCCCGCAGGCAGTGATATTGCGGTAACGGTAACATTAAAAGACGCGAACAGTAACCCTGTCACAGGGCAGTCTTCATTACTGACTGACGCTGCTGTCCGTGTTGCCGGCGCCGTTTCAGAGCCGGGACGCGGATGGACCGATAACGGCAACGGGACTTACACCCGTCTGTATGTGGCAGAGACGGCCGGCACGGGGCTGACTGCCGCACTGCGGTTAACCGGCTGGGGCGCGGATTCGGTATCATCACCGTATTCGGTGACGTCAGGGAGTCCGGTTCAGTTAAATTCCGCGATTGCGGTTGATAACGTAACGTATGCGTCCGGTGATGACATCCGGGTGACGGTGACGCTGAAAGATGCGCAGGGGAATATGGTTACCGGTCAGTCATCCTCACTGACCGGCAGTTCAGTAACCGTCCCCGGTTCATCGGTGAAAACCGGCACCGGCTGGACTGATAATGCTGACGGAACTTACTCCGGAACGTATGTTGCGGAAAAAGCCGGCACACAGTTAAAAGCCACACTTCAGTTAACGGGATGGAGCGGTGCGGATTCTTCGGCGGCGTATGATATTACGGCCGGTGAGGCGGTGCCTTTTTCATCTGCGGTATCAACTGATAAAAACAGCTACATTGCCGGCAGTGAGATTATTGTGACTGTCAGCTTAAAGGATAAACAGGGAAATAATGTTGCCGGTGAATCGGCGGCCTTAACGGCCACCACGGTGACGGTGCCGAATGCCACACAGAAAGCCGGCAGCAGCTGGACTGACCACGGTGACGGCACGTACACGGCCGCGTATACAGCGGATACCGCGGGCACGGGGCTGAAGGCGACCCTGCAGCTGGGCACGTGGGGCAG
>NZ_AZRH01000066.1:0-992 GCF_000512315.2 Morganella sp. EGD-HP17
TAATAACCTGGCGGTTCCCTACTCTCACATGGGGAGACCCCACACTACCATCGGCGCTACGGCGTTTCACTTCTGAGTTCGGCATGGGGTCAGGTGGGACCACCGCGCTACGGCCGCCAGGCAAATTCATTTCAATCCAAAACAAGCTTTCACAGTGAATGACTTCTGCCTCTTCACTGTGCTGAAAAATCTCTCTAATCGTCTCTCAACTCAAAACACCTTCGGTGTTGTCAGGTTAAGCCTCCCGGTTCATTAGTACTGGTCAGCTCAACGCATCGCTGCGCTTACACACCCAGCCTATCAACGTCTTAGTCTCAAACGTTCCTTCAGGACCCTTAAAGGGTCAGGGAAGACTCATCTCGAGGCAAGTTTCCCGCTTAGATGCTTTCAGCGGTTATCTCTTCCGCACTTAGCTACCGGGCAATGCAATTGGCATCACAACCCGTACACCAGTGGTGCGTTCACTCCGGTCCTCTCGTACTAGGAGCAACCCCTCTCAATCTTCCAGCGCCCACGGCAGATAGGGACCGAACTGTCTCACGACGTTCTAAACCCAGCTCGCGTACCACTTTAAATGGCGAACAGCCATACCCTTGGGACCTACTTCAGCCCCAGGATGTGATGAGCCGACATCGAGGTGCCAAACACCGCCGTCGATATGAACTCTTGGGCGGTATCAGCCTGTTATCCCCGGAGTACCTTTTATCCGTTGAGCGATGGCCCTTCCATTCAGAACCACCGGATCACTAAGACCTACTTTCGTACCTGCTCGAGCCGTCACTCTCGCAGTCAAGCTGGCTTATGCCTTTGCACTAACCGCATGATGTCCGACCATGCTTAGCCAACCTTCGTGCTCCTCCGTTACTCTTTGGGAGGAGACCGCCCCAGTCAAACTACCCACCAGACACGGTCCCCGATCCAGATTATGGACCCGGGTTAGAACATCAAACGTTAAAGGGTGGTATTTCAAGGATGGCTCCGTGCAGACTGGC
>NZ_AZRH01000067.1:0-967 GCF_000512315.2 Morganella sp. EGD-HP17
GAACGTAGCGCCCTTACAGGGCGAGCGTCACGGCTTCGCCGTTCCGAGGCTTTGCATGCCCGGAGCACCGCGTTATACTCAGCTTCATGTATATCCCGCGCCCTGCCAAACTCCTGTTCACCATCAATGACGGCTGGAACCGCCACCTCGAAAAACACGGTGACAACGTCAGCCTGTGGACCCGCCTCTGTATTGAACGCATGCTTGCCTGTGGCACCTGCGCAATGGGTGTTCGCCGCTACTGCTGCGCCTCTCCGGACTGTACCCACTCCCGCTTTTTCTGCCAGAGCTGCAAGTCAAAGGCCTGCAGCGCCTGCGGCATGAAGTCTACTGAGCAATGGATTGCTGAGCAGCAGCACATTCTGCCCGACTGCGAATGGCAGCACATCACTTTTACCATGCCACACCTGCTATGGCCGTTCTTTAACAATAACTGGCCCCTGCTCAATGACCTGTTCCGCTGCGCCACCCGCGCCATGCTCACGTGGGCACGTAAACAGGGTATTGAGGTCGGTATATTCTGTGCCCTGCACACCTATGGCCGCCAGCTCAATCAGCACCCGCATATCCACGTCTCAGTCACGCGGGGCGGTCTCTACGTTAAGCATAACGTCTGGCGAAACCTTTTCTTCAAAAAGAAAGCCGTGGAGCTCATCTGGCGGAATGCCGTTATCCGCCTGCTGCGCAGCAGCTACGCCCGCATCATGCCCGGCATGTTGCCGGGGCTGGGCCACATCCGCGACGAACGCCGGTGGCATCGTTATCTGCAGGCACAGTATGGGCGGTACTGGAAGGTGTATTTTGCGAAAAAGACACGGGGGGCGTGGCACAGCGTGAAGTACCTTGGCCGGTACCTGAAACGCCCGCCGGTGTCGGCTTCCCGCCTGCGGCACTACTGCGGCGGCGCGGTGGTTCATCACTATCTCGATCACCGCACAGGGAAGCATAAACGTCAGATGCTGAGCCA
>NZ_AZRH01000068.1:0-873 GCF_000512315.2 Morganella sp. EGD-HP17
AGTGATTGAGGCAGGGGGCGGCCGTGCGGTCAAGAGCGGGGATACTGCGCAGGAGCAGGCGATTGACAGCGGTACGCCGTTTGAACTGGCACAGACCCGCTCTGCGCTGGATACGGCCATCATGAAGGAAATTGTCCGCCAGACACCGGCACTGAAACCGGCGGTGGAGGCGGTGATTGCCGGGCAGATGAAACAGGCGGCCGATCTGCTGGAAAACGTGTCCCCGGACATTGTGCCGCGCCTTCCCGGTGCGGAGGTACCGGAGAAATCCGTGCAGCAGTCAGAAAATGGCGCGGTTATCAGGGATATTGTCCGTGACTACAGCAGCCGGACACCGGAAGCCCGGGAAAAAACCCTGATAGTGGTGCAGACCAACGAGGACAGGAATGCGGTCAACGCCGGGGTGCATGAGGCTCTGACGGCCGGGCAGGACGTGCGCAGAATCCGGATACCGGTACTGGTGCAGGAAAAGACACAGACGGCGTCCCTGCATTCGGTGGCGGGGCTGGCAGAACATCACGGCAAAACCGTCCTCGCCGGTGATACCTATTACACCCTGATAGTCACGGAGGGTGACAAAGCGGACGGTGTGGTGATGTTGCGGGATGCGGATAAGCGGGATATCCCGCTCTCCGCCTTTGAGAACAGCTCGCGGGATATTCAGGTGTTCCGGTCTGAAACCCGTGAGATGGCCGAAGGGGAAAAAGTCACCTTTACCCGTACCGACCGTAACCGGGGGCGGGTGGTCAACAGCACCCGCACCGTCAGTCAGATACACGATGACGGCACCCTGACCCTGACGGACGGGCAGGACAGTATCCGGATTAACCCGGCGGAGCCTGCTGACCGGCACATTGACTACGGTTATGCAGG
>NZ_AZRH01000069.1:0-873 GCF_000512315.2 Morganella sp. EGD-HP17
GGTGATTGAGGCAGGCGGCGGCCGTGCGGTCAAGAGCGGGGACACCGCGCAGGAGCAGGCGATTGACAGCGGTACGCCGTTTGAACTGGCACAGACCCGCTCCGCGCTGGATACGGCCATCATGAAAGAGATTGTCCGACAGACCCCGGCACTGAAACCGGCGGTGGAGGCGGTGATTGCCGGGCAGATGAAACAGGCGGCCGCACTGCTGGAAAATGTGTCCCCGGACATCGTGCCGCGTCTGCCTGATGCGCATGTACCGGAAAAATCGGTCATGCAGGCCGGGGAGGACGGCGTTATCCGCGATATTGTCCGTGACTACAGCAGCCGGACACCGGAAGCCCGGGAGAAAACCCTGATAGTGGTGCAGACCAACGCGGACAGAGCAGCGGTCAACGCCGGGGTGCATGAGGCACTGACGTCCGGGCAGGACGTGCGCAGCGTCCGGATACCGGTACTGGTGCAGGAAAAAACACAGACGGCGTCTCTGCACTCGGTGGCCGGACTGGCGCAGCATCACGGCAAAACCGTCCTCGCGGGTGATACCTATTACACCCTGACAGTCTCAGAGAGTGACAAAGCGGACGGTGTGGTGATGTTACGGGATGCGGATAACAGGGATATCCCGCTCTCCGCGTTTGAGAACAGCTCGCGGGATATTCAGGTGTTCCGGACTGAAACCCGTGAGATAGCCGAAGGGGAGAAAGTCACCTTTACCCGCACCGACCGTAACCGGGGGCGGGTGGTCAACAGCACCCGCACCGTCAGTCAGATACACGATGACGGCACCCTGACCCTGACGGACGGGCAGGACAGTATCCGGATTAACCCGGCGGAGCCTGCTGACCGGCACATTGACTACGGTTATGCGGG
>NZ_AZRH01000070.1:0-718 GCF_000512315.2 Morganella sp. EGD-HP17
CTCGGCACTGACCCGCAGAATCCGGATACCTCCGTAAACCGGGCAGCAGCGCGTCTGTGGTCAGTGCCGGAGAAAGCGGTGCGGCAGGGCATTGTGTTAACGCAGGAAAATCAGGTGATGTTCTCCGTGACTGATGTGGTGGCAAAAACGCTGCCGCTGCATCCGTCCCTGACGGCGGAAAGCATCCGCCTGCAGACCGCAAAAATGGCGGCGGCCGGTGAACTGATCCCGGTGCCGGGGTCGGGAAAAAATGAGTACGTGACCGCCGCTGCGTGGGAGTCGGAAAAGCAGATTATCCGCGCCATCCTGCAGGGCAAGGGCACACAGCAGCCGTTTTTTGAGCGCGTGCCGGAGGCCATGCTGGCCGGACTGACGCCGGGGCAGCAGGCGGCGACACGGTTAATTCTGGAGAGTACCGACCGGTTTATCGCGGTTCAGGGCTATGCCGGGGTCGGGAAAACCACCCAGTTTAAGGCGGTGATGCGCAGTCTGGATTTGCTGCCGGAAGATCCCGGCCGGACGTCCGCGGTCTGGCACCGACACACCGGGCGGTGGGGGAAATGGCGGCAACCGGCGTGAAAGCGCAGACCCTGCAGTCGTTTCTGACCGATACCGCGCAGCAGCTGCGCAACGGGGAAACGCCGCGCTTTGACAATACCCTGTTCCTGATTGATGAAAGCTCCATGATTGGTAACCGCAACATGGCGGAAGTGGTGGC
>NZ_AZRH01000071.1:0-723 GCF_000512315.2 Morganella sp. EGD-HP17
GATTATCAGCAACGAAATCCATACTCCAGCACTGATCGGCTGCCGTCACTGCCGGGCGCTCCTGTCTGTGTCTGGCTGTGACATGTCGGCGGGGCCGCTTTGTCCGCAGATTCAGTCCCTCCTGACAATAAATACGGTGGGTTTTCTTATGGTTAATCAGCCAGCCTTCCCGGCGCAGCAGGATATGTATGCGCTGCACGCCGTAGCGGATGCGGGTTTCCGCTATTTCCCTTATCCGCTGCGTGACTGCGCGGTCGTCACGCCGGCTTTGATAGTGGTAGACCGTGCGGCTCTGCATCATCAGACGGCAACCACGCCGCAGCCCGATACGGTAGGCCTCCAGCAACCAGGTTACCGCCTCCCGCTTCTGCGCCGGTCTCAGAACTTTTTTTTGATGACTTCCTGCAGCATCTCTTTGTCCAGACTCAGATCTGCCACCAGGCGCTTCAGACGCTGGTTTTCTTCCTCGAGCTGTCTCAGGCGGCGAAGTTCTGTCACGCCCATACCACCGAATTTTTTCTTCCAATTGTAAAAAGTGGCTTCAGAAATACCCATCTTTCTGCATACTTCCTCTACCCTAGTACCGGTTTCAGCCTGTTTCAGGGCAAACGCTATCTGTTCTTCGGTATAACGTGTCTTTTTCATGTCAGATGACCTCTTTTTTCAGGAGAAGAAAGGCCGGAAACTCTACTTTATACCGGTACTGAAGAAAGGGAAGAGATC
>NZ_AZRH01000072.1:0-668 GCF_000512315.2 Morganella sp. EGD-HP17
CCGGGCAGGAACATCGTCTTGTCGGTCGTGAGGAAGCCGCCTGGATGGTACTGCAGCGCGGCAGCAACGGGGAAACGCGGATTGCGGAGAGTATGACAGAGGCGCTGGCACAGCTTAAACAGACCCCGGACAGCGGTGTGGTTGTCCGGCTGCAGCCGGAGGAGCCGGTGAACGCGGCGGTGATGCGAAAAATGACCGGCGGGCTTCCGGCTGACCTCAGTGCGCCGGACACACTCCGTGCCGGTGTCCCGGCAGCGGATGACCCGCTGACCCTGAAAACAGCGGAGGAGCAGCGCCATGAGGCCGAACTGAAAGCGGCCGCATTACCGGAAAAAGCAGATACCGTCCGTGATGCGTCGCAGGACACCCGTCTGGACGCGGAAATCAGCCGTGAACAGCAGCGTCTGCAGTCACAGGAAAACGCGCATGACCGGAAAGCGGCCGTCAGCCTCGATGACATGCTCCGGCAGGAACAGTTACACCGTGTGCGGCAGACAGAACAACTGCAGCAGGCTGAGAAAGATATCGTCAGAGAAAAAGAGATTGTGAGAGAAAAAGAAATCGGGGAATAACCCGGTGAATCCCGCCCGTTCCCGGAAAACACCGCCAGCCTTACTGTTCAGTCAGTTACCCTGTTTTCCGGGCACAAATCAGTCAGAACGTGATCC
>NZ_AZRH01000073.1:0-625 GCF_000512315.2 Morganella sp. EGD-HP17
ACCGTTACCGGATACCGTCATCAGTGCCGCCTCCGGTAACGGTGACGGCAGTTAT
Source organism: Morganella sp. EGD-HP17 (assembly GCF_000512315.2). Classification (NCBI taxonomy): domain Bacteria; kingdom Pseudomonadati; phylum Pseudomonadota; class Gammaproteobacteria; order Enterobacterales; family Morganellaceae; genus Morganella; species Morganella sp. EGD-HP17. Next base: position 56 of record NZ_AZRH01000073.1, read on the forward strand.
TCCGCTGTGCTTTCGGGAACAAGAGCCGGTGAGGCGGCTATCCTGGTGACGGTTAACGGTCAGGCATTACCGGTCAGAGCGGCAGCGGTGACACTGACCGCGACATCGCCGGTACAAAGCACCTCGGCCATCAGCACGGACAAAGCCGCGTATACCGCAGGCAGTGATATTGCAGTAACGGTAACATTAAAAGACGCGAACAGTAATCCAGTCACAGGGCAGTCTTCATTACTGACTGACGCCGCTGTCCGTGTTGATAACGCTGTTTCAGAGCCGGGGCGCGGCTGGGCGGATAACGGCAACGGGACTTACACCCGTCTGTATGTGGCAGAGACGGCCGGCACGGGGCTGACTGCCGCACTGCGGTTAACCGGCTGGGGCGCGGATTCGGTATCATCACCGTATTCGGTGACGTCAGGGAGTCCGGTTCAGTTAAAGTCAGCGATTGCGGTTGATAGCGTAACGTATGCTTCAGGCGATGACATCCGGGTGACGGTGACGCTGAAGGATGTACAGGGTAACGGGGTTGCCGGCGAGTCGGCGGCCTTAACGGCCACGACGGTGACGGTG